>JAKSDL010000405.1 GCA_022360105.1 Pseudomonadota bacterium
AAGCAGATGCTCTCCTTCCTGTTTTAAGTCTTCGAGGGTGGCCAGATCAAAACTGAAGATGAAATAGTCTTTTGGTTTGTAGCCTGAAGCAACACAAAGGCTGTCCTTTGAGAAACGGACTCCCAGTCTCAAAACATCCTGTTTAATCACTGCTTCCAGGGGAATGTCAGGTATTTCACGGTTCAGTCGGTCTATTTCCTTCAAGTATTTTGAATCGGAATCTTGGAATGCCATTACTTTTTACCCTTGATATGCTTACCCAAATGCGTGGGCCAACCCTTCCTTGTAACTCGGAAATCTTAGGGAGAAGCCCGTTTCTACCAGTAATTGATTGCATATTTTGCGATCCGGCTGGGTTAGGTTAAACTTTCTGGTTTGAAAATCGGTCCGATACTCAATAGCAACATCTTGAGCTGCAGGAAAATAGGGTTGATTGATCAGCCAATCAGCAACGTTTTTGGTCGTTTCGCTTTCCAGGTCTATTGCATTGATAACATTTGGAAAATTATCGGATGTGATTGCTCTATCCACAAGTCGAGCCAGATCATGAACATGAATACGATGAACCGGTTGTTGACCTTTGGGAACAGGTTTTCCTGCAAGTATTCGATGGCCGATATTTCTTTCTTTACCATATATGGCTCCCGGACGAATAATCACCGTATCAAAATGGTCAGCCATTGCAGTTTCCGTCAGCAGTCTCAATTTTCCTTTTAGGCTGTCACATTCGAATCGACTTGATTCCTTCCAGACACCCGGTTGGTTCGGGTAGACCCCTGTACTTGAAATATACACACAGCGATTGATGTGAGAACGATTATGTCGCATCCAGTCACACCAGTTTACCACATGCTGTTTTTCTTCCGTGATGTTTTGGTTTGTAGGGGGAATGGTTACTATCAGAATCGAATTGTCATCTGGCAAATTCGACCAGGTTTTAGGATCAGTCCAGCGGAAGGTGACAACTTGAGAAGATGAATCTTGCTTACCCGCTTGGTCAGTGGCATGTTGCCTGGTCACCCACACATCGGTATGGGTTTCCAGTACTTCTTTCAATTCCTTGCCCAGGTATCCAAACCCCAGAATACCAACATTCAGGCTCATCGCTTTCCTGTTATTTGATTTCCAGCAATTCTATATCAAAAATCAAGGTGGAGTTTGGACCGATAATCGGGCCGGCACTTCTAGCCCCATAAGCCAATTCAGATGGAATAAACAGTTTCCATTTGGCACCCGTTTTCATCAACTGCAAAGCCTCGGTCCATCCTTTAATGACACCGTTGACCGGAAAAGTAGCTGGTTTACCTCTTTTGTACGAGCTATCAAACACTCTTCCATCAATCAAGGTGCCTTCATAGTTCGTAACTACTGTATCAGTTGCTTTAGGTGTTGCTCCGGTTCCTTTTCTCACAACCTGGTATTGCAGGCCACTCGGCAATGTCACGATGCCTTTTTTGCTTTTGTTTTTGGCTAAAAACAGCTCGCCATCAGTTTTATTCTTGCCTGCTGATTCGGCATCGGCTTTTTGTTTTTTTGCCATCATGTTTTTCTGCAAATTTGTCATGACTTCCCTGATCTGTTCCTGGGTCAACAAGGGATTTGCCCCTTTTATCGCATCCTCAATTCCCTTAACCAGGGTGGTCGTATCGATATCGATGCCTTGCTGTTTAAAATTGTTTCCTAAACTCAAGCCAATGCTGTAACTTACTTTCTGTTTTTCTGTAATCAGTTGCTTAACATCTTTTGCAAACACGGAGGTCGTTGCAAAAACTAACACCGCTGATAGTGCCACCAGGGTTTTGATTTTCATTGTATTCCTTTATGAGTGAAATTTGATAAAGAGCCGGTCAAATTCAGGAGCCGGCGAGAGATGAAGAGGAAAATCGGGTGTTTTTATCGCTGATCAATGTTTCACACATTAACAGCAAAATAGCGACCCCGAGGAAGAATTGAAATAGCTCGCTCCAGATTTTGGATTCTTTGGATTCTGTCTCCCTTTTTTCTGCAACTGCAATATAATCTCGATATAGATCTGCCAGATCCACCAGGTTGGTTCTCACCGGAACAAATATCCCACGACTTACCTCGGCGATTTTCTTAAGGGTGGATTCATCCAATTTGCTTTTGACTGTTTGATTCTGATGTTTCAATAAATTATAGGTCCCGGCATCCCTGATGGGTATGTTCGAACCCTCAGGATCACCCAGTCCTACCGTATGTATTCGAATACCGCGTTTAGCTGCCGCTTCCGCAGCCTCTACCGGAAAAGATTCGTGATCTTCACCGTCTGTAATGATGATAATGTCCCGGTATTTATTGTCCTGATCATAGAACATACGGTCGGAAACCGTTCGTATGGCATCGCCAAGCAGGGTTCCACCGCGATTTACATCGTCCGGACCAATCTTGTTGAGGACATTTAAAAAATAGTTGTAATCCAGGGTCAGAGGCGATTTAATAGCCGTGGATCCGGCAAAAACCAGAAGACCGATCCTGTCCCCTTCAAGAATTGCCACGACATCCGAAATGATCTGCTTGGCCCTGCCCAAACGGTTCGGTTTCAAATCTTCAGCCAGCATGCTCCGGGAGACATCCACAACAAAAACGAGATCCCTGCCTCTTTTTTTTACTGTTTTTTCTACCGGATTTCCCTGGGGTCTCATTAGAGTGAACACCAGAAATAGTGAGGCAAGTAAAAGCAGTACCTGCTTTGTCAATCGTTTGGAGGTACTAACTGAAGTGACAAGTACCGGAAGCATTTGCTGATTGGCAAATCGAATCAGTAATTTTTTTTTTCGATACCAGCTGTAATAAAAGACAATTCCGAGCAACGGAATTAATCCTAACCAGGCCGAATGTTCAACAGAAGCAAATTGAAACATGATTTACGTAAGCCGCTTTGTTATTGTAGCTAGTGCTGACCTTACTTAACAAGCTTGAAATGTGGGGTCTGATAGATTGCCACAAACCGGATTTATAGCAATATATCCCCATTTTTCAGATCCTTACTCTGATCAGTAAAATCTAGATTCATATCAAAATAGGCCGAGTCAGTCCACAACCATTCTGTTCGAAGCACGTCTCGCTCAAAGTATGGATTGCAAGATTTTTGGGTATCATATATATTGAATGTTTATATCAACAAGGTTTGACCGGCGTTAACCCCTGGCCGGGATTGCTAAAAAAAATAGATCCATCAGTATATTTCGTAAATCAACATTCAAGCTCTTTGTGTTTGATCTTACCTCATTCCATACCCATCCAAGATTCCAAAATAAAGAACAGACAATGACTATTGAACTGAACAAAAGCGCCGAAGAGGAGAAGGATAACTCTTTCGCCAACGAGCTAATGGAAACCAGGACAATCATCATCTCCGGTTCCGTTGACGGCAAACTGGCAGACAAAGTTATCAAGCAATTACTGGTTCTGGAAAAGAAAGACCCGAAAAAGAAGATTATTATTTTTGTTAATTCTCCAGGCGGGGAAGTTTACAGCGGATTTGCCATTTACGATATGATAAAAATGATCTCTTGTCCTGTTGTTACTGTCGTTATGGGCCTGGCAGCCAGTATGGGTTCCATTCTTTCCCTGGCAGGAGATGATGGTAAACGTTATGCCTTTCCCAATTCCAAAATCATGATCCACCAACCCTTGCTTGCCGGAGCTGAAGGGCAAACAACCGATCTGGAAATACATTCAAAAAACATAGTTAAGACCAGAAAAGAGATTGCCGGTCTCTACGCCGCAGTTACAGGAAAAAGTTCAGAAGATATTTTAAAGGATATCGACCGTGATCACTGGCTATCGGCCAAAGAAGCCGTCAAATATGGTTTGATCGACAAAATTATTACCAAGCGATCACAGCTGTAATTACTCCTTAAGTTAGAATCCTAATTAATATTTAAATCAAGGGCGAATAATGAAAGTCAGTGTGTTTGGCAGTGGTTACGTGGGACTGGTTGCCGGGGCTTGCTTTGCAGAAAGTGGAAACGATGTCATTTGCGTTGATATCGATGAGAAGAAAATTGAAAACCTGAACAACGGAATCATCCCCATTTACGAGCCAGGTCTTGAAGAGATGATCAGGAGAAATGCCAGACAGCGTCGTCTTGTGTTTACCACCGATATGGAGCTGGCAGTTAAATCGTCCCTCTTCAACTTTATCGCTGTTGGCACCCCTCCGGATGAAGACGGCAGTGCAGACTTGAAACACGTCCTGGCCGTAGCCAAAACGATCGGAACCCATATGGACGATTTCAAGGTCATTGTCGACAAGTCAACAGTGCCCGTTGGAACCGCAGAAAGAGTTCGAGAAACAGTAAAAACAGCTTTGCTGGACAGAGGCGTAGAGATTGAGTTTGATGTGGTCTCCAATCCGGAATTTCTAAGAGAAGGTGTTGCCATCAATGATTTTATGCAACCTGACCGGGTTGTGATCGGAACGGATAATCCTCGCACAGCCGCTTTGATGAATGAATTGTATTCGCCCTACATGAAGACCAAGGACCGGCTGATAGCCATGGATATCAAGAGTGCGGAGATGACCAAATACGCCGCCAATTCCATGTTGGCCGCAAAGATCTCCTTCATGAATGAAATTTCAAGATTATGCGAAAAGGTCGGTGCGAATATAGATATGGTAAGAGTCGGGATTGGAACCGATAATCGAATCGGTCCCAGCTTCCTTTTTCCGGGCATTGGCTATGGTGGCTCCTGTTTTCCCAAAGACGTGCAGGCCTTGATCCGAACCGGTAATGAAAACCAATGCGAAATGGATTTGCTTCAGGCCGTGGAACAGGTGAACAACAGCCAAAAGCATCACCTGCTTGACCTGATAGATCAGGAATACGGAAGTGATCTGAGTGGCAAAACATTCGCCACCTGGGGATTGGCCTTCAAACCCCAGACAGATGATATGCGTGAGGCACCTTCCAGGGTCATAATCGATGGGCTGTTGAACAAGGGTGCAAGAATCGTCGCCAGTGATCCGGCCGCTATAGAAACAGCAAGAGACATCTGGAGCGATCAAATCGAATATCAGGAGTATTACTATGACGCTCTGAACGATGCCGATGCCCTGCTTATTCTGACTGAGTGGAATGACTTCAGAAGACCTGATTTCAGCCGAATCAAAGACTTACTTAAACATCCCGTAGTATTCGACGGCAGAAATATATATGATCCGCAAAAAATGAGGTCCCTGGGATTCAAATATTTTAGTATCGGACGTCCCAACGGCCAATAAATTCACCTTTTTCTTAACCACAACCACTTTACAGTCATGAAAAACCGAAAACGGATTCTAGTTACCGGTGGGGCCGGATTTATCGGCTCGCATCTGTGTGAAAGACTGCTCAAAGAAGGACATGACGTAGTTAGCCTTGATAATTTTTTCACAGGAACCAAGGAAAACATTCTTCCCTTAATGGAAAATCCGTATTTCGAAAGCGTTCGACATGATATCACCCATCAATACTTCATTGAAGTAGACTGGATTTTCAACCTGGCCTGTCCAGCCTCCCCGGTTCATTATCAATTCAATCCCATTAAAACATTGAAAACCAATATTATGGGAACGTTGAACATGTTGGGCTTGGCTAAAAGGGTGAAAGCAAGAATCCTACATGCCAGCACATCGGAGGTTTATGGTGACCCGGAAATGCATCCTCAAAAAGAGGAATACTGGGGCAATGTGAATCCAATTGGACTAAGAAGCTGTTATGACGAGGGAAAAAGAGCTGCCGAGACCTTGATGATGGATTATAAGCGGGAACAGAAGGTGGATTCAAAAATCGTACGGATTTTTAATACCTACGGTCCCAAGATGCGTTTTGATGACGGCAGGGTGGTCAGCAACTTTATCGTCCAGGCGTTAAAAGGCGACGATATAACCGTTTATGGAGATGGCAGCCAGACGCGATCCTTTTGTTATGTTGATGACCTTGTAGAGGCCATGATGCGGATGATGAAAAAGGACGATTTCTCAGGCCCCGTGAATACAGGCAATCCCGACGAATTCACAGTCATGGAATTGGCACAAAAAATCATCGAGATGACCGGCTCAAAATCTAAGATCATTTTTAAGGAATTACCTTCAGATGATCCTGTAAGGCGAAAACCCGATATCAGTCTTGCCAGGGAAAAACTCGATTGGGAGCCCAAAGTAAAGCTGGAAGAGGGTCTCAAGACCACCATTGGCTATTTCGATCAGTGGCTGTCTGCCTGATCATTCAATAAATACCTGTTCTATATAGTCTCTCATTCCCAATGAGTTCGATAAATCCCCGACAAATCGCAGTGATTCTCGTTGAGCCAACCCAACCCGGAAATATCGGCTCAACTGCAAGAGCCATGGATAACATGGGTATTACTGATTTCAGATTGGTTAATCCCTGCCATTATTTCCACCCCGAAGCCCGCATGTTTTCCATGAATGCCCGCTATTTGCTTCATCAGGCAAAAACATTTGGCACTCTTGAAGAAGCGCTGGCTGACAGGCAACTGATCATTGGAACAACCGCCAGAGAAAGAGAAAAGATTAAGAAACTGACCAGTCTTCACAATCTCGAAAACATCGTTTCCAGTTATCCGGAAGATATCAAAATAGCCCTGGTGTTTGGCACCGAGCAATCCGGTCTGCGCAATGAGCATTTGGATCTTTGCAACGAGTGGGTATACATTCCTACCTTTGGCAAAAGCAGCTCTCTAAACCTTTCCCAGGCTGTGGTTGTAACATTGTATGAATTGTCAAAATTCTTCGGAATTAGTCCTGCGCAGACCGAATTTGAGATTATTCCTGCCTCTTCCTCCAGCATTGAAGGCATGAAATCACATCTGTTTTCTATTTTGGAAAAAACAGGATTTCTCCATAAAAGTTCAAAAGAAACGGTTTGGACCAGCTTCTCAGATATGATCGGAAGAGCAAAACCGGATGAACGAGATGTGCGGATGATTCGCGGATTCTTCAACAGAATAGAAGTCACCATTCGGCGTCTTAAGAAAAAGCTGCCTTAATACACAAATAAATTTCCGACCGACAACAGAACTTTCTCTTCAACAAAATCTCTTAACAATCCAACTAAATGTGATTTTTCCTGCCGAGTCTCTCCTTTTTTATCAATAAGGATTTGCTGCCCGGAATTAGGCAGTCTTCATAATCTCTTGACAGATAAACGCTCAGAAGATTTTTTGCTCAGCTTTCAAATAAATTATTTTTATAAAGCTTCAAAGCTTTGATTTTTTGTATGCTTTTGGCATTCCCCTTAAATTTCAATCCTTATGAGAAATATTATTCGACATCAAATCTTACTTAATTGTAAGATTTACTTGACATTA
>JAKSDL010000162.1 GCA_022360105.1 Pseudomonadota bacterium
ATCAAAATTAGGGGTATAGATGAAGATTTCACGAAGGGGGTTCCTGATAAAAAGCGCGGAGTTTGCTTGTTTATCTACATTTCTTGGATGTCATCGCAACTTGTTAGCCGATCAAGGAAAGATGAAAGAACTCAGAATATTACCCGTGGATTATACACCTAATCCATTGCTCTTTTCCAAGCAGTCACCTGTTGTCAGTGTTGTTAAGCTAAACAACAAATGGAGTGAATCCAAGGGAATCAACTATGCCACCGAGAAGGCCCTTGAACTGATCGGGGGAATAAACAACATAACTAAAGACAAAAACCGCATTCTTTTGAAACCCAACCTGGTAAACCCCAATCCCAGTGATACGACCAATCCAAGAGTCATTGAAGCACTGGCAACCCTGATGAAAGATGCTGGCAAAGAGGTGTATATTGGAGAAGCAGGAGCAGCATCCGTTCGCAACATAAACACTTCCATACGAGGTTATATCTGCAGAACAACTAACACAGAAGTTCTTGAAGCCATACAAAACGATATTTATAGAGGAACCGGATATGACGAGTTATCTGAAAAGATCGGGGTACCGCTTGTCAATCTCCATGTGGGAGATATGGTAAAACAAAAGATTTCGGACAATTTTGTTTTCAAAGATATTCATATTCATAAGGCCCTGTCTGATGCAGACCTGGTTTGCTCAGTTCCGATGATGAAAACCCATGGCTTAGCCAAGGTGACACTGGCCCTTAAAAACATTGGTTTGGGTGCTTTCCCGGGAATGATATACGGAACAGTCAGGTCCCTGGTGCATCAGCAAGGCATCCAGCTGGAGCCGACCGGAACCTCTTCCGTAACGATTGATATGGTAAAAGCCAATAAACTTGGCTTGAGTGTCATTGATGCAACTACTGCCATGGAAGGACAGGGGCCTTTTACCGGGAGAGGTGGAGAGCTGGTGGATATGAACCTGATCATAGCCAGTACGAATGCATTAGCAGCCGATATGGTGGCTGCCCGTATAATGGGTTTTAAACCAGCAGAAATTGACACCTTTCATTGGGCCTGGAAGGCCGGAATGAGCCCCTCAACCTTGAATGACATCGAAATTGTCGGGGAAAAGATAGAAACCGTTCAACAACAATTCAAAAGACCGCGGGTTTATCCATATACAATGATGGCAAATTGGTATGGTCCTCCTTGCGGGTAATTATAGCTTCTAGTAAAACAGGTATTATTTCACCAGATTTTGGAAACCATCTAATCTTCCACTCTTCGATTAAGGGTAAATTGAACAACACTATCCATCTTGAAAAAGTATCATTATCGCCACCCAAAGGATTGTTTGAATTTCTGAAAGACCTTGGGGACGGAGAGAACGCTATTAGTGGGACACTGGTTCATGATGGTTCAATATCTTTGCAGGAGTATTTACAAGGATCTTGTGATGCTATGGAAGAGCCCAAACTGAAGCCAGGTTATGTTCCTCAAACATTGTACCGGGTTCTAATCGAAAGACAACTCCGCCCTAGAGGCGGGAAATCATCAAAAAAAAGGAAACTATGAAAAATATTCAGATCTTAATTAAAATCACCCTGGCATTTGGTTGTGTGACTTTGTTAATGGCTATTGGCGATTTTCTGGCCTTGAACGATATTTGGCATGACTATGTAAGCAAGGAAGTGATCGAGACATATAGTGCAAACGTATCCAAAGTTCTACCTGATTGGTCAGCCACAAAACTTGAGTGGAACATGGTTAGAGCAAGTGGATTGGTAAGTTTTATCTACTTCTTTTTTAGCTTATCAACCTTGGTTGTTTGTTTAAGGTTTTTAAGAAAAAAGGCTGATTAAACATATAATTCAAGGTTCGCACTTTCGAATTCAAGTTTCATCTATATCTCTGAGATTTCGAATTTTGTATCAAAGGTGAAAAGATTACAGGATACAGAACCCGGAATATAGAACAACTAGTGACTCTTTTAGCTCCATTGTCTATATTAACAAGCGATCTCATCGCAAATGCTTTTATTAAAGTCATTCGCCAGCGACTAACTACCATCCATCCGATTCATTATAAATGAATTTGAGAGAACGAATAGTGCACTTTGAGTAATTAAATCAATGTGAGAGTTAAATTTGAAATTTCCATACAAATTAAAAAAAGGAGATACAGTCGGGCTTTTAGCTCCAAGCAGTCACCAGGCATACGATGCACTGCATCTTGTGGAGAAAGCCATACCGGTGCTTGAATCGTGGGGGTTGAAAGTCAAACTGCAACCGGGGCATGATCGGAAACACTTTTACCTGGCCGGCACAGATGAACATCGCGCCAGGTACTTTCAAGAATTCTATTGCAATCCGGAGATCAAAGCCATTTTTATAACCCGCGGTGGTTATGGAGCCTCCCGTTTGTATCCGCTTTTAGATGACGACCTCATTTCGCGAAATCAAAAAATCATGGTCGGGCTCAGCGATGCCACCAGTCTCTTGTTATACATTCACAAAACTAGTGGTGGAATTGTTTATCATGGTCCCAATCTCGCGTCCTATCAATTTCACGAATCGCCTTCAAAACACAAGAACCGGGAATCCCTGCACAATAATCTTTTTCAAGAGGATTTTTTCCCGACCTACCATATATCAACAATTAAGTCTGGTACCGGCAAAGGCAAGTTGATCGGCGGCAATCTCTCTCTCGTTGTGACCACGTTGGGGACGCCATACGAAATAGATACCAGGGACAAGGTGCTGTTTCTGGAGGACACAAAAGAGAAGCCGTATCGGATTGACCGCATGTTAACCCATTTGCGAAACGCAGGAAAATTTGAAAACATTCAAGGTCTTGTCTTTGGCGACATGGTGGGATGTAACAATGATGCCAACCTGTTATGGGATGTAATTGAAGATATGTTCGGGGAAGCGAACTTTCCAGTGGTAAATGGCCTTCCAGCCGGGCATGGAGAGTTTACCATTACCATGCCGTTTGGCTCGGATGTTGAAATAAACACGGGTGCAAATGAACTGAGATTTATACCTTATCAATGATAATATATACACTTACTGTTCACGGCTATTCATGGTGCACTTCATAACAGCAGCAAGACTAGGTTGTAAGGAATCAGTACCCCTCATTTAGAGCGCATATCCGGGAACAGGGGATTCAGCTGCTCGCAAAGCGCTACAATATAATCAAAATAGTTAATATCTGAGTCCATGAAACACTACTTGCTGCATTGTACGAGAGGCTAACATTATGAATCGACTCATGCGTTTTCCCGGTTCGGTTAAAAAAGATCCCGCCATCGATGACTGGTTCAGAGGACATGCGGATGAGTTGGGAATGATTGCCAAGTCCTGGTTTGAAGTGATGCGAAACTGCGGGGAGGATATCCGAGAAATCTTGCATGACGGCCACCCTACTGTCTGTGTAGCCGACGCAGCCTTTGCTTATGTCAATGTTTTTAAAACCCATGTCAATGTGGGTTTTTTTCACGGCAATCAACTTCCCGATCCGAAAGGTCTGCTGGAGGGCACCGGCAAGTTTATGCGACATGTGAAACTCAGACCCGAAGCCACCACAGATAGAGAGGCTTTGAAGAAGCTAATAGAAGATGCATATGAAGACATGAAAAAACGCCTTGAAGCAGAATAGTTTTCATTCTTTGATATAAACCACTGATTTTTGAAGGTGTCGGAACGTAAAATTCATTCTTATCAGTAAAAAATGGTCAACTGTACTTTACAACCATCCAACCAACAGCTGAAGATAAGATAAAGCAATGGTTTCAGTTGCTCCACAATTCCTGTACATAAGCTGTAACATCATTTAACAGAATAAAACCAACATGTTTGAAATAAATACCTTCACATTGATCGGCTTAACGGCCGCCACCTGCACAACAATTTCGTTTTTACCTCAAGCTGTTCGCGTGATTAGAACCAAACAAACAAGGGATATTTCCTTAAGCATGTACGTTATTTTTTCCTTTGGCACCTTCCTTTGGCTGACCTATGGAATCTTAACAAAAGATATCCCTATTATATCGGCCAACGCTATTACCTTTGCTTTAAGTTTCGTCATTCTAACTCTAAAACTTAGGTATAAATAATAGATTCACGTTATGCACCTCCAATTAAAAAACGACTTCGCCTTTGGTAACGCTCGCATGCTCGCTTGCCCTGGGTCGCAATGATCTTGCCTTCAGGGAAATTTGAACAGGAACGCAATCAAGTTGGCAGGTACAGGAACAACTCCGATTTCTTTTCATCTAACAACTTAAGGTTTTTTACAGCAGATAATTCTTTATGGAGGACCCGAATTGCATTTTCCTGAGTTTAAAACAGATCGCCTGAATCTAACACAGATAACCAACAACGATACAGATGCCATTTATGAACTTTTTTCGGATCAAAAAGTTGTTGAGTATTATGATTTCGAAGCTTTCACCGAACATTCCCAGTCCTCGCAATTCATCAGACGTATGCAGGAGCGTTTTGAATTTATGTTTGGCATTCGATGGGCAATCCGCTTCAAAGACTCGGATAATCTGATCGGAACTTGCGGTTTCAATTCATGGAATATCAATATGAAATCGACCGTTATCGGATATGACCTACATCCAACATTTTGGGGAGAAGGAATCATGACAGAAGCAATCCATCGGATTGCAGTTGAAGCTTTTTATGGAGAGCTGCCCTGCGGTACATTGAACCGCATTCAAGCCAATACGGTTCCGGGAAATGCAGCTTCTGAATCTGTGTTACTAAAGGTCGGTTTCAAGGAGGAGGGATTGAGACGGCAAAGTGGGTACTGGAAGAATCGTTTTCATGATCTAAAATGCTTTGGTTTAATCAAGGATGAATTCAAAAAACATACATAGCTAGCTAATTGATCTTAAAGAATATTACTCATGACAAGAGAATACAAAACCATAATTGACAAATACATCAGGGCAAAAGACACAAATAAGCCATATTTATTGGCCGACGTTTTCACAAAATCAGCAAAACTGGATATGGTATTGGATACTACTGCCATTTCGTTTCCTTCCAAAGTTGAAGGTGAAGCCAATATTTCCAGAACTTTGGTCTCCGATTTTAACAAGACGTATGAAAACATTTACACCATATGTTTTGACGATTCAGTGAAACAGGAAAACAATACCTTGATTTGTAAATGGTTGGTGGGAATGAGCGAAAAAGAAAACGGTTCGGTGCGAGTCGGATGCGGCCAATACAAATGGCACTTTACTAAAAGTAATATTCCACGAGTACAAACATTATCTATTGTCGTTGGAGAAATGGTGAGTCTTTCGAGCTACTATCGAACCGACGTTTTGTTTTGGCTGGATAATCTTTCAAGCGTATGGATCAACTCTCAAGAAGCTTTGCAAAGTATGCCCACTATTGAAGATCTGAAATCAATCCGTCAAATAGTTACATGACAAGATTGAGATTTGAAAGATCCAACAACCATCAACAAGCGTAGGCGAGATCTCTCTATCAAAAGCCAAAAGACAGCTAAAAATCATATGCAGATAGATTACCTGGATCATTTGAATGATCACCTTCTCTTTCCGGCAGTTGAGCTCTATTTTAATTCACTAAAGGAAAAACTTGAGCCGATTTTAGGCAGTGATGAAAGAGCTAAAAAGCTACTCGCAAAGAGCGTTGCGGCTGAT
>JAKSDL010000428.1 GCA_022360105.1 Pseudomonadota bacterium
ATTTTATTGGCCCTGATTTCATGAATAGCAACTGCATTCAATTCCAGGGAACCAAATAGAAAAGACAGTTTTGTTGCTGTCACAGGCACCCGTGAATCCTCCAGATCCACCATACCCAATTCCCTCAGGTCCCTGGGATTGGCCACATCAGTAATCTGGGATGCTTCCGACTGCCCCCAGGCTATAATCTGCCTTCCGAATTTGATCCTGAACCAATTGGTCAAGCCGCCATCTACAAAGGTTTCTCTTAATTCACTTTCCGACTCATAGGTTTCCAAGGTCTCGTCATTGAACTCATCCCTACCGCGATAAGCGTATGAATAATCATAGAACCCGTTCCAGATGATTTTGGCTTTCCAGTCCGTGGCTATCTTCCAATCCAGGTTGAGATTCAGGGTAGTTCTGATTTTTGAGTAGTCGGGATCATCATAAGCGTGACTGTAATCCACCTCTTCTTTAATAAATCCGCCAAAGGTAACTGCAGATGGCTCGGTAGCCGAAAGATCAATATCATCCAAATTGACTTCAATATCTCCAAATCCACCCTCCTCACCAAAGCCATCTTCGTCGTCAACTTCCTCGTCAAAACCGGAAAAACCATCATCACCTTCCTCGTAAAATCCGGAAAGATCCTCATCATCTTCAAATGAATCCGTTTCCTTACTGGCTGGTGTTTCCTCATGGTTATCAGCGAACCCGACCGAAGCCAGTGGAGTCAGCATCAGCATTGTTGCGATCAGGCAGAATGTAATTAAGAAACGATAGGCAGTCATTACAATCCTCGTTCCATACGTTGCACAGTAAACATTCCGTCCTCAACTCCTTTGTTGTAAACCACTTTATTAAACAACAACACCGTGGAGTGTTCCTTTCTTTTTCTTTTGGTTGTGACCATGGTTAGTTTTTTTGCGGTCCAGATTCCCTGTATTGGTTCAAGTTCGCTAGCAGTAAAATATTTGATTTTCTTACCTTTTTTTACATACATTTTTCCTTTGACGACGAAAAAAATGTCTTTTCGTATCCAGGAAACCACTTTCAAATAGCCGGTTTCATCAATTACTTTTTTTCGTTTGCTTTTTTTGGGAACGCCTTCGATAACCCAGCAGTCCTTACCATCCACCATTTCAGACTGCTTGAGGAATTTGTAATCCCATTCATTGATTTCCAGATCATTCATATCAGCGTAGGTAAAATCACTTCCCATAAAAGAATCCTTTTGATTTCCAGCACTGATACGTTTAGGTTTTCCTATGGCAGGCAGGTACAACCAACTGTCATCTTCTTTGTCTTCATCATCCCAATCATAAGAAAGAAAGGCGACATTTCTGACGTCCGCTGGAGACAGGAAAAAATTCATGCTTTTTGTGTCTTCACCATAGTCCTTTCGAAAACCTCGCATTTGTCGAACTCTTTGATTTCCTCTTCTATCAATCAGGATCATGGTCATTTCCGAACTGGATGTCTCTCCATCATCGAAGTTGTCAACCTTGACCATCACCTCCGTTGCAGTCATTTCCCGTGCAAATGGGGATGAGGGAGCTACTAAAACCAGCATCATCAAAAAGATAAACAAACCTGTCAAACTCATTTTATGCGTGCGATACAACATGTTAGCCTCCTTGTGGCAGTATTTTTGGGTTTATTATTGTTATAGTTGTATAGTACAATATAAATTTATTACTCAGAAAAGCTCATTGTCAATAATGAGCAATGATATAATTATTAACTAACTGGTTAATTAATTCCAATCATTTTCTCAGATTTAGTATAAACTATTGGAATTGCGTAAAAATATACCAGCTAACGATCTTTTGTTACAAGTGCAACCAAAGCCGGAGCCAGAATAATATCTGCAAGAAATGCAAACACAAGGGTAATGCCGGTCAGAAGTCCAAAATTAAACAGGTTTTGCATGGTTGCGAACATAAATAGCCAGAAACCGGTCGCCAACACCAAGGTAGTGATCAACAGGGCTCTACCGGTGGAAGTCAATGTCTCTTCCACAGCTTTATGAACACTGCCGGTTTTATCATAATATTTTCTAAAGTTGTGAAAAAAGTGAATCGTATCATCAACAGCAAGCCCAATAGCGATACTTCCAATCAGCATGGTAAACATATCAAGATTTGTTCCGATCCACCCCATGATTCCCAGGGTTACAATTATTGGTGTCAAGTTTGGAATCATACTCAAGAGCCCAAGACGAAACCTGCCAATCAAAACCAGCATCAACAATGTAATAACTATTGCAGCGATTGTATAGCTTTGCATGGTACTGTTCATCATTGCTGAAACTGTTGTCATCAACATTTCAGTGATACCTGTCACCGTGATATCAAATTTATTTTCAAAAAGATCTTCCAACTGATCATCCAAAAAATTAAAAAAGCCTATATATGAAACCGAGTCATTCCATGGTACCTTAATCGTCAAACGTGTTTTTCTGAATTGATTATCCACCATATCTTCCAAATCATCCGCACCACTGTTTTCAAAAAGCAGTAATTCCTGTGCTATCAATTTTCTGCTTTGTGGAATGCTATAAAACTCCGAGTTGTTTTCGTTCAAGGCCTGGTTGATTTCTTTAACAAGATCAACCAGACCCATGGTCTTACCGATGAACATACCTTCTGCTTCAGGAGTGAATGCCTCAATTCTTTTGGCTAGTATTTCCAGTCTGTTCAGAAAATCCGGCTCGTATAACCCGTTTTCACGGCCAGTATCGATAACAACTTCAATAGCGAGAGACCCTTTCATTTCCTCATCTATCAATTCGGTATTTTGTCTGATTTCGCTATTCTCCGGAAACCAGAGCATTACATGATGAGTAAAATTAAGTCGACTGATTCCAATAATGCTGAAGATTAGTAATCCCATAGCTACCACAACCACTTTGATCCGATTAGTCACGGCAAATTCACCGCATCCTGCCAGCCATTTGTTCATGTAGCCGTTTATTTCTGACCTCTTGTTTTGGGTTGAACTGCCAATTGGAAAAATCGCTACCAGGGTTGGGATAAGAAAGATAGTAAAGACCAATGAAATCAAAACTCCCACCGAGGAAAACCGTCCCAGGTCAGCAATTGGAGCCATTTCAGCCTGACTAAACGATGCCAGCCCTGCTGCTGTGGTCAGACTGGTCATAACAATAGGCAGTCCCGAATGTCCCAGGGCTTTCGAAATTGCAGTTATTTTGTTGTCACCATTCAGATACTTAAAGAATATCGCCATCAGATGAACGGAAGCCCCAATGCCGATGGCTAGAAGAAAAGACGGCAAAATAACCAAAGGAATCTTAAGTGCCGTGTTTGTCAATTCCATTAAGGCAAACGCAAAAACCACACTGAACGTTACAGTCACTATCGGTAAAAGTACTCCTGATATTCTTCTAAATAAAGCAAACAAAAAAAGGGAGATTCCTAAGATGGCTGCTAAAGTGAATCTTCCCATGTCCTTTTGCATGGAAGTCTTCATGTAATCGGTTACCACCGGAGACCCGCTTAGGTACAAGGGAAAATCAGGACTGGCATGTTTCTTCAAAATGTCTCGAACAGATTTTACCAGAAAACTGTTTTCAGCATTTGATAGTGGTATTTTTTCCATTGCCCCCCCAGGGGTTGAAGGATCAGAAAAGTCTTGAGCCAACAGGTCACTTTCAGAGATTTCTTCATTGCCTTCAGAGGAAAATGCATCCGATTGGATCAATATGGTCGTTAATTTGCCATCCTCAGAAATGAGTAGATTCAAATAAATCGGATTACTCATGACCAATTGTTTTAACCTGGCAATGTCTTCTGCCGTCTCGGGCATTTCTTCCAACAAGTCTTCTACTATTAGTTCTCCTTCCGCTCCAATTGTTAACCTGGCATTGACCAAACTATTAATATCATTAAGAAAGGGAACATTTTCCTCCAGGTCGTCATGGAGTCGTTTTAGTTTTTTAAGAAAACTCAATTCAAATACATTGTTTGATTTGATCATCACAACAATCATTTCATCCCTGCCAAACTGCTCACGATATTCGTTGTATCGAATTATGCTGGGATCATCGTCATGCAAGAAACCTTCGGTAGACATATCAAATTTGGTATGAGGAAGACGCGAAACCATGAATACCAATAAAGCCAGGATTACCGTCAGTATCCACCATTTATGTTTAGCTATCCAATAGGCCAATGTTTCAAATCCGCTATCGATTGTTGCTCTTAAGTTTGCCATTTAAATACCTTATTAATCGTTGCAACTAAAAAGTTAACCAATGAGATTAAACCGTTCAAAAACCTTCATAAGCAATTTTTCCACACCGACCTTATCATCGATACGATTCACAAAGATTGCGCCGAATATTGCTGCATTTAGTAAGTATTTATCCTCATCTTCATCAATTTCCAGTGCTTCCGTAATAAACTCCCGACGTTCTTTCATCACACCTTTCACTTTTTCTTTGATCGTTGGAGAATGCTGTGCAAAATAAAAAAATTCAATCAAGAGATTCATAAGCTGACTGTTTTTTAGCAAGACCTCCAAGATAACATTCTTAATCTCCGACTTGGAAACGTCTTTTGCCATCTCTTTAGCTCTTTCAAATGGCTCTATAGAGATATAATCAATCAATTCTAAGACAAGGTTTTCCTTGGAACCAAAGTAATGATGGATCAATCCCTGGTTCACTCCTGATTCATTCGCTACGGATCTGACAGTGAAACCCCCTTGACCGTATTTAAGCAAGAAGTCTCGGGCACCTATCAGTATTTTCTCTTTTGTTTTCATAGTTTCTCAAATTGTTTAGTCGCTTGACTAAATATTAGTCATGCGACTAAACATGTCAACGTAAAATTATCTACTGAAAACACTTACAGCAGAAATGCTGTAAGATGCAAATGAACAAAACAAGTCGGTTATTTTTAAGTTGGAACAAAAGGGAGTGATACAAACCCAGGTGAACGCTTTAGAATCAATTACCTGGGTCTGGGAAAGCGTACCTTAAAATTGGAAGGAATTAATGCTGACTGTTGATCGCTGCCTTAATTGCCGTAATATGATCAGGTGTTGTGCCACAACAACCACCAATGATGTTTACGCCAGCGTTAATCAGATCATTCACAAAAGATGCTGTATCTGCTGGTTGCTCAGGGAATACATCTTTGCCATCCACATTTTCCGGAAGACCGGCATTTGCATGCACCAGAATCGGAACATCGGCATCCACCTCACGAATAGCCCTGACTATTGGGATCATCCGTTCCATTCCATTGCCACAATTGGTTCCAATGATATCTGCGCCTTGATCTAATACGCTCCTGGCAAAATCCTGCGGGGTTGTTCCCATCATGGTTCGATACTCACCTTTTTTTGTCAGTTGGAATGTAAAGGTAGAAATTACTTCACAGCCGGTATTCTCCTTAACAGCTTTTATGGCCTGATTTGCTTCTCCCAGGTCATACATGGTTTCAATGCAGATCGCATCAGCTCCTCCCTTTTCCAATGCCCGTGCTTGTTCATTAAAAACATCGTAAAGCACTTCTTCTGTGACTTCCCCGGTTACCAGCATTTTTCCGGTCGGTCCAAGGGAGGCAATAACCCAATTGTTGTCACCTGCAGCTTTTCTGGAAATATCAGCAGCCGCTTCGTTGATTTGACTCGTTTTATCACCTAAACCATAGTGTTCCAATTTAAATCGCGATCCGCCAAAACTGTTGGTCTGAACCATGTCAGAACCGGCATTGATATAACTTTTTGCCACTTCATAAACATCATCAGGATGTGTCAAATTCCATTGTTCCGGGCATTCACCGGATTTTAAGCCCTTGGCATGCAGAAAAGTACCCCAAGCTCCATCAGATACCAATAAACGACCACCTGCAACTACCTTAGTAATTCTCTCTCTACTCATTGGTTTACCTTATTCGAATTTAATACTTTTTTTGCTGATATTGCCCGGAACAAATAGTTCCTGGCAATGCACTATGTTAATGAAAACGCTTAATTTTTGATTGGGAGAATATCGCCCGGGTGACGACCCGGACACAGATGAGAATTATGTTTAAGTGAAGGATCACTTAGATTGCATTTGATAGACGCCGTCCCAGGCTTCACCCGGAGGATCATTTTTAAACTCCTTGCACCGGTCAAAAAAGACCTGGGATACACCATCGTATCCAAGCAGCTTGTTGGTATGGGCGAAGTATTTTTTTGCTTCATCCCAATCTTGCTTGCGGTAGAGCTCCAGTCCTTTTGAATAGTATTTAATTGCCTTTAATTTCTCTTCGTCTACTTCCCCCTTTCTACCCAGCACCTCATAAATTTTTACCGGTTCATTTTTTCCCACCACACGGATCATATCCAATTCTCTGGTTTCAATGGTGTTTTTTACCTCTTCATAGGTAAATTCACTGATCATGCAAAAGGTTTTGTACTCCTTGTTGACTCCTTCCAGTCTTGCCGCCAAGTTAACGCTATCCCCCATCATTGTATAATCCATTCGATAGGCCGATCCCATATTTCCAACTACGCAGCTACCAGTGTTTAGTCCAATCCTGACATATAATTCGTGTTTACCTTCTTCCCTCCACTTTTCCCTCATATGAACAAGTTTTTCCTGCATTTCAAGAGAAGCCAGACAAGCTCGGGTTGCATGATCCGGATAAGCTATCGGCGCGCCAAAAAATGCAATAACAGCATCTCCTTCAAATTTATCTACCGTACCATCATACTTCATGACAATATCTGTCATGGCGGTAAGATACTCGTTTAGAAGTTCAACAAGCTCTTCCGGAGTCAGGGATTCGGAGATGGTTGAAAACCCCTGTACATCGGAGAAAAAGGCTGTGATATCCTTCTTTTCACCCCCAAGGGTTAACATGCTGGGATCATCAACCAATTGGTCAATAACCTTTGGTGAGAGGTATTGCTGAAAAGCCCCTTTGATAAATCGTTTGTCCTTTTCCTCTCCGAAAAACTTGAAAATAACGATTGAAAACCAATTTAATACAATGACGAGAACAATATAAACATAGCTGGTCCAGGCTTTTTCATTAACAAGGAACCATGAGTTGACTCCAATATACCCTCCCAGAACAGTCAGAGAGAAAATCAACCCGGGAGCCGCGCTCAATTTTGGTAATATGATGCCCATCACAAAACCAAACACTAAAATTAATAAGGCGGTTAAAAAATATACAAAATCAGATCGGTAGAAATAGTCTCCCGAAATCATATTTTCCACGATCGTAGCATGCACTTCAACCCCAGGATAAGCAGCACTGACAGGAGTATTTCTTAGGTCAAACACGCCAACCTCGGTGGCACCTAAAATGACGATTTTATCTTTGAGCTTCTCTTTGGGAATATTATGATTGATAACATCGTAAACCGAATAATTGGGGAAGGTAAATTCCGGACCTTTGTAATTGATCATTACTGTGCCGTCACTGGCAGTATTGATCCGTTTATCACCAATATAGAAAGCTTCAATCCCTCCCTGGTTGGCAATCATGCGAATGGGCTTGTCTCCGTAATAACGCCTTAAGATCTGAAGACCGAGGGAAGGATAAAAAGCATCTTTGTATCTGATAACCAAGGGAACCCTGCGGATCGTCCCGTCTTCCCAATCCGGTACGACGTTAAAGAATCCACTCAGGTTTTTGCTGGAGATTAGACCGGGAATGTTCGCTTCAACTGCAAATCCTTCGTAGAGGGGAATGTAGTCTAAAAATTCAGCACCCTGGATAATGGTAATCTCTGAATTTTCGATACGTTTTGAAAACTCATCCAATTGCTCCGGTGATAAATGGGAGGTTTGTTCCAGATTTGCACTGAGAAAAAAGAAGTAACCGAGTACGATGTTGTCCCATTTACTTAACTCCGCTCCAAATTTCGCATCGTTATTTACTTCTGAATACACATCAGACTTGATTTTTTGTATTCGATCCAAAAAATACCTTGAATCCGGATTTTCTTTGCTAACTAGATCGTAAAACCGCTCCAAAACTTTTCCTGAGGTGACATCATTGGAATCAGGCTCTGAAAATAGCACATCATATCCGAATACTTTAACTTGATAATGATCCTGAAGCTCATGTAGGAGTTGAGCCATCTTATCCCTGCCCCATGGCCACCTTCCATAGTAATCCACCGATTTGGTATCAATCGCTACAATTGCGATATGATCCGTTTCAAGTGTCATCCCTCTGGATCTTTGGATAAAATCGACTACTTTTTTGTCCATCAGTTCAATAAAGCTACTAGAACCGATATTCAAATAATTCCAGAGGTATACACCAAAAATGAACAAGGTAATAAAAACTGAAATCTTAAAACCGGTAATGGTAAATATTTTTTTAAGCATGATGTTAACCCGAAAACAATGAGGTTACTAAGCAGGGAAAAATACTTGATTTCAACTATATAACGATTATTTAATGAATGCTAATGAATTTTTCAAGCTTTCGCGCATAATGTTCACCGGCGCAGGTCGTTGAGTCCATAATTCAAATGCCTCAACACCTTGATACAGAAGCATATCAATTCCGTTGTGGTAAGGAATCTCCAAAGACTTGGCTATGTGCAAGAGAGGGGTTAGAGGTGGGTTGTAAATGATATCCACGACCTGCTTGCATTTGGCAATCTGCTCTTCAGGCAAGGGAATTCCGTTGTCTTTCATTCCGACAGACGTCGTGTTGATCAACAGATCGTAATTGGTTAACTCGCTGGAATTGACCGAAATGTCAATTGAATGATTAACTTTGCTCAAATTCGATCTCAATTCATCCGCCTTCTCTTTTGTTCGGTTTTGGATATCCAATTTTGCGATTGAAGTCTTCAACAAAGAAAAAGCGATCGCTTTAGCAGCCCCTCCTGCTCCAAGCAACAGAACTTTGCTGTTTTTTAATTCAATCTGCCGGTTTTTAAGCGCCCTGATGAAACCACTTCCATCCGTACAATATCCCTTCCAGCTATCTTTTGTCTTAATCACGGTGTTTACGGCTCCGATGAATTCAGCTTCCTCGGACACCTCCGGCAGATAGTGTATGATTTCCTCCTTGTAAGGGACAGTAACGTTAAATCCCTGCAAATTGATCAACTGAAAGGCTGTTAACAGGTTAGGCAGGTCGAGTTTTTGAACGGGAAAAGGAAGATAAACCGAATTGATTTTCAGTTCTTTAAAGGCGCGGGTATGCATGTCTGGAGAAAAAGAATGACTGACCGGATTACCAATAATGCCATAAAGTCTGGTATTACCGTTTATTAATAGGTTTTCCACCAAATTCTCCGATCGTTCACCGGCTTTTTAAGCTGGTGTCATTCGTCTTCGCCGAATTTATCTTGAAACAGGGCAACTAACTGGTTGATAATGTCTTGCTCCTCTTCGGAGTTATCACCGGATACTTCAATTTTGACAATAGTCCCGACAATAGCCGCCAGCATCAGCACATCCATAATGGACTTCGCATCAGCGAATTGCTCATTGCAGGAAATTGTAATAGCGGCTTCAAATTCGGATGCTAACTGGACAAGCTTGGTAGCTGCACGAAGGTGCAGCCCCAATTTATTTGTGATTTCAATTTCTTCTACAAGCATTGATCTACGTTTCGATCGATTATAATCCTAATGCTGATTTGATATCATCCACTCTGTCTGTCTTTTCCCAGGAAAACTCAGGCAATTCCCTGCCAAAATGACCATAGGCTGCGGTTTTTTGATAAATGGGTCGTTTTAGATCCAGAGTCTCGACAATCCAGGCAGGAGTCAGTTTGAAAAGTTCTTTCACAGCGTCTTCAATTTTGCTTTCATTTGCTTTTGCCGTGCCAAACGTATTGACCGAAATTGAAACCGGCCGAGGAAAACCTATAGCGTAAGCAATCTGCACTTCACATTCATCCGCAGCGCCGGCAGCAACCAGATTTTTTGCTACGTACCTGGCAGCGTAGGCAGCCGATCTATCAACTTTTGAAGGATCTTTACCGGAGAAGGCGCCACCACCATGTCTTCCCATTCCACCATAGGTATCAACAATGATTTTACGGCCGGTCAAGCCGCAATCTCCCATGGGGCCACCAATAACAAATCTTCCAGTCGGATTGATTAAAAATTTAGTATCATTATCGATTAATTCGGACGGAATGACTTCTTTAGCTACTTTTTCTACCAGATCAGCCTTTATCTGATCGTAGGTTACTTTTTCATCATGTTGGCTGCTAAGAACAATCGTATCGGCTCGTTTCGGCATCCCCCCCGAATAAAGCAAAGATACCTGACTTTTTCCGTCAGGCCTTAAATACGCTAATTCTCCACTTTTCCGTGCTTCAGACATTCTTAAACTCAGTTTGTGAGCCAAAGCAATGGGAGCGGGCATCAATTCAGGAGTTTCGTTAGTAGCATAGCCGAACATCAGTCCTTGGTCACCGGCACCCTGTTCGTCGTAGAGTCCTTCTCCTGTATTCACACCTTGGGCAATGTCGGGAGATTGTTTATCCAAAGCTACGACTACTGAGCAGGTTGTGCTGTCATATCCTTTTCTTGAATCGTCATAACCAATACCATTGATGGTGTCCCGTACCACTTTTTGAAAATCAACATTGGAAGAGGAGGTTATCTCACCTGCCAATACGACCATACCGGTTGTTATTAAGGTTTCACATGCCACTCTGCTGCTTGGATCATCTTTAATCATAGCATCCAAAACTGCATCGGAAATTTGATCTGCCATTTTATCCGGATGCCCTTCTGTAACTGACTCTGAAGTAAATAAAAACTCTTTTGTCATCAAATCTCCTCTGGTTTATTGTGAAAAGTATTGTAAACGTAAATATCTTTCTGCGAAATTCGTTTCGTCTTAATCGGTTTGTAATGTATAAAAGTTACGTGTTATAATGGCGCCATGTCAAGGATCATCACATGATACCACAATAAATGGACTGATCATAGCAATGAGATAATCTTTAAAAAATGTTACTTCGAACCTACAGTTCTTTTCTTGCTTCATCCAAAGCTTTCTTTTCCTCAATAGAACAGACTGCTTAAATGGCAATTTATTACTTGTAGCCAGTGATTTTCAGATTTTTTTTCCGCATTACAAAAATGAAAATTGCTTTTTTAAAAATAAAAAAGTAGTAGTTAGTTAAAGGTTATTATTCTGTATTTATAGACCTTTTTCATTAAACCGCTTCAAAACCTCAATAATTAGAGCTATTAATAATTGGTAAGCACGCTTTTTGCAATTCCTTACGGCGTTTGACAGAAATTAATGGATTTACAGGTAGAATACCCAACGTTTTAATCAACTTTGAGTTGCTTCAATGCTTATTAAAAGCTTAAAAAAAAGCCGAATTCAAAAGTCACATCTAAAAACAGACGAACTGATCAAAAAAGGTCTGTCGCTTCTTGATGGCAAGCTTTACAAGCAAGCCATGATCGAGTTCCAAAATGCCTATGAACTTGAGCCTACCTATGCCTCTTCCCAACTTCAGAAGCAGTTTGATGAGGCCGTGGCCGTTTCGGACCATGAAGCAGCGCTTTCCATTGGGTTAATACTGATCAAAGTAAACAAGACAGATCATCATCTCGCCAATACTCTTGGTAATTGCGCCCGTCGCCAGAAAAATTACAAACAGGCAAACAATCTTTACAGGCACGCGTTAAAAATCAAAAAGAACTATACCGATGCGTTCTACAATCTTGCTGCCAGTATGGGTAAGGTTGAGAAGTTCGACAACGAAGTTCGCGAATCATTAAAAATTTTTGAAAAAATAAACGATTTCATTTATCCCGAATTAGTCGGAGATAAAGACATTGTAAAGACAATAAATGAGGAACTTACTGAAAAAAACAGACAGCTAAGAGCGGACAAAATGGCTGAAATGGAACAAGCCATTGAAGCCAAGGAAGCAGAAGGTGAGATTCACGAAGCAGATAAATTAAAGTTTGAATTCAACAAGTTGAAGCAAGCTCAAGATACACCAACTCATGAGCAGGTGTGTGATTATTTCAGAAAGATGATTAAGAACCTGGAAGAGGATGTTTCAGAAGCCGGTAAAGAGGAATATCACAACACCATGTATAACCTGGGCATTTACGCATTATCAAAAAAAGACCCGGATACTGCGCTTGAAGCTTTTGAAAACTTAAAAAACCAGAAAGTTAGTTTTAAGTACCTGGACATGTTTTTCGCCATTGCCAAAACCTATTTGGGTGATGTCAAAAGTGCAATCGAAATTTTCGTTGAAGGACTGGGTGCGGAGCAAAACAATCGTTTTTTTAACGTCAATCTAGGTTTGATGTACCGCAAAGCAGGTAACAGACTCCTTTCTACCAAATACCTGACCATTGGTGCCTCGCTGCTGGAAAAATCAGACGGATTATACCATCTTTCAGATTTAACCAAAATTGCCGACGAAAACCTGGAAGCTGGTAACCTAAAAAAAGCTCTGAAACTTTATCGTATTGTTGTTGAAGAAACAGATGATGCCAATGTCTGGTCAAGCATGGGTGAAATCTACATGACCCAGGAGAAATACGAAGACGCTATTCAAACCTATCGAGAAATTCTGAGAATTGATCCCAAATCAAAACATGCCCAACTGCAACTCAAAGAAATACATGATATATACAGAATCAAAGGTGAAGCTTTTTACAGAGATTCTAAATTCAAAGCTGCAGCTACATTCTATGAAAGGGCACTTCGAGTCCTCAGGGATCATGAAACGATTAAAGAGACAATCACAGTCTACAAATTGATGAAAAACCATCAAAAAGTAGAAGAACTTACCGAAGAACTTGAACAGATCCAACTGCAGTTAAAAGAAGAGGAAAACGAAAAAAGGCGCCAGGAATATATTCGCAACGGAAAGATCTCTCTTAAACGAAAGGATTATAAACACGCTATCGAAGCATTTGAACTCGCATTTCGAATGAAACTCGACAAAGATGTCTTTGTTTATCTTGCCACCATCTATAAAGCACTAAAAAGAAATGAAGAGATGCAAATCCTTTTGGAAAGATGGAATAAAATGGTTGAACATGAAGACAAAATGAGGCTATACCAAAAGCAGGAAGAACGTGAAAAGGAATCTGCAGAAGAAGACCCAATCATCTAATGCCCCAAAATTGGTATCATTTGTAGGAAGATCCAACTCAGGAAAAACCACCCTCCTAACTAAAATCATTCCTCTTTTTAAAAAACAGGGGCTTTTAGTGGGAACAATCAAGAATACACATCATGATGTGGAATTTGATGTCCCAGGCAAAGACTCCTGGAAGTATCGTAGATCCGGGAGTGACCGTACACTAGTTTCTTCCGGGAAGAAAATTGCGATCTATGCCGAATCAAGTTACAAAACACCACTTGCCGAACTCGTCACCACCTGGTTCGGAGATATGGATCTTGTGATTTCGGAAGGATTTAAAAACGAAGAATGTTTAAAAATTGAAGTTGTGCGTTCGGCAAATAATAAACGTCCGTTATTTCACGAATCGGAGTTCAGCATTGATGCCATTGTTTCGGATGTTCCGGTGGATTCCACCCTTCCGACCTTTCGCTTCGATGAGACAGAATCAATTGTGGCATGGATTTGCAAGGCTTTGTTGTTGCCTTGTTCTTAGTCCAATTCGCATTTTTCGTCCTGCAATTCAAGCAAACCCTTTCAAACATCCGCCAAATTCTACTACGTTTTCGTTCAAATCCATCAAATTCAATCATTTTGATCAGTATGTGCTTAATATGTTGATCATTGTTCAACCAATTCATCTTTAACTAGCTGAAATAATGTGATAAATATCTTGTGGCAAGTAAAATGCAGTATGAACAATGCATAGTAAACCATTATTCGTTATCAATGACACGGAATCTGCAGGTTTTTGGTATCTAACGGGTAAGCAGTCGAAGTGCAGTACGGATCCAAACGCCTGCAGAATCTTACGATGTAAGTTATAATGTTTTGTCTCATGAAAAAAGCATTCTTCGGTCTATTGGCAGCAACTACTCTTTTCACTTCAGCCGATGTGATTAACCCGATATTGCCGGCATTGGCAATGGAAGGAAATATTCCCTATGATTCAAATGCGTTTGTGGGGGCCGATGGGGAAGAGATGTACACCTGTGAATTCCTTCCGGAGTTTCCATCCATTTGCATTATGATAGCGTAAATTCAGTTTGGTCAAACGTTCCTATCTAAATTCCTTTCCTGCCAAAACTCATTAAGATTTCAATCCGTACTTTTGTCGGGCTAGCCTCAAATCGTATTCCGCGCGCCTTTTTTCACATTTACTTTTGTCGCACAATTGGCAACTAAAAAAAGGATCAGTAGAATCAAACATAACGCCGGATAATGATTTTAACGGTTGCATTATGAAGTTGTCTGTCAGACTTACATCGAGTCGTAAAGCGTTTTCACCAAAAATACCAAAAAGCTTTTCCTGTTCGGATATTGGCCATTCCTCCAACGACCCCGGCGTCATCCAGGACAAGGTCGAAAGATTGTACTTAGTCCTTATTTCCTCTTCCAAATAACTGATAGATTGCCTCAAAATATTATCGACCAGATGATCTGCCCAGTATTGAAAGAGAATATCATCAAAAGACCGAATCCAGGTATCTGCCTCCTTTCCGGCGGTAACTAAAACTGCGAAAATGTTGTTAGCCTGCTCCAGATTGATTTTTAAGACATTGCTTTGAAATTCAAATCCCTCAATTGACAGGGATGCTCCATTGTTAATAATCGGTGCCACCGGAACTGCCAGTGCCTTGGGCCTGGCAAGCGTTACTAGCTGACTGGTCATGTCATTCAGCGATTTAACAAGTTGCGGTCTTTTGGTGATTTTTAATTCATTGGCCAGGCTGTCTGTTTCAAAACTAATCGCAATGTTATCGTAAATGATCGACTGTCCCATTTCTCCAGGAGTAAATCTGTTTGCTTGACTTCCAAAACTCACTTTCCCTAATATCAACAAAGGTATTTGAAATACGATTCTGTTGTAATGACTGCAGTCAAAAGTCAGACCTTTCTTTAGCAGTCTGTTTCCCGGAAATATAATCTCTTCAAACGATTCCTTATGGCATTCAAAGTCTTTTATCACGATGAGTTTTACGAAGTATACACATCCGATCCTGCTGCTGCCAGTGGACGTATGGAAGCAGTTGTTGCCGCTATTAAACCTTTTGTAGAATTCATGCCGATTGAACCAATCTTTGAGGATTATATCCGGTTGGTACATACGGATGAGCAAATCGAAAGAGTTCGGTGGCAAAAATTACACAGCATAGCATCTTTAGCTGCAGGAGGCGCTTACCAATCAGCGGCACTTGGATTATCGGAGCCCTGTTTTGCGTTAATAAGGCCTCCCGGTCACCATGCCTCCTCAGGAAACGCCTGGGGATTTTGTTTTTACAATAATATGGCTATAGCCATCGAAGCATTGAAAAGGGAAGGAAAAATCAAAACGGCTACAATTCTTGACATCGATATGCATTACGGAGATGGCACAGTAAATATCCTAAAAGAAAAAGATTATGTGGACATTCATAATTTTGAAACCGAAGACCGCGACGTTTACCTGAAAGATGTTGAAACAGTACTCAAAAACTGCTCATCGGATATTATCGGTATCTCAGCTGGATTTGATAATCATGTGGAAGACTGGGGAGGAGTTTTGGAAACGGATGACTATACAACGATTGGCAGACTCGTTCTGGAAACTTCACGTCGAATTAACGGTGGCTGTTTTGGGATACTTGAAGGAGGCTACAACCATGATGTTTTAGGTCAAAATGTGCTCGCTTTAATTAACGGTCTGCAGGGAAATTAATAATTAATGTAAACAGGCGTGGATTCTTCACCCATCTTGATAATGGATTGTTTTTTCTTGTTTAATGCGATAAATTCTCTGCCCCAGCTAATGGTAGCCTTGGCAATTCCACCCTCAAATCCCAGTTTTCCTGCGATATATTTAAAGTAATCGGTTTCTGCAACTGAAAGCTTGTCGTCTGTTAATGCAACTAACGCCAAAGACATAAGGATTTTGGTAGCTGTGCTTCGGTCTGTTTTTAAAACCTCCAGTTTTGGCTTTTCCCTGTCTTTTACCATCGTCACGATATCATTAATACTATCGACATCTTCAAGGAAACTAATCGACTCACGCAAAACTCCTAATTCAGCGTTTGTCACAATCCCATCAGCGACAATAATGCCGGCAATTGCCTTGGCTGACCATAACTGAGCGGCTTTTGGAAGATGACTAATAAAACTACCTGACATCACATATCCTTAAATTAGATGCTAAATCAACTAAATACACTTGCTTGCTATGGTTAGCTCAAATTACAACCAATGTCCATTCACCAATGCAAACTAACTAATGGACTAACGAGCATAATCATACCATAATCAGGCCTAGATAACCATATTGAATACAACACAGTCACAGATTATAGGATTTGGTTTAGTTTTGCTTGGTCCGTAAGTAAGGGCTTCTATTTCGTTTTTGATCGTTTTATCAGTTATCGGTTTGTGGAGCAACTACTTAAAATTGGAAGAGAACAGCGAAACTTTCACCAGAGACCAATAACGGATAACCGATAACTGACAACTCTGCCATACGGATTTGTTTGGCGTGGATTAGAGGGTTTGTACATTTTAAGAAAACCTAAAATGTGTCATATTTAGTACAGTCCGGAATAATCTGAAGGACGACGATTTGTAAATTTCAAGTTTAAATAACCGGCACCAAGTTAAATGAGAGACTATCATCCCAAACACAGCGTTCCTCCAAAAACTCAGGTAAAACCCAAAACGGAAAACAAGCGAAGCCGGGGCAAGCTCATGCTGGTCCTGATGAAAGCAATCCTAACGCTTTCGGTTCTGTCGTTAATTGTCTATTGCTTTACTTTCCTCCCTTCTTACTTAACAAAGCCAATCAAGCCACAGTTCATTAGTATTAGTGGAAACCACGTATTAACAACAGAAGCAATTCTGGATTTTTTGCCGCTTTATAAAAACACCAGATGGTTTGATCTGGACACATTCGAGTTAAGCAGTTTCTTGACCGAGCACTCCTGGATAGAAAAAGCGAACGTTCATCGTCGACCTGATTTGGGGATTGACATCCACATCACTGAAGTAAGCCCTGTTGCGTTTTTGAAGGCCCGGGATGAATTGTACCTGGTAAGCAGGGACCTTCAATTGTTATCCTTTGAGAGATCCGGTATTGGCAGGGATTTGCCCGTCATTGTTAATGATGCTTTCAAAAGCACTGTTCCGGGAGACTATCTGCCGAATCAGATCTACCAAAAAGCGATCAGGCTGATAAACCTGTTAAAAAACAATCCTACATTGCCGTTGGGGGCAGTATCTGAGATCAATGTATCCGATCCATTAAACATAATCCTCGTGGTAATGCCCAATGCAGTCCGGATAAAACTGGGTTCTGACAACTTTGAGGAAAAACTGCTGAACCTGGGGAATGCCATAGATCAGCTGGCAAATGAAGGTGCCAACCTCCGTTATATCGATTTGCGTTATAAAAGTGCGGTTGTTTTCAGGAGAAAAGTTTAGAACATAAATCTTATTCTTATTCCGATGGTATCACCGGCTCACAGGTTAACCGATTTTGAACTATCCTTAAAAAAAGGCCTATACACAGTCGATCGTACTCCATACATTGAAAAATACGAAAAAGCCAATGAACCCTTTGTGATTTGCCTACGACCCCGTGGATTCGACAAATGTTTGTTGCTTTCCACCTTGTTTTACTTTTATTCCAACAGATTATCCAAAATCAGTCGAAAACTATTTCATCAGTTATACATATCCAACTTTCAACCAATCATCAGGTCCTCATACTCAATTCTTTACCTGGATTTCAGTTCAATTGCACCGGACAACCCGGTTCGTTTGCAGGCGGACTATAAAGCAGCAATCGAATATGCCATTCAGGAGTATTGTCATTTTGAATCTGTTGCAGCAGCAACTCTTTCAGGGCTCACACCGATTCAGCTACTCAGAGAATTTTTGAAGACTTATGGTCAGGAAAAACTGTTCGTCCTGATCAATGAATATGACGGATTTCACTATGAAATCTTAGATCCGGCATTAAATCGGTTTGAGTCGAAGCAAATTGGTAGTAACCCATTAATTGGTGTGTTATACAATGAGCTCAAACAAGCGATTCATTTGGGATGTTTAGGCAGGATATTTGTTGCAGGAACTGATGATAGCCAGGATCGCTAATTTGATGATGCGGAAAGTAACCGGATTTTTGGATAAAACCCGGTTATTTATGGAATTACCTCGCTTTGCTAAGTAAGCAAGGTCATGTCAGCGGATGTGACATCTGCACAACCGGTTAGCACCATTGTCTGTTGCAGCTCTAAAATCAACGAATCGATGTACGAAGCAACGCCTTCTTTTAGTCCACCCATTGCAGCGACCGAGAACGGCCTTCCTATCATCACGGCGTCAGCGCCCAGTGCAAGCATTTTTAGAACATCTCCACCAGTTCGAATGCCACCATCGGCAAGGATATCAATCTGTCCTTTCACATCTTTAGCCGTTTGCTCCAGTATGGATGCAACGCCGGGCGTATGATCCAGCACTCTTCCTCCATGGTTTGAGATGACGATACCTGCAGCTCCCGTGTCAACCGCTAATTTTGCTGCGTCGGGAGTCATGATTCCTTTCAAGATGAACTTTACAGGAAATTTCCCTATGATCTCTTTTAACTTGGTTGAAGATTTGGCTGAAACAGGTCGACCCATTTTTTTCAAGGTAATCAAACCGGCAGCATCGATATCTATCCCTACAACCTTGGTTCCCGTCTCAACTGCCATTTCCAGTTTTTTGAATAACTCCTCGTCTTCCCATGGTTTGATGAAAGGGATACCGTGACCTCCAAGTTTTTTGATAGCGGTAAATGCGGATTCATGAATGAATTCCGGAACACCATCACCGGTACATCCAATTGTACCTTTTTCCTGGCAACCGTCCAGAACAGACTGAATATAATCGTCCTCCGATATTTTGCCTCCCATGTTAAATGACACACCACCAATGGGTGCTGCGATCACAGGAACATCCAAGTCGTAACCAAGCACACTGACTTTTGTTTGTGGTGAATTGTTGTCATGAATTACTCTCATGTTAAACGAAATGTCTGCCAGTGCCTCAATGTTCGCCTGAAAAGATCGAGCCGTACCTACCCCTCCCATGCCCGGCACTTCATTTACACAGGCCTTCCCGTTACAAACAGGACAGACACGACAATATCCTTTCATTAGATCTCTGGCTTTATCCCTGGTTTCTTTCATAACAGACTCTTTGTTAAGGTTATCAGCATTTCTTTCAGCAAAGTTTTACAAAACAAATGAATCGCCGGCTTTTATTCATCACAATTAAACACTTGCCCGATACTGCATGTTTATCTTTAAAAAACCCGTCACTTTATGACATATATCTACCGAAAAATACAATGATTCAGACAGAAATTACTTGATTAACATCTTCAAATGACCATTGAAAGACATAGTTTAGATTTTTGGAATAGCGATTAAAATACCTGTGTATCCTTTCTCAAATCCGCTTGCCATGGCTGTTTTGTTTGTGCTTTACTTCTGCCGGCAAATAGTCAATGCTCGAAGTAACACTGTTTGAATTTGCCAATAAAGGAAATGGATACTCGACAGTTAACACCTTAAATGTAGGAGGAAGTCAGATGCCGTCTAATCATGAACTCTTTTTTCAAAACCAATCCTTTGCTGTCGTCGGACATACCCGCGCAAAAAGTTTTCCCAAGCTCACATTCAAGGGACTGAAAAAATTAGGAAAAACTGTTTTTGCCATTGATCGCAGTGTGGATGAAATAGAAGGTGAAAAAACGTTCAATGATTTTTCTTCCTTACCGCAAAAAGTAGACGCTGTGGTTTTGGAAGTTCCCAAGGAAGAAACTGAAAACTGGATTGCCAGCGCTGCCGATGCAGGCATCAAGGATGTATGGATTCATATGGAAAGAGAAACGCCGGAGGCGCTTGATCTGGCTAAACAAAAAGGCATGAATGTGCGCACGGGCACCTGTGCTGTGATGTATGTGACGCCGGGTTTTTCATTTCATGCGATTCATCGAGGTATCAGGAAGCTGATGGGGAATTATTAGAAGTCGTGACTTGAAGATCTTCTTTCGAGTGTGGCTTTTAGAAAGGTTGAAGCATAGAGCAAGCATCCATGGGATTTAAGATGCCTGCTTCAACACTAACTCTTTATTTTTCCCCAAACGATTCATCAGCGATTTCTATGGCTGCATCGCTACCTAAGGCGATAGCTTCCATTTTTCCCAAGGTCACTGGAATGACAGTCTGCATAAAATATTGAGCATTTTTTATTTGTCCTTCATAAAATGCGAGGTCCTTCTTTTTTGCACCTGCTTCAAGCGCTTCACTAGCGACTACTGCCCTCCAAAGCAAGAACCAGGCGATTAAAACATCACCCATCACCATTAAAAACGGTACTGAATGAGCAAACGCCACTTTAAATTGGGCTGACATAGCGTTTTTTCCTAGCTCCATGGCAGTGGATTGAAGTTTATTTGCTGCCTCGTCG
>JAKSDL010000899.1 GCA_022360105.1 Pseudomonadota bacterium
AATACTGGACATGAAAGTCCGACCGCCGTTGCAATAAACAATTTTAATTCGATGTTTTTGAATAAGCTTTGATAACGTGTATGCGCTTCGAATTGAAGTGAATGAATAACGGGAAATATCTATTAAGAAAGATGATTTCATGGAGTGCTTAACCATGGGGGTTATAATGCACTCAAACCCTTTTTTTCTTAAAAGATCAGTAAAAACACCTTCTTCGGGAAGAGAAACAAAGATATTCCACTGATTGGTTTTTTGAAGATACTCAAGAATCCCCAATAAAATAATTTGACCACCACCAATATGATTTCCAAACTGTTCTAAGAACAGGATGTTGTTTTTCCTTTCATCCATTCTTGCAGATCGCTACATTCATTAGTTAAAATAATTTGCCAACAGATCACTGTAATGATGTTTAATTCTCTTCAAATGTGGCTCAGGTTGGCCGAATTATGAAAGGGATTAATCCATTGTCAGTATTATTGTTTATCACAACTTTGTTATTACCTCTTCTAGGTTTATTTCAAACAGGTGCAAAAACGCAACAGGCAGGTTTCTCCCAAAGGTAATTGAAATATGTGAATCGTAAGTCATTTGAGGGCATACTTTCTCAAATGACTAATCAGGATTAGCTAATAATTATAATCACCTTCAGGTTCGGGGAGGAGGTCTGGATTGATTTTGATTGGCATAGTCAGCAGGGCCTGGGAGAGGGTTTTGCCCTGGTTGTCCAGGAGCAGGGAAACAGTCCCGCCGCCGTTGAGGGCTCCGTGGAGTACGAAATTTAGGGCATACAAGTTGTCCAGGCGATAGACATCGATGGGGCCTTTAACATTGCTTTTAAAGAATTCGGCCAGGCGATTTGTTGTGACTTCGCGGATAATTTCCGGATAAAGCTCTGGTTTGAGGGCAATCACACCGATATTGGCAAGATCGCCTTTATCTCCCGATCTCGCGTGAGCAATCCTGCCTAATGGCACTTGCACCCGAGTGATTGAACCATCATCGGCATCCGTTTCAGAAAAATCCCGGACAATCGGCTCTCCGCTGGGACCTTCATCACAATCAAAAAGATACTCTTTATTGTTTAAAAACATACGAGCTTGTAGTTTATCACGAGGAATCAGCCCCGGCCAGAATCCATAGGCGGGAGCCATTGCAGGTCTTCCTCCAAAAACGGTGACGCCGGGAGGACCAGCTAAGATTAATCCTGCCAGTTCTTTGCTCATCCGCTTCAAAGGGTCTTTTGTTTCAGCACGGGCAGCAAATCGCAGGAGTATTTCAGGAGGATCATGGTCTGGTGTAGCCGACTCTCCCCAACAGGCGGATGCTCCCACAAAATCTGTTCTGCTATCTGTGAATCCATCAGTACCTACCCTGTCCCAAAACATGTCGGCAAAAACTCTCCCTTTTGCAACGGCATCCGGTCCGCTGACTACAAGCATTCCTGTCAATTTGAATCCGGCGGAATAGTTTGTGGAAACTTTCAACATGTTGGATGGTTTCTGACCTTTGGCTCCCCAGAATTTGACTTGATCCTCTCCAATCTCTTCCAGAGAAAAAGACGTAAAATCAGCTATGACATCTGGTGACCGATAAATTCTAGGATCGGAAATCTCATAAACAATCTGTTCCTTGGCTGTTCGGGCTGATATCTTTCCTCCAGTGTTAGGATGCTTTTTCAAAACAAATGAACCATCCGGGTACGCTTCCACTAAGGGATAACCCATATTTTTATATGTCTTGATTTCCTGCCACCGCGAGTAATTTCCGCCGGTTGATTGAGTTCCGCATTCGATCAAATGACCGGCTAGTAGAGCAGACGCCAACTTATCATATTCTTCCCAGTCCCAACCGAATTCATAAACAAATGGAGCGATAACACTGGCGGCATCGTAGGTTCTTCCGGTAACAACAATCCTGGCTCCTTTTTGTAGTGCTGCAACAATTGGTTTGGCTCCCAGGTAGGCATTAGCAGATTCAATTTTGTTAAACAGCTCTCCCACAGGCAACCCTGTTTCAAGGTGGGGTAAATCCACTCCTGCAGATTGTAGCTCCTCAAGCCTGGGCATTAAGTTGTCGCCATACACTGCGGCGACCGGAAGATCCAATCCTTGTTCTTTTGCCATGGTTTCTACGGCTTTGGCGCAGGCCTGGGCATTGATACCCCCGGCATTGGTGACAACAGTGATGTTTCTCTCGGCAATTTCCTTGATTACTTCTGCCAGTGAAGAAACGAAATCCCTGGCATATCCTGCCTCCGGATCTTTTGCCATTTGCCGGCCCAGAATAATCATGGTGATCTCTGCCAGGTAATCCATGGTCAGATAATCGATAGGGCCGCCTAAAACCTGTCTTTTTATGGCGTCTGCTTCATCGCCCCAGAATCCACTTGCATTTGCTATAACAATTTTATCTTTCATAAGACTGATTCCGAAAATAGTTAAAATCGCATATTGCCAAAAGCGGGCTCTCCAACAGGTTTTAACAGGCTAACTTCAAAAGCCATGGCCAACCAGTCGCGAAGTTCATGAAATGCCAACACCCTGTCATTCAGGATTCGTGCACCGCAGTAGAAAGGATGAGCTTCCGAATCGTATTTGTTCTGCATTTTGTCACTAAACTCTTTTTTCTCTTCGTCGGTCATAGGATTGCCCTTAGCTTTTCTCTTGCCCTCTTCAATGGAAAGCAGCACACCTGCTGCGCTTCTTCCGGCCATAACAGCTGTTCTCGCTCTCATGGTTGTAAAAAGGAAATGTGGACGGTATGCCCTGCCGCACATACCGTAGTTGGCCGCTCCATTATCAGGTCCAATGGCAACCTGAATCCTGGGAACCTGGGCGCAAGCGACTGCTCGCACCATGTCTGATCCGTATTTTCCTATTCCCATATGTTCAGAATTGGTCCCAACCATGTATCCAGGCGAACCCTGCAAAAAGAGCAACGGAATTTTTTCCTGTGAACAGCGCACAATCCATTCCGTTGCTTTACGAGCTGCTTCGAAGAAAACAATACCTGAATTGTTGGAGGCGACAATACCAATTGGCATCCCTTTTAATAATATTTTACCGGTTACGATATTATCAGCTCGACCCAGCGCATAGTCTTTTTTGTATTCGTTAAAAACACTGCTATCAGCCAAAGTTTCAATAATTGGTCGGACATTAAATGCTTGATTTACAGTTGAAGGAAGATTGTTGTAGATTGTTTCAGTTGGAACAGCCGGAGGCATTTCTTCGTATCGATGCAAATGTACTTTTTGAGGAGGTTCCATGGAAAGTATCTGCCGGACTCGATCCACAGCTTCCGACTGGTTATAGCAGAGATGATCAGCACCGCCGGAAATTTGAGTGTGGACTTTCGCCCCTCCAAGATCCTCAGGAGTTGTTACTTCACCGGTTGCCATCTTTACCAGGGGTGGACCTGCTAAAAACGAGTATGACATCTGATCAACCATAATGGATTGACATGCCATGAACACAATGTAAGCTCCTCCTGCAGTATTGCCACCGGTACTGAATGTAATTTGTTTCAAGCCTTTGGCTGACATGCGGGCCATATTATAAAAAATAGAACCAAATTGCTGGTCATCAGGAAAAACATCAGCCTGCATGGGCAGGAAAGCACCTCCGGAATCTGCGATATACACACAATTCAAACCACATTGCTCAGCAATGGCCTGGGCTCTCATGTGCTTTTTTAATGTGATCGGAAAGTAAGTTCCGGCTTTGACTCGACTGTCATTGGCAAATATCATGGTCCAGTTTCCATGAATCTTTCCTATGCCCGTCACAATCCCACCCCCGGGAACATCCATGACGTCGGGATAGTCCATTCCAAATCCGGCAATACGGGAAAGCTCATAAAACATGGTGTTTTCATCGATCATTTCCTGGATGAGTAATCTAACCGGACGTTTACCAACTTTGGCCAGTTTATCAACAGCTTTCTGACCACCGGTGTTGACTACATCCAGTACCCGCTCTTCCAGTTTTTTCTCTTCAGCCAACCAGTGATTTCGATTTTGTGTACTTAGTTCCGTCATAGCTTATTTCCCCTTATATTCCGGTTTTCTTTTTTCGCGAAACGCCTTCAATCCTTCTAATCTGTCTTCAGTTGGAATAGTCAGCCAGTAGGCGTTTGATTCAATTCCGAGCCCGGTGTTGATATCCGTTTCAATTCCGGCATTGATTGCATATTTCGCTTGTTCTATGGCTATTGGTCCTGTCTCAAGAATCATTGATGCCATTTTATTACATTCTTCTATTAATTTACCCGTGTCGCAGATCTTGTTTACCAGACCTATTTCCAGTGCCTCTTCTGCGTTCACTCGCCTTCCTGTGAAGATTAGCTCTTTTGCCTTACCCACACCAATCAGTCTTGGCAGCCGTTGCGTTCCTCCGGCCCCCGGAATAATGGCGAGCCTGGTTTCTGTGAGTCCCATTGAAGCATTGGTTGATGCAATTCTGATATCAGATGCCAGCGCTAATTCAGTTCCTCCTCCCAGGGCAATACCGTTAATTCCGGCAATAACCGGTTTGTTTAATGTCGCAAGGGAGGTAAAGAGATTGCGGATAGTGAAAATGAATTTTCTCACTTCCGTTTCTTCCATACCGGCCCTTTCTTTAAGGTCAGCCCCGGCGCAGAATGCTTTTTCACCGGCTCCTGTGACAATGATAACTCTTACATCACGTCTGAATATGAGTTCATCCACTTGCTCTTTCAAAGCGGTAAGCAATGCCCTGTTGAGGGCATTCATGTTTTCGGGACGATTCAAAGTCATAATCACAATGCCATCTGCTTCTTCCGTCAATAAAATTTTATCAGTCATCTTGTTGTCGATTTATTAGGGTTGTAGATCCTTTGAATCATTTAACAGCCGATATATCGGGAGATAACAATCCGTTGAACTTCCGACGTTCCTTCACCAATATCGAGAAGTTTTTGATCGCGATAGAATCGTTCAACATGGTGGTCTTTCATTAATCCATAACCGCCATGGATCTGGACAGCATGGTTAGCGACTCTTCCCATTAATTCGGAACAATAGAGCTTACCCATGGCCGCTTCCTTTTCAAACGGTCTTTTATTGCTTCTTAGCCAGCAAGCTTTATAAAGCAGGTTTCTGCCACATTCGATTTCCATGGCACAATCAGCCAGTTTAAAAGCAATAGCTTGGAATTTTGAGATAGGCTGACCGAATTGTTCCCGCTCTTTGGAGTATTTTAATGCCAGTTCGTAAGATCCCTGAGCACCTCCGAGCCCCATGGCACCGATGGAAAGTCTCCCACCATCCAGGGTTTGCAACATCTGATGAAAACCATCACCCACTTTTCCCAGAATGGCATCTTTCTTTACCCGCACATCATCGAAATACAGTTCTGATGTATTGGATGCGCGCCACATCATTTTTCCGTGCATGGGAACAGCCTTGTATCCTGGTGTTCCGTTTTCTACCAGAAAACAGGTATAGATTGGCTTACCATTATCTTTTTTGCCGGTGATGGCCTGCACGGTAGTGCCCATGGATAGATCGCAAGAAGCATTGGTAATGAATATCTTTGATCCGTTGATGACCCACTCATCACCATCCTGGACTGCCGTGGTTTGACTTCCCCCCGCATCAGATCCAGCAGTAGGCTCGGTCAAGCCAAATCCCCATAATCCTTCTCCGGAGCACAGTTTGGGTAAGTATTTTTTCTTTTGTTCTTCCGTTCCAAAGTAATAGATCGGTCCGATTCCCAGGGAATTGGCTGCAGCTACCGTGGCTGCCTGGGAACCATCAATTCTGGCAACTTCTTCCACAGCGATAATATATGAAATATAATCCATGGCTTGACCGCCATATTCTTCCGATACAAACATTCCAAAAAGACCGATTTCACCCATTTTTAAAGTGAGCTCGTTGGAGAACTCTTCGTTTTCGTCTAACTCCAGTGCTACCGGGGCAATCTCTTTTTCCGCAAATCGTCTGACTTCTTTGCGAATCATTTCCTGTTCTTTTGAAAGATCAAAATCCAAGGGTTCCTCCTTTTCATTCAGGTTAACAATGATACTTTTTTATGTACTCACTCATTTAATTGATCAACAATTTGGGTTGTTTTTGTCGCAATGAGTCCCCCCGTTGAGACGTCACTAAATATGTACAATGGTTTTTTTATACATCTGAGCAAATATTATTTCTATTTAAATCATACCTAACCATAAAGCCTTCTCCCGGGAGAAGACCTCAATTTTTTTGATTACCAAAAATATTATGGGAGCCGGGATTATTAGAACGAGAATATTGCCTCTTATTTTCACGTTGCAGCATTAAAGTAATAGCAGCAACAATGTCGTTGTTGTTTTCTTCGCTTGAGGTTCCTGTTCTTATTGATTGCTGTTGCGTTGAATCCCTTTGATTTAATTTCTCAAATAAAGCAATCCAATTCAGAATCCCGGTTAGTATTCGTATGGTTATGCTGATCAGGAATAGTCCTTTGAAAACGATTGACATGCCGGTTAAACTGATCGCAAATGCACCCTCCCGAACGTTCAAAGTAATCATTGATGATCCTTTCTGCTTAGAACCAACGCGTTGTTAAATACGATACCAGCAAGATCTCAATTCAGTGAATTGCTATTCCACTCTTGAAGCAGTGATATCGAAACCAAACACGACATGAACGAGCGCTCAGTCTAAGCCTTGAATATTTTTCTTACTATGTCAAGTCATTGTCATCAATCGAAAGAACTGTGGTTGCAAGGAAATTCTATCCGTTTTTGAATAGCGTTATCCAGAGCAATCCGGAGGATTAACGAACAGGTGATATCCCGGTTGTAGAACATGAGTTTCATTCTGTTTGGCCGATTATGTTCAGGCATGAGTTGCGTTCGGTTGCAAATCCGGGACTGTTCGTGTAACTTTTCCAATCAAGGTGTTTGGTCTTTTTTTGATCTAAAAAGCCTCAGATTCTATAACCACATTATATAATAAGCGCCGGAAAAAAGGACATACCAACTATTACGATGGAAATAATCGGACTTGAAAAAATGACAAGACTAATACAAAGGATTTCTTTTTTATGTTTGATGTTGCTGGTTGTTGCCTGTTCGAAAACGGTTGTGTTTAAACAGGAAGCCGGGAAATCGGTGCCGTTAAAAACTGATGCCAGGGTGATCAGGCTTCACGAGGATTACTTGTTTGCTGAACGTGATGCCCAGGCTTTAAAAGAGAAAGTCGTAGAAAACATCAAAAGAGTTATGGAGCAGCAGCAACGTTTTCAATTTGAGTTTGTTCCAACCGGCAGGAGGGTGCCTAAAAACAACAGCAACAATGAAAATATCTTTCTAATTGGGGATATTTGGATGTACAAAGGAAGTACTACCGGGAATGAAGTCAAAAAAGTTACCAAAAGAAAAGTGAAAAGACGACTTTCTCAAAGCTGGGATGAGTTGGAAAAGCGAACCTGGAAGCAGGATAACTTACAAACTGTTGTATCACTTTATTTTGTTGAAATTGGCAGTAAGACCAAAATATTGAGATCAACCATCACAATTTCCAACGATAAAAGAACGAAAATTCAAACCGGTGGACGTACCATATCCGATCGGCAGTATTCACAACTTTACAGGGATAAGGAAATTCAGGCCGGTTATGAGCAGGTGAAATCAAATTCCACTATTACTTCGACACAAAAGGCCCTGGATGAACTCGCACGAAAAGTTGTGACGGTTCATTTCGATTCACTTTAATACGAATTAATGTTTTGCAATAACCAATATGAAAACTAAAATCACCTATCTTGGAGTCGGACTGATTTTGATGCTTGTATCGTCTTGTTCCACCATGATTCAGTTTAATTCTCAAAAGGCTGCTGATCCAAGGTTCAGCGGTATTCGCACAGTAGGGGTCAATACGGTTTTTCTTGCCAATAGTGAGCACTTGCGACTGGTTGATAATCTCGGTCGCTGGCGAGTTAATAAGTCCGTGATTGATACCAAAGGGTTGAATGTATTGATACGAAAAGCCTTGGTGGCAAACCTGAAGAAAACATCCGACTACGAGGTCATTGACCTGGAGGATCTACGCAAATTTCAAAGTGCTTTTCAGCAATTGAGACCCCTCTCGGGCGAAAGAATCAGTGAAATTGATCTGATCATTGATATCAGGGTAGCGTTGAATTCACAGCAGCAATCGGGGACTGTTCAGGAAGTCATGACATTTCGCAACAAGAAATCTGTTGTTAAAGGCAGAGAATGGGTTCAAGTGGAAAACTCTAGCCGGGATAAGGTGGTGACTGTTCCTTACAGCAATTCGCTTGTGGATATAGCCAGTTACGTGGAAGTGATCAAAACGAAAAATGGGGAAGCAAAGGTGCTAAAGAGTTTCAATGTTTCTTTATCAAACAATTTAAAGCCGATGACGTCGATCGAAACGATGGTTAATGAATTGGCGATTGCCCTAACGGGACGGATCTTAAAAAACGTCAGCAAATATTCCGTGATCACAACCAGGCAGATCGATAAGGACAGCGATGATGAAACTGTGGCGCTGCTTGAAGAAGCGAAATTAAATAAAGCAGTTACCAAGCTGGAAAACGCCTTGTCTGAATCGGATGAAAGAGAACCGGCGGATGTATATAATCTGGGTATTTGTTATGAGGCTTTTGGTGATCCTGCTTTGGCTATCCAAATGTACAAAGAAGCCCATAAATTGGATGAAAATAACGAACTCTACATGAAAGCGATTGGAGAACTGGAATGATACGTCTAAGATCCAAATTAACCGAAAACAGTATTTGCCGGTTGTTGTTTTTGATCCCGTTTTTGGTTCAAGGTTGTACTAAATACAAGGAATTTAACGCTGTTTTTCCGGCAGAGATTGAAGCTTTGAACCAATACAGTAAAATTGTTATTGAAAATCCAAAGCCTGACGATTATCTGCATCAGCTTTTGGAAAATGCGCTCAAAACACAATTGACTTCAATCCACCCGGGAAACATCAAACCGGCAAAGGAGCTAAATCAGCTGGAAAAGGACATTGCGCTTTTTAATTACAATCCAAAAATCGAAAACCTTGCAGACTCAAAAATAGCCACGCTGAGTTATTCCATAAAAGCAAAAACGAGATTTAAGCGCAATCACACATCAAAACAAACCGTGTTAAAAAGTTGTAATTTTATGACACGAATCCCAGTTTGCATTCCAATTGGCACGGCTTCATTAAAAAAGGGGAAGCAGACGGTTAATGTCACACTATCCGGGTTCATTGCTCTTAAAAACAATGAAGGCAAAACGATTATCGCTGAATTTCCAATTAACCAGACATTTGGTGATTCAGGCAAATTAGTGGATTCCCGTGGAAAAATTCTCCATGAAGGGATTAATAGGATTGCTTTTGACTTTGCCAAGCGAATAGTTCCTCACCGAGATAAAATTAAGAGCGAAATCCTTCGTGGTGGAGATTCTGTAGCGGTTAAACTTATCGAAAACAATGCTTTGAATATGGCAATTAATCGTCTCGACGGACTAATCAGCAAAGATTCGGATCCTGACCTTGAAGACCTTTACAACCTGGGACTGGCCTATGAGGCCTTAAGTGAGATCCAACAAGCATTGGTATATTATGAAAAAGCAAGTGATCTCGATTCTGATCAGGAAGCAGTCAAAATTGCCTTGAAACGAGTACGAAGGATTGTAAGGGATTAACTGATCTTATTTGTTCTTCTCGATGTCTGGACTGCGGATAAATCTCCGAAGATCTCAACCAATCTGGCTATCATCTTTTTTTCGGCTTTTGAGATAGCCATAAACCCACCAACACCACCTGAAGCTTTGGCAATTTCATTGGCCAAACGGGACAAATCCACCTTGATTAAACCAGCCTCATGTTTTTCAAGCAGTTTATCGACAAAATAAACCGTTCTATCCACCTTGTTAATATCTTTTTTATATCTGTCCCTATGGTACTTCATAATCAGCTCACTGAAAAAATAGGAAGTACTGTTAAAAAAAGCGCGAGCACATTCACTAAGGCACCATTCAGGATCACGAATAATACGCTGAAACTCAATGCGCTCATCGTTATCAACATCTTCATCGGCATGAGCGACAAGAATAAAGAGTTGGAAGGGCAGTTCTGCCAGCAGGTCTACGAATGAGGTTTTGGGTGACGGGAATTCCCTGTAAAAACTTACCAGTTCATGAAGAGTTGAATCGTAAGATTTGATGCTTTCATTATCGGATACACGGCTGAATTTGCAATAATCAACAAGTGAATCTGCCAGTGTTTCATTATCTTGTATAAAATCCTCCACTTCTGTGCGAGTAAGAAATTGTTCCAGTAAGTGGACAGTTTTTCGGTAGTTTTTAAAATGAGGGCGGAAAACTTTTGCTGCCAGATCTTTTTCAAAAAATGGAAACACCTGTTTGGCTTGGTTGATGATGATTTTCATGGTGTCACTTTTACACCAATTTGTGTTAGCCATTGGTTGCCTTAATCCCTTTAAATCAGGTGATTGAGCCAAAATATTGAAATCTTCAAATTCCATTAACAGCTGATAAGGTAAGCAGCTGACTTTTAGTTTGTAGTGCTTTTTCAAATACTTAAGATAAGGCGACATTTGGCATACAGATCAACAAAATAGATGGGATTCAATTTTGAGAGAACTTGCATTCAAAATGTTAAGAATATCTTAGCATTTTCGAGGATACAATACCATCATCCAAAACCAGTCTGATGTGCTTTGTATTAGAACCGAAAACAGAGTTATTCGAATAACCGATAACCGCTTGCTAATTATGAGTCTTGATATCGTATTTTTTCAATAGACTGTAATAATGGGATTTAGACAATCCGGAACGTTTTAAGATCTCTGCCGGTTCACCGTTACAGCCGGAGATAACACGATGAAGATACTTTATCTCCATGGAATGTTTGAATTCCTTGAAAGTGGGGAAGCTATCAGCTTTTGGATCGATGAAATCCAATCCGATTTGAGAAACCATTTTGGCGGGATCATCTTCAGTGGGTTGTTGGTAGAAGGTATCCCCGATTTGACGTTTGGCAACGTTAATGCGGATTTCCTTGGGAAGGTGCATGGGGTAAAGTGTGTTTTCATTTCCGGAAGCTATAAATGCCATTTCCAGAACATGAAACAGTTCCCTTACATTTCCCGGCCAATCATATGCTTCCAATATTTCAAAAAATCCTTGTTCAAATCCTTTATTGGAAACTTCGTATTCCTCACAAAGCCTGTTGACATGAAATAATGACAGCAGTTTTATGTCTCCCTGCCGAAATTTGAGGGGAGGGATTTTTATTTGAATCGCACATAATCTGAATAGAAGATCCTTACGAAAACCGCCAATTTCGACCAAATCATGGAGATCTTTATTGGTCGCGGCAATCAGTCTGAAATTGCTGGTTAATTCTTTGGTTTCTCCAACAGGTCGATATTGCTTTTCTTGCAGCACTCGTAAGAATGTTTTTTGAGTGGATAAAGGCATCTCCCCTACTTCATCCAAAAAAAGAGTGCCACTGTTGGCAAGTGTGATCAAACCAGTTTTTTGAGTCTCCGCCCCTGTAAAGGAACCTTTTTTGTGACCGAATAAGGTGCTTTCCAGCAAGGTTTCCGTGAGAGAAGCGCAATCAACCACAATGAATCCGTTTTCCTGTCTACTGCTATTTTGGTGAATGGTTTTGGCAAAAAGCTCTTTTCCTGTGCCTGTTTCACCATTGATTAAAACAGGTGCATTTGATGTTGCTGCCTGAGCCAGGGTTTCAAAGCAACCTTTTATTTGGGGAGAATTTCCGACAATTTTATTAAGATCCAGGTTTACGGCCTGATGCTTTCTTCTTTTTTCTTCCCGATATTTTAACGCCCTGTTCAGACTTAGTCGGATTTCCTTGATTTTTGTGGGTTTGATAATATAGTCCCAAACTCCTTCACGGATAGCTATTTCAGCCCCGTCCGGGTCACCTATACCGGTAACGATAAATATCTCAGGAGAAGATATGCTGCTTTCTTTAATGGTTGGCAAATAGTCAATACCATTGCCATCGGGCAATCTTACGTCCAACAACAACAAATCTACATGTTGTTTTTGTAATACTTGAATTCCATCACTCAGGTTATGGGCAGCCAGACAATCGTGTTCCATGCGTTCCACTAAGCTGGCCATGGTTTCACAGAAGTCCTTATCGTCATCTATGATAAGTATTGTAGACATACCTGATTCTCCAATAGAATGAATGTCCGCTTAAGATGCTGAAGGTTGCTTTGCTGCATCAGTACTTAATTTGTTCATAACCGATCGAATAGCTCCCGAGATCGTAATTTTGTCATATGGTTTGACGATTAAGGTTTTAATGTTTTCATATTCATACTCATTAAACTCAAACTGCCTTCCGGAAACCATAATAATCGGAGTCGTGGGAGAAATCTTACGTAACGTTTCAGCAAACTGAAATCCGTTGATCATGGGCATATCGTAATCAGTAATGATCAGGTCAATATTTGCTTTTTTCATTTTGAATTTATCCAACCCATCTTCAGCATTTTCAGCAGTAACGACCTTGTATCCCAGCGTTTCAAGGGCTCGCGGTACACTGGCTCGTTGATCCGCATCGTCTTCTACAAATAGAATGGTTTCTTTACCATAGTGCAAAGAAGCGTCCACACTGCCTCTATCTGTCAGTTCCTCTTCCATTTGCGGAATATAGATATTGAACTCTGTTCGATCATCTTTGCTGCTGAAAACACTGATTCCACCCTTATGTCCTTTCACAATTCCATGAACCACTGAAAGACCTAGTCCTGTACCGATATCTTTGTTCTTTGTTGAAAAGAACGGATCGAAAATCTTATCAATATTTTGTTGATTAATTCCCGGGCCATTGTCCGCAATAGAAAGGCAAATATAGGAGCCGGGATTGACATTCAATTGTTGTGATAGCTTCTGGTCGACATAGCTTTCTTTTAAACTAACCTCAATTTTTCCACCTTTGCCCTTTAAGGCCTGGAAAGAGTTGGTACACAAATTCATAACAATTTGATGAATCTGTGTTGGATTTCCCAGGCAAAACAGAGCGACAGGATTGATGTCTTCCTCAAAACTGATGTTTTTGGGTAAGGAGCTTTTGATCAGTTCCAGTGATTCACTTACTGTCTTAATCATGTTAATTGGCCTAAACTCCTGATGGCTGGGCCTGCTGAAAGTAAGGATTTGCTTCACAAGATTACTGCCACGGGAGCTGGCGTTAAGAATACGCTTTAAATCTTTTCTGGTCATGGAGCCGATCGGGACGTCCTCAATAGCCAGCTCTGCAGAATTAATTATCGAGGTCAATATATTGTTAAAATCATGCGCAATCCCCCCCGAAAGAATGCCAAGGGCTTCCATTTTTTGCGATTGCCGTAATTGTTTTTCCAGATTAAGTTTGCTGGTGATATCTTCAGCGGTGGTTAGAACACCTACGACTTTTTCATTTTCATCATGGAAAGGAATTTTGTTAACTTCCAGCCAGATCTGGTCCTGGTTATTTCTGCGTATGGCCCAGCGGATCCTGTATTGCGGCTTTTCTGTTATCATTACTTCGCGATTGGTTTGAATCACGGTATCCACGTTAATGCCGCCACCCATAAAACTATAGTCACTGCTACCCACAATATCGTCGTAGTTTTCAATATTGAAGAAATCCTGGAACGACCTATTGACGTCCATAAACCTGAGATCGCGATCTTGCCAGAAAACAATTTGGGGAATGTTATCCAGTATCATCCTCAGTTTCATCCTGGAATCCTTCATGGCAATATTGGCATGTTTTCGTTGTGTCGTATTAAAAAACAGCAGAATCACCACAACGACCAATAAAACTACACTGACGACGATAAACCAGAAAATGGTGCGATTCAGCCTATAAAAATTAAAAGGTTCGTTGACGATAATGCTGTCCTTGGGAAGCATTTTTCTCGGGATGTCAAAAAACTCCAACACATTGTGATCAAAAATATATTTATATCCCCCGTTAAATATAGGGATAGATGCGGCGTCTTCTCCGTTCATGATTCTTAAAGCCAACTGGGCTGCCGTTTTACCGTGAATTTGAGCACTGGATACTTTGCCACCGACCATACCATAACCGACGATAAACTCCCATGAACCGTACACCGGGAGTTTTGTTGCTTTAAATACTTTCTGGGTGAGTTCCCAAGATGAGTAAAACTCACCGTGTATCTCTTCATAAGCAGGGATTATGTAAAGCATGATCTTTTTGGATTCATGCTTGAGACTTTCGATCAGATCTTCACTTCTTAAATCGTTGCGAAATTGAATGTCAAAATCGATGTTGTTGACTCGGATGCTTTCCTTAATCTGGCCTGAGATTGAAATGGAAGTGACAGAGTTGTTTCCTATGACAATCATTTTTTCCACTTCCGGATGGAGAGAACGGGCAAAATCAAGGTTTTCTTTGAAGTAAATGTTTTCGAGCACCCCGGTTATCTTTCTTCCCGGTTTTATTTCATATTGCTTCAAATCGTTTATTCCGCAAAAAACTATAGGAACACCCGGAAAAAGATTTTCTCCGTACTCAAGAATAAATTCCAAGGCGTTGTTGTCGGAGACAATGATGATATCAAATTTTTTGTTGCGAAATTTATAGGCAAAATGCCGAAACAGGTTATCTTTGATGACCTCATCGTAATATTTTTTTGAATTCAGGTATTCGATTTGTACCTGGATAATCTGTTCACTCCCTTCAAACTCCTCCCGGATGCCCGCTGCCATGTTGTCGGACCAAGGATAGCCGTTGTGATAGGAGTTCAGATAAAATACATTGAGCTTTTTAGGGGCGGCAGTGCTTCCCGACACCGATTGTCCAGATCCGATTACAAATATCAGTAATAAAACGAATCGAAATATCATTTTCATCAGTCATACCTGGTGTGTGAACTTCTAAAGATCGATCTATTGCGTTTCAGCCCACATCGCAAGATTTACGCCATCTTTTCCGAGTCATAATCTTCCCTTAATCAAGTTTGTTTAACCAGTCATGAGTTAACTTAATTCTATCGTTTCGGAAAGTTGTTGTGTTGTATCAAGATCTTGACATCATGACCCCTGTTTTTGGATACAGTATTTCAAGTCTGGCCGACCTTGTATGATTCGCATTTTTATCCGTCGATTGCATAAGTATACCTGATTGGGAAAATAAATGATTCCTAAAAAAAGGACTATTTATGTTATTGAAATAATAAAATTATAAAGAAAAAACTGCCACGAAGATTCAGAAGTAATCCGAAAAAGCAGACTCATTAATCGAGTTTTTTAGGTGAAACGAATCTAGTTTGAAAGTTCAACCGGAATTTTTCAAGGAAACAATCAAGGGCATTATGTTTCTAATTAATTGATATTTATGGCTTGAAGTGAAATCCAGGCTGGCGTGATTGTCGTTTCAACACCATTTGGCATTTTAACTGCAGATTATCCAACCTTGAAATTTCGTCATTGTCTTGGAGCAAGGCAGTATCGGGATAATGCAGAGTCGGTTAGATGTGGACCGGCAAAAAGAAGCTGAGTGTTCAGTTTCTTCTTGTTACTGGAAGTTTTAATTAAGACTTATAAAATCACTTCTATAGTTCTCAAAAACCAAAATAAGGAGACCCATCATGAAAAAGATGTTGGTAAAATTCTTAGGAATGCTGTTGGTAGTAAGTTTGGCAGCTGCACCGGTTTATGGTGCAAAACGTGAAAAATTCGGCTTTGATCCGCGGCATAAGGAAGCCAAACGTGTAAAATTCAAGACTTCAAACAAAAAGATTCGCTGGAAAATGGTTATGCCATGGACAAAGGGGCTTCTTTTCTACGATGTGGCTGTGCATTTCGCTGACAGTGTTCGATTAGCTTCCGCTGGTCGCTTGGATATCAAACCTTTTTCTGCTGGTGAATTGGTTCCTGCACTGCAATCGTTTGACGCAGTGAGCAAGGGTTCTGCTCAGGTAGGTCATGACTGGCCCGGATACTGGAAAGGTAAGAATGAGGCTTTTGTTGCCTTTGCTTCCGTTCCTTTTGGTTTGGATGCTGAAGGGTACAACATCTGGTTGTATGAAAAAGGCGGGATGAAAATGATGCAGGATCTGTATGGCAAGTTTAACTTGTTTGCGCTTCCAGGTGGCCAGATGGGTCAGGAAATGGGATTGTTTTCAAATAAGCGAGCTACCAAAATGCAGGATTTCAAAGGGATGCGACTGAGAACTCCTGGTTGGTACATGGATATTATGAACAACCTGGGTGCTTCAGTGACTCCACTACCAGGTGGTGAGGTCTATCTTGCATTGGAAAGGGGTGTGATCGATGCAGCAGAATTCTCATCTCCCGCAATTAACTATCCAATGGGATTCGATGAAATCACAAAGTATGCGATTCAACCTGGTGTTCACCAGCCTGGAATCCAGTGTGCTCTTTTCTTCAACAAGGATGCGTATAATAAGCTTCCGGAAGATCTGAAGTGGATTGTAGATATTGCTGCTAAGGAAACCCAACTTTGGAGTTACAATTGGATTAACGCCTTGAATGCAGAAGCCATCAAGAGATTCAGCAAGAAAGTTGAGATCGTGAAGATGGACAAAGAAACAATGATTAGTTTTAGAAAGACCACTAAGACGTATTTGGAGTCGGTAAAGGCCAAGTATCCGGAAGTGAAGAAGGTTCTGGATTCACAAGAAGCTTTTATCGAAGAATTTGCCACCTGGAGAGAAGCAAGAAGCGGTGCTACTCCATGGCCATATGAAACATACATCAGTGGTAAGGTAACAGAATAGCTTAATTTTCCCGGCACCAGACTGATGCGATTTTTGGTGCCGGCATCCAAGGGAATGAAATGTTCGAATTAATTGCCAACGGAATCGACAAGTTTAATACAAAAATGGGGGAGACTACCTCTTTACTTGCAATCCCTCTCCTACTTGTCGTTATCTACGAAGTATTTATGCGGTATGTTTTCAACACTCCAACCGTTTGGGGTTTTGAAATGACGGCCTTCTTATACGGAATCCACTATATGTTCGGTATAGCGTATACGGATGTAACCAAAGGGCATGTGAGGGTGGATATTTTTGTTTCCCGCTTGTCTCCAAAAAACCAAGCGATTGTCAATTTTATCACCACCTTCTTTTTCTTTTTGCCAGTATTTATTTGTCTGGTTATTTGGACCTCCAGCTTTGCTTATACTTCGTTTATCGAAGCGGAAAGGAATTCCACCAGTTGGGCGCCACTTATCTGGCCTTACAAGATTATCATGGCGTTAACGGTCGTGTTCGCACTTTTACAAGGATTATCCAATCTGATCAGGGAGATCCAGGTCTTAAGGAAAGAATTGAAATCCAAATAAGAAGGTAAATATGAGTCCAGAATTATTAACAGTGGCCATGTTTGCCACGCTTATTTTAGCAATTACACTGGGGCATCCATTAGCCTATACACTTGCGGCGATTGCAACCTTGTTTGGTTTAATCGACAACGGTTTTAATTTGGCAGCCCTATTTGATATGTTTGCCAACAACATGTGGGGATTGATGAACAACTATGTGTTGGTGGCGATACCATTGTTTATCCTGATGGCCCAGCTGCTGGATCGATCCAAGGTCTCCGATTCCCTGTTCGAAGCTTTATATGTTGTACTGGGATCGATCAGGGGAGGATTAGGTCTTGCAGTGGTCGTTGTTTGTACCGTGTTTGCAGCAACAACAGGAATTATCGGAGCTTCGGTTGTTGCAATGGGCCTGCTGGCGACACCGGCATTGCTCAGAAAAGGATATCAGAAAGAATTGACCAGTGGAATTATCTGTGCGGCCGGAACACTTGGTATTTTAATTCCGCCTAGTATTATGATGGTTGTTTTTGGCGGATTGACAGGAATGAAAGAGACGTCGGTAGGAAATTTATTTGCAGGGGCCATTTTCCCGGGGTTAGTTTTAGCATCGCTCTACTTCGCTTATATATTGATTAGATGCAGAATCAACCCTGAACTCGGTCCACCGATCTCAAAAGAGGAAGCCTCCACATACTCAGCCAGTCAGAAACTTGCGATGACAGCAAAATCACTGGTTCCTCCTTTAGCCCTGATTCTGGCGGTTATGGGAACCATTTTAGCTGGTGTGGCAACACCAACCGAAGCAGCAGGTCTGGGTGCAACAGGGGCTTTGATACTTGCCTTTTTTAATAAAAAGCTGAATTGGACCGTTTTAAAAGAATCCTGCTGGGCAACATTAAAGACCACTTCAATGGTGATGATGCTATTCATCGGAGGTAAATTTTTCAGCACCGTCTTTTTGAGCGCTGGTGGCGGCGATGTGGTAGCTGACTTGTTAATCGGTAGTGGTATGAATCGCTGGTTGGTATTGCTTATTATGATGTTCATTGTGTTCATCATGGGTATGTTCATCGACTGGGCAGCCATCTTGCTGGTTACCGTACCAATTTTCATGCCGATCGCCATGGAGTTGGAATTTAATCCACTTTGGTTTGCCATGCTGTTGTGTGTGAATCTGCAAACATCATTCTTAACGCCTCCATTTGGTTACGCTTTGTTTTATTTCAAAGGAGTAGCACCACCGGAATATACGATGTCACACATTTATCGGGGTATTTTACCGTTTGTGGCATTACAGGTAATAGCAATTGCGATTATTACCATGTTTCCAAGCATAGTTACATGGCTACCTGAACTCTTCTTCGGGGCCATATAATAACAAACCAGGTAAAAAACGAGCTTAGCGTGATCTTGCAGTTCTAAGAAGATTACCTGGCTGAACGTTTCTTGGACAAGGTTGTTAAATCGATGGCGCGTTCCATTCCCTTGGAACCGGGGAACCGGGAGGAAAGGTTTATGAGTTTCCTCCCGGATCTCTGTTCCTTGGGAAAATCGGGTGTAAAAGAAGTTCAAAACAGGGACGCGGTTTTCTTTCTATTCCATTTCCTTATAGCAGGTATCCGGTATCACCTGTTTGTTAAGCCTTTTTTCAAACCTATTGAGTAACTCATGCGACAATATCCAGCAAAACCGGAAAAGGTTTATTTATTTGGCACCTGCATCATTAACGATGTCTATCCGGAAACAGGCATTTCAACAATTCGCCTGTTACGGAAAGAAGGAGTAAAGGTTGTTTTTCCACAATCTCAATCGTGTTGTGGACAACCCGCCTATAATTCCGGTTTTCCGGACCAGGCTAAGATTGTGGCGCGCCAGCAATTACGATCATTTCCCAAGGAATATCCCATCGTTGTGCCTTCAGGTTCATGTGCGGGAATGATGAAACATCATTATTCCGAATTGTTTGCAAACGAACCGGATCGAGGAGAAGCATTGGCTTTTTCAGCGAGAATATACGAATTGACAGAGTTTTTGGTGCACGTCCTGAAAATCGAACTTGAAGACAAAGGAGATCCTATCGATGTTACATGGCATTCATCCTGTCATGCTGCCAGGGAGATGAAAATTATTGAGGATTCCAAATATCTGCTAAAACAATTATCAAACGTCAATTTGATTGATCTTGACAATGAACATCAATGTTGCGGTTTTGGGGGAACCTTTTCGATAAAACAGCCCGAGATATCAGCTGCCATGGTGAAAGATAAAGTCGATGCTATTCGGAACAGTGGAGCACGTCGGGTCATTGCCGGGGATTGCGGCTGTCTGGTCAATATTACCGGAGCCATGGAATATCAGAATGTTCCCATTCAAGGAACACACATTGCCGACTTCATTTGGGAGCGTATTCAATGAAAGCCAAGTCGTTTAATTTCCAGAAAAATGTAGTTGACGCCCTGGAAGACGGCCAATTGCGCGGTAACCTCAAGTTTGCCATGGATACCATGACGCAAAAGCGCAAGGCTGTATTTGATGATCAGGATAGATTACAGGGGTTGCGTGATCTCGGCACTTCAATTCGAAGCCGCTCTCTGGCAAATCTGCCTGATCTTCTTGAAAAGCTTGAACAAAAATGCCTGGCTAACGGGATTAAGGTTCATTGGGCTGAAACGGTGGCGGATGCAAACAATATCGTGTTGGATATTCTAAAACAGCACAATGCCACCAAGGTTGCCAAAGGCAAATCCATGGTCTCGGAAGAGATGCATTTGAATAACTTCCTGAAGGAAAACGGTATCGATCCACTGGAAACAGATTTGGGGGAATTTATCATCCAACTGGCAGGAGAAACCCCTTCTCATATCATTGTTCCGGCGATTCACAAAAACAAGTCCGAAATAGCGGACTTGTTTCACAAGCACATACCCGACACCCCATATACGGAAAATGTTGAAGAATTAAATGCTATTGCCCGAAAAACCTTAAGACAAAAATTTTACGAAGCTGAAGTAGGTATCAGCGGAGTCAATTTGGCAGTGGCGGAAACCGGGACGCTTTGTTTGGTGGAAAATGAGGGGAACGGCAGAATGTGCACAACTCTACCACCAGTGCACATCGCCTTAATGGGGGTGGAAAAAGTCGTAGAAAAGCTAAACGATGTTCCTCCTTTATTGGAATTGCTGACCGGTTCGGCTACCGGACAGAAAATGACCACCTATTTCAACTTTATCACATCCCCCCGAAAACCGGGTGAAAAGGATGGGCCAAAAGAAGTTCACTTGGTTTTACTGGACAACGGACGCACCAACATTCTGGCTGATCCGGAATTGCGACAAACCCTGAAATGTATTCGCTGTGGAACATGCCTTAACCATTGCCCGGTTTACACAAGAATTGGCGGCCACGCCTTTGGTTTTGTTTATCCCGGTCCGATAGGAACAATTCTTACTCCACAGATGGAAGGCCTGGATAAAACCCAGGGCATTCCTGATGCTTCCAGTTTATGTAACGCCTGCGAGGAGGTTTGTCCTGTCAAAATCCCCATACCTGCCTTGATACGGAGAATTCGAAACGAGGGCAAAGCGTCCAAAGGGGCCGTCAAGGGATATGGTAGCAAACGAAGTTTAATGGAGACCGCTGCCTGGAAAGGATGGGCTTTGGTTAATACACACCCATTGATTAACAAACTAGGAGGAAAAGCTATCCGCTTGTTTGGTTCTGAGCTTCCAAACGCAGGGCCGGTAAAAAAATGGTCCGGGGTCAGGACTGTTCCACGATTATCTAAAAAAACACTTCAGGAACTTGTAAAGAACGAAGGTGTTGAAAATGAATGAATCAGCCAAAGAGAAAATTCTGTTTACCATGCATTCCGCATTAAAACAGAAATCACCAGATCTTAACGAACCTATGATGTTTCCCCTCCGCCATTGGTCACATGAGGAGAGGATTGAAATCCTCCGGCAAAATCTGGAGTCTGTTCGCAGTGAGGTGTATGTCAGTAGCGAAGACGGCTGGCTAGCTACTTTATCTGACATCTTGAAGACCAAACAGATCAAAACCTTGTTGTATTCCCCTGAAGTTGACATGGGCAAGGAGATAGAATCCACTTTGAAGGACCGGGATTCGATTGAAACGCAATTGGTACAATATGACGGACCAATTGAAGAATTCAAACCCAGGTTGTTTGAAATTGATGCAGCAATTACCACAACAAAGGGAGCCATAGCAGAAAATGGTGCCATAGTGCTTTGGCCGGATCAAAACGAACCCAGGTTAATGTCACTGGTGCCTCCTATACACATTGCAGTAGTAAAAGCTGCCACGATCAATGCGACATTTAATGAAGCTTTGGAAAGTGGAAAGTGGACCGAGGGAATGCCGACAAATATCGTGTTGACGTCCGGACCGTCGAAGACAGCTGATATTGAACTGGTACTGGCTTTTGGTGTCCACGGCCCCAAGGAACTCGTTGTAATTATAATTGATTAATATTGTTAAGCCACTGGAGTGAAGATGGTAGCAAAAAGTGTAGTGAAACGTTTTAAAGAAATACTTGGCGAAGGTAATGTGCTGGAAGAGGAGGTCGATCGCTTTAATTATGCGTATGATGCTGCTGTATTGGAACCAAAAACACCTGCACTGGTGTTGAAACCATCACATCGGGATCAACTGGGTGAACTGGTAAAACTATGTAACGAAAACAATCTTCCCATTACAGTCAGAGGCGCAGGCACAAACCTTAGCGGGGGCACCATACCGGAACGAGAAGGAGTGGTGCTGCTGACTGGCGGATTGAATAAAATCCTGGAAATTAACGAAGAAGATATGTTTGCTGTCGTGGAGCCGGGAGTGGTTACCTCAAAACTGGCCGCAGAAGTAGCGAACAAAGGGCTGTTCTATCCACCGGATCCTGGCAGTCAAAGTGTTTCGACTATTGCCGGAAATGTGGCTGAAAATGCCGGGGGTCTCAGGGGATTAAAATACGGTGTGACTAAAGATTATCTGATGGGCCTTAGTTTTTATGATGTGGATGGAAATCTGATCAAAACCGGCTCAAGAACAGTAAAATGTGTCACCGGTTACAATTTGACAGGGCTGATGGCAGCTTCGGAGGGAACCTTGGGCATATTCAAAGAGATCACTCTTAAGCTGATTCCACCTCCGCAAACCTCAAAAGCGATGATGGCAATCTACGATTCTGTGGAAGGAGCAACTGAAACGGTAGCAGCAATCATAGCCAATAAGATTTTGCCTTGCACCCTGGAGTTTTTAGATAATTTCACTATCCGGGCGGTCGAAGATTTTGCCAAAGTCGGTCTGCCCCTGGATGCCAAAGCTCTTTTGCTGATAGAAGTGGATGGCCATGAAGGGCAGGTCACGGAAGAATTTGAAAAGGTCCAGAAAATATGTAAAGCCAATGGGGCTGCCAAGATTCAGGTTGCCAAAGATGAGGTGGAAAAAAACAAGGTATGGGAAGCCCGCCGTTCAGCACTTTCGGCCTTGGCACGTTTGAAGCCGACTCTTGTCCTTGAAGATGCTACGGTACCCAGGAGCAAGATTCCTCGCATGGTTAAAGGCATCGAAGATCTGGCCAAAAAACATGACCTGGCAATCGGAACGTTCGGGCATGCGGGAGATGGTAACCTGCACCCAACTATACTGTGTGACAAGCGTAACGAAAAAGAATGGCATACTGTGGAACAGATGGTGGAGGAATTGTTTGAAATCGCTTTGGATTTGGGCGGTACCTTATCAGGTGAACACGGTATTGGCATGGCAAAATCCGGTTTTCTTGCTAATGAAGTCGGGCAGGCATCCATCGATTATTCACGAAGAATGAAGTTGGCATTGGATCCGAACAATATCCTGAACCCGGGCAAGATGATTGGAGGTTAGGATGAAGGATCTGGAAAAACTGTCGTCCATGTTGGCAGAGATTGACGATCTGCTAAGCAATTGCATGAAGTGTGGGATGTGCCAGGCTGTGTGTCCGGTGTTCACGGAAACACAAAAAGAAAGCGATGTCACCAGGGGTAAAATCTACATGCTGGAAGGCCTGGCCAAAAATATGATAGCTGATGCCAAAGGAGTGAAACAACGTCTGGAAAAATGCCTGCTTTGTGGAACTTGCTCTGCGAACTGTCCAAGCGGGGTGAGTGCTGTCGAAATATTTATGTTGGCGCGCTCAATCCTCACCGAGTTTATTGGCTTGTCAGCAACGAAAAAAGCTATTTTCAGGGGGATGCTCTCCCACCCTAAACTGTTTGACGCGATTCTGGGGCTATCCAAAAGATTCCAGGGGGTTTTCATTAAACCGGCAAACCCGGAAATGGGGACCTATTGTTCCGCTGCTTTGTCATCGTTCATTGGAGAGCGACATTTTGTGCCTCTGGCAAAGCAATCGTTTTATGCAAAACAAAAAAAGTCCGAATTAACTTCGGCCAATGGCGAACACAAAGTACTGTTTTTCCCGGGATGTGTGGTCGACAAGGTCTATCCAAACATTGCTGAATCAGCGGTTGCTGTTCTGGAAAGTAACAATGCTTCAGTGTCAATACCGGAAATTCAGGCCTGCTGCGGTATTCCGGCGTTGGCTTCCGGTGATACCCGAACATTTGAAGCTTTGTTAAATCAGAATCTTAAAATGTTCCGGAACTCTGAAGCTGACTATTTATTGACTCCCTGCGCTACCTGTACTTCGACCATCAAAAAGGTCTGGCCAATGATGGCCAAGGATTTAAACCTGAAATGCAGGGAAGAGGTAGATCAAATCGCTGAAAAAACCAAAGACATAAGTGAATTCATGGTGGACGTATTGAGAGCAACTCCTCCTGCTCTCTCCAATGGCAAGGGCTCACGGGTAACTTACCATGACCCTTGCCACCTTGGTAAATCTTTAAATGTTTATCAGCAACCCAGAGAATTATTGAAATCAATGGCTAATATGGAACTGGTTGAAATGCAGGAGGCAGATGTGTGTTGTGGCAACGGGGGTAGCTTTAATCTGCAGCATTATGAAACCTCCACGGCCATTGGTAATCGAAAATGCCAGAATATCAAAGCCACGGGGGCAGATGTTGTGGCCACATCATGCCCGGCCTGTATAATGCAACTTACGGATGTACTTTCACAAGACAAACAGGCTATTCCCGTGAAACATGTTATCGAGCTTTGGAACCAAGCATCTTAGAAAGTGTTTTTAAAAGAATCCCTCCGGAAACGATTTGACTCGTCTGTATAGTGTTGCTGTATTTCATCCAAACCAAGTCGTTTCCGGGGGCATCTATAAGAAAATAATCTCGTTTTATAAAGTGTTTTATGTGCAATCAAAATGACTCGTGCCTGGAGACGTTTACGTTAATAGAATTGGAACAACTGACTGAAATCTGAACTGTTTTTTCTTTATCATCTCAATCAGTTTTCGTTTATGAATTCAGGCACGAGTTTAGAGCATAAGTGACAATTGATAAGATAACTGATAGCAGGAATAACCGCGATCAGTATTAAAAAAAGGAAACACCATGAAACTGCTTTTTCCCGTAATAGCCCTTGTTATTTTGGGCAACATTGGCATCACCCTTTACTTTTACGTGTTTAACGAAAGTAACAAAATCCTCATCGTTGAAAGCTACCACAAAGAGTATGAATGGGACAGAAGCTATAAAGAAGGATTATCGGAGAAGCTTTCCGGTGACTATGAATTGATCAGTTTTGAAATGGATACTAAACGGGTACCTTCTTCAGAATACGAAAACAGGGCTAAGCTGGCTTATGAGACTTTCGAACAGACAGATCCGTCCCTGGTTATCCTGGGGGATGACAACGCGCTAAAATATCTCGGCCCAAGGTTATCGAAAACCGGTGTTCCTGTTGTCTACCTCGGGATCAACAGAAATCCTGAAGATTACCTGGGCCGTAACACTGCTAATTTCACCGGTGTTTTGGAAAGACCCCTTTTGAAGCGATCTCTTTATACAGTCACCAAAATTTTGGGAGCTGATATAAAGAAAGTGTTGGTTCTATTCGATTCCGGAACTACATCCAAGGCATCGCTGGATCATTATTTCCACGGAAGTGAACAAATTAATCTGTCTGGAATTACCGTTGATCTGCGATTAATCGGGGAATGGGACCTCTGGAAGCAGACTGTGTTACAGTCACAGCAAAATGGTTATGATGCAATTTTTATCGGTTTATATCACACAATTTTTGATAAAGACGACAAACACATTAACGCTGATCGGGTTTTAACCTGGACCACAAAAAATACGCCTGTTCCGCATTTCGGATTTTGGGATTTTTCTGTCGGACCGGATAAAACGATCGGTGGACTCGTGTTATATGGAAAACAACAAGGACTTGCTGCCGGGGAGATTGCAAAAAGAATCCTGGCATTCGACAAAAAACCATCCGATATCGCACCAAAAATTGCTGAAAGGGGCAGGTATCTCTTTAGCCGCAGCCTTTTGGAAAAGTATAACCTGAAACTACCCAAAGAATTTGCTTTTGAAGCTGATTTTGTGGACTAATCTTGCAGTTATGTCGCCATCGAAGATTGTCTCTCCTGTCTTCGAAGAGTCCACAAATCACCGGCCTGCCATGACCGCCCTAAAGACGGCAGGCCGGGTTCCCGGCCATATTTTCTTATGTGTTGATTTACTTCTTTTGCATAATAAAAACCTCGTAGAGCTGCAAAAATAAAGCCTTCATACCACACTCTATCACTCAATCACCTTCCTCTGTTTTTAATTGATTTTGTGCCGGTCAATCGGCGTTATGAATTGATATTTTGAGGGCTCCGTAGTACAATGTCGCAACTCCTGAAAAAGACAGGTGGCACGGCCTGATGAAGGAGTCATAAATATTATTATCCTCTTAACAGCTGCTGACTGAATGATTACCGCTGTTAAAATAGTCAATAGGTCAAATTTGGAAACAAGCGTGTTTTGTATTTAACTTTGGAAGGGGGTTTTATGATTCAAGCAGAATTGGTAAAATCTTTGGAAGCCTTTAGACACATGAATGATCAGCAAATTGTATCCATTCAGAAGCATTGCGAATTACGGGAGTATCAAAAGGAGGAAAAACTATTTTCTGAAGGAGATGATGCCACACATCTGTGGATCGTAACCCAAGGGGTTGTTGATCTGCGGTTTGAGATGCCCGATGGTCGGCCCACTTCGAATAAACACACTATTTCAAATGTTGATGTGGAACATCGGAATCCTGAAGCCAAAGTACTGGGATGGTCATGTTTTGTCCCTCCTTATCAGATGCGGTTATCCGCCTATTGTGTCACAGAAACTGCTACGATCATTCGGATCGAAAAATCAAGGCTAATCGGGATTTTTGAACAAGATCCGGATATTGGGTACAAGTTTTTATCCTATTTGATTACCGTGGTAGGGTATCGCTTTCACCAGTTTCAGGATCAGGTGGCCAAAAACATGGGCGAAGACCTGATGAGCGGATGGTAAGAATTTGCACTAGACTTTGTTCACGTTGCAGCTTTGGGGACGAAGCACTTTCAACAACACAGGGAGGGTGGCCTCCTTGTTGACAAACAAGCGCTCGTAAGCAACAACGCCAGCAAAACCGAATGCCAATCCCAAGATTAGGCCTAGTAAGGTTCCACTGTTTTTAGTAAACCCAATTAACCCATGATAAAATGAACCGGTTGTTGCTCCCAGCACCAAACCTAACAAAGGCACTGTCCAAACGATCAGGGAAACTTTTAGTTCAGTGTGACCTGTGAGATCAAACTCTACTTGATCGCCCGGCTTTGCCTGGATCGAATTTACTGCAGTAACCAGTTCAGGAACGGATTTTCCCAACGCATTATCAAACGAACAGGTGGATTTTTCTGAACAACCTTCACAAATCCCTCTGCGGCTACTTGAAATAACAGCATATTTTCCACTTACTTCCTGTATAATCCCAACTCTTGCCATATAATTCCTGCATCTTTGATTGCTAATCGATTACCTTAATTTTTCATTTTCAATAGGGTTAACGTAAACTCGGTTTTGTTTTTATTAGGTTATTTTGCTGAATTCGAATGGTTTACAAATAAATAGTTCGGAGAAATTGTTCCTATAATTTAGTAGAATAATGAAGTGGAATTAATTTGTTAATTCCTATTTTTTAATCGTTTTTTAGAAAAGAAACCTGGTTGATTAAGATCAATTTCTTCTTGACCAGCGTATTTTAACGATTCCTGCTCTTCAATTGGGTTCATTGATTCTAGATATTGTTCAATTAAATTGATCAAAACATTAAAAATATACACCTTACTTTTATTGTTTTTTTGTTGACGAAGATGAATCAAGCACGATAGGAAAAACCGAAATCTCCTAACTACAATCATGAATCTTCATGTCTTAGGTTATGATGGATGGCTGTGATTCACAAGTCTCATTGACATAAAAGATGTTATTAACTTGGCACAATGAGGATTTGTTGCATGAAAAAGATGCCTGGCATTAAGTTTTTTATGTTCCTACATACTGGTTGATTTAAAAACCTTTGACTCCAATATTTAAAAACAGACCGCATTATTGGGGTTTTTGCTAGAATCTCGCTTTCCTGAGAAAGCAGGCAAGCGGACTTTATGGTTATCTATGAAAGTAATTGACTCTCTCTTGAACTTCCGGGAAAAAGGTTATGTCCTTAGTACAAACACCTATCCCATTATTGATCTGAAAGCACCTGAAACACTTAGTTTCCCGCTTAACGGCGGAGATGGCGGTATTTGTTCCTCCCTGGTTGATAAAGGCGATAAGTTGGAATATGGGCAGGCCATTTGGAAGGTTGATGACAAAGAGGTTTTTCCCTCTCCTGTTGAAGGTGAAGTTGTTGATTTAGTTAATGTTCCTGAAACTCACGGTGATAGCATGGTACCATCTATCACTGTTAAACCCGGTGAAACAGACCCTTCAAAACGATTTCCGGCGCTAGATCCAGATAAGGCCACATTGGATGAACTAAAAAAGCGATTAGAGGAAACTGCTATCCAGACGGATCGGATTACTGCTCAGCCTCTTGTGGAAATGCTCTGCCCCAGCGAAGGAAGTCCCATTAAGGCTGTCGTAATTCTGGCGATGGATCGTGAACCGGTAACAGTCAGTTATCTGGAGCAATATCGTGAAAGAGCGGACGAAGTCAGCAAAGCCGCTTACCTGCTACAAAAAGTGTCAGGTGCCGATAAAACCTTTGTGGCCCTCCCGAAATCTGAACAAGAGAATCTTCAAACATCATTCTCCGGTAAGGTAACCCCTCTCTGGCTTCCTAATTCCTACCCTGCCGCCTTGGATCCATTTGTGATTAAAGAAACAGAAATGGAGGGCGACGTCGCTATTATCAGTGTTGAAACCGCATTGGCGGCTCTCGATGCAGTTTGTAACGGGCAGATTCAGATTAAAAAGACTATTACCGTTGTAGGACCTGACAGTAAGGTTAAAGGGGTATACAGAGTATGGATCGGCACTGCGTTTAACCAGATTTTCCAAGAAGCAGGCCTGGAGCCATCCGAAAAAGATAGAATTGTGGCTGGTGGCCCTATGCTTGGATTTGCACAATATTCTCTGGATGGTACGGTCGATGCCGGTATCAATACCTTAATGCTGATTCCAGGCTCGGAAAGTATTCCCTGGTCTACAGAGCCTTGCATCAATTGTGGAAAATGCATCGATGCCTGTCCCGTGAATTTGCAGGTTCAACTGATCGGAAGATACAGCGAATTCAGTCTCTTTGAACGTACCAAGGATTATGAAATTGACGGTTGCATTAACTGTGGCCTTTGTGCTTCAGCCTGCACAGCTCGGCGGCCCTTGTTACAGATGATTGATTTGGCCAAGCGACAGTTGATAAAGCTGGAAACCGGTGAAAAAGAAGCCGTTGAAGCTGATGCACCGGCGACGGTAAAAGGCCGACGATATTTGACAGCAGCCACCGGTGATCCGGCGATGTCGTTGTTTTCGGGAAATCCCAGATTTACCGTTGGTTATGCCCCGCACTGGAGATCAAAATCCAGTATCACAAAAATGAATATTGCATTCATCCTTTTTCTGATTCCCACCATCATCGTCAGCGCGTTTGGCCAGTTTTACGGATCACAAGCTGTTGAACTGGATGCGTCAATCACTTCAGTTAGTAGTGTATTGAGAACACTGACTCTTGAAATGGGATTGGACACCGGATTTTTGTGGTTTTCCGGAGTATTTGGAACGGTGCTCTTTGGAATGGGTTTGGGTCTTCTGATCGAATATGCCTGTCAAGTCTTGATGCGTCAGCCTTATTATGCAACGAACGGTCATGGTGCCTTGATGGGGTTGATCATTGCCTTGTTAATGCCTCCTTCTGTACCTGCCTGGATTATGTTGATTGCAGTTGCTGTTGCTATTTTTATGGCAAAACAGGTGTTTGGTGGTATTGGTGGTTACCCAATGCACCCTGCCCTGGTTGGATGGCTGGTTGTTTATCTTTCCTGGCCCCAATATGTATATCCCATAGGCACAGCCAGTATCGCAGGGTTCAATACTGCTGTAATCGTAATGACCATCCTG
>JAKSDL010000202.1 GCA_022360105.1 Pseudomonadota bacterium
CGAATGCTGTCGGATTCCAAGCCATAGTTGCCAGCAATGCCCAAACGAAACACTTTTTTCTTTAACACCGGTAACTGGGTATAAGAAAAATCATTTGATGACTGAAAGGTTTGTTTTGGTTCCATTTTTTTTTGATGTCCGGGGTTGTCTGAAAATGGGGTCAGAAGTCAGGAGCTACCATAATCCACCCCTCTCCAAAGGTCTGATAAAAATATCCTAACCCGGATTTGTAAAGGAAGTATTAGCCCTCATGTAAAGTTCGATCTTTTTTGCCTCAGAAACTATCGTACTTTTGATATTGGATCATATCGCCAGGATTGCGGAAAATCCAGAAATAATGACAGATTATGGACAACGCAACTATAGGATGAGCCAGCGTCCTGCCTAAGCAGACAATATTAGGTTGAGTCATTGTTGTGATAACATTTTAATTCTGTTATCGAATGCGATGATGGTGTCTTCAAAGTGGTCTTTGCCAAATAGTTTGTCACCATTAAATTTCTCAATATTAACGGCTTCCATCTCCATCTCAGCAGCAAGTGTCTGGATATCTTTTACAATCCTTTCTTTTTCTGCATTTCTAGCCCCTCGCAGTTTCATATCTCGCAAGGTGAGCAGCATCGATCGCAGGGTCTCGTTCCTCCAGGAGGTAAGTTCTTTGAAAAGAGGAACAGGGGGGCAGGGTTTGATATAATATGGGGTGTCTTTTTTTCTTTGCTGGGGAAGCGGATCTCCCTTGTCTTTCAAGGCATCTACAACGTAAGGAAAATTAGAGTCAAAATAGTGATGGTAACCAACAATCATGCTAAAGAGGCGATAGGGCTCTTCCTTGTCCTCAATTGATTTACGTGCATCGTAAGCTGTCGCATTGTGGGTGGCTATGGCTGTTCCGCTCATGGATTTTTTGTCCAGGGTTTTATCATCGTTGAGCCAGTGTTCCAACTTTTTCAACTCAGCGCTAATACTGGCTTTTTTAACCAACTGGTTAAACACAGTGACAACTTGATGTTCAATGTTGGACGCCATCATGGTCCGACTATCCTTACTACCGGAAATACTCAGTCTTTCAAATAGTTTTGACAACTTTTCTTTAATGTTTTCAGAAGTTTTCAGCATTGAATAGGTCTGATAAAAATTAACATTGTCCCACTCTTTTTGATTTGGGAATGCGATCAATGTGGCATCAAAGATCAATTGATAGACAATTTTATCAACCTTATAGTCGAGACTCGCATCAACCGGCTTTTTGTCTTTTTCCGCCGCAAGCGGAACCTCGGCAGGCACGCTTGAGGCTTCCTGATTCAATTCTTCCGCCTGTTCCTTGCTAAAATCGTCCTTCAGAATTTTAAAGCCAACCTCTTCCGAATAGATTAGAAACAGATCTTTTCCCGATTCGGCTTTAACGTGGTAGGTAAGATATTTATTGCCTTCAACAATTTCAGGGGGAGTTTCTACTTGTTCCGAAATATGAGCGACGATCTGCTCCAATGAATCCCTTTCCGGTTCACAATTGTAGTAGTCAATAATTATTTCTCCGGAATTGTGGCTAAGAATTTCTTCCATGATGTAGGTATCTTCCTGAATGATTGCTTTAGCCTTTTCGATAAAAGCAAGCCTTTCCTCAAACCCCTGGTAATCGTTATTTAGTTTGTTCTCGTTTTGTATTGTCTCCTTCCTTTTTCTTTCTTCGGCTATCAGCATGGTTTCATATTTCTTCCTAACACCGCCGGTATCTACATTTAAAATTGCAGTACCTCCGCCGACAAATTTAGGTGATGGGTTGTTTGAAAGCCCGGCAATCAGCTCCTCCAATTTGGCAATTTTACTATCAATGATACTGAGGTCGTGACATCGCTCTACTTTGAATTCCTTTGAAGGTTCGGTTATTTCCCAAACCGGAGGATTTTCAGAACTATTCATAGGTCTTTTCTACAATGGTTTCCGTTTACTTCTGCTTAAAAGTTATGACCAATCATTTACCGATAATGGTATTGATTACTGTTTACAATAGTATACAACATTTGGGGAGAGTCTGAAAAGATTTTGTAAAATCCCATTCCACACCGTTTCCTATAGATGACATTTTCATTTTCATAAATCCAAATAACAGGTTTTATGTGTCTTTCTTTCACCAATCGGTAAATTCCTGATCAGGTAAGTTGTTTTGCCAACTTTCTCTTCCCGCGAAAGCTGGCCCCAACGGCTTTTGCATACGGGATAGGCTGCCTGCTATGTAAGCTTTAAAAAGCTATAAAATGTCTGATATTTTAAGGTTGGTGGATCTGATTTTTTGATTTATCTTGTAATCAGTATTATCAAATTGACATTTCAAGTACTGTTATTTGTGCCTTATAGCTATTAATTCACAGAGCCCTTGTTAATTCAAAACTGTACTCTATTTAACACTTGTGAATATGAATTCGTAGATCAAGTAATTATCAATAAGCTGAACGATATAAAGCCATTTTAAAAATGGGAACCGGATCGATCATTGACGAGAGAGCCCTGGCAGTTGGAGAGCGCGTTTTCATCCGCAAACCTGGTTTTTCTGATGAAAAAGAATTTATGCACAATGTGGCTCGTAGTCGAAAATTCCATTATCCATGGATTGTGAATAAAACGAATAACTCTTTTTTTACCGCCTATTTGCTGCGATTTGAACGAGGTAGTGAAGGTCACCTGGTATGTTCCAACGAAACAGGTGCTATTGTGGGGGTTATCAATATTAACGACATCGCAAGAGGCGCTCTGCAAAGTGGGTATTTAGGTTTTTATTCGTTTTTACCATATGCCCGCAAGGGTTACTTGTCTGAGGGGTTGCAGCTGATCATCGAGCGGGCGTTTTATACCTTAAACCTGCACCGGCTTGAAGCCAATATTCAACCTCAAAACACAGCATCGAAAAGTTTTATCATGCGCCATGGATTCAGTCGAGAAGGTTATTCGAGACGTTACCTCAAAGTAAATGGGCGCTGGAAAGACCATGAACGCTGGGCGCTTTTAAAAGATGAGTGGACAGGCAATAAAACGATTTATTAACAAAGGTATTCTTTTCACACATTTTAAAACCACTGCAAGATGATGCAAAAAATCCTTATCAGTTCCTGTCTGCTGGGAGAGCAAGTGAAATACAACGGCGGAGACAATTTGATCCAATCGACACTTTTAGAAAAGTGGCAGGATGAGGAAAGACTTGTAGCTGTTTGTCCGGAAATGGCCGGCGGTCTGCCGGTTCCCAGAAACCCTGTCGAAATTCAACAAGGGGAAGGAGCAGATGTTTTACTCGGCAAAAGCATTGCTTTAGACACCAATAACAAAGATGTAACCGACTATTTTATTAAAGGGGCATACGCCGCACTTGAGCTGGCAAAAAAAAACGACATCTCAATTGCAATTCTAAAGGAACGCAGCCCTTCCTGTGGCAGTAACATGATTTACACAGGAGACTTTTCCGGCAAGTTGAAAGAGGGAAAGGGTGTCACTGCCCGTTTATTGGAACAGAACGGGATTCGTGTATTCAGCGAGGATCAGTTGGAAGCAGTCGATAACATTTTGGATCAATCTTAATCGAGTTATTGCCCCTGCTTCCAGTTCCTGACGAAATTTATTTGAAGATCATTTTGGGGTGATATCCCGTAAGCTGTCGTACCTTGGGCATGTCTGATGTTATAAAGTTCCTGCAACGCCTCACCACCTTCCATACCATGCCGGACCAACCAACATCCGGCCACCGTCCCTGTTCTGCCAAGTCCTGCATAACAATGAAAGTAGACCCTCCTTTGATTTTCCAGATTCATGTCAATGCAGTTTAGTATATCAATCATTTCCGGTTTTGAAGGAATACCAAAATCCACAATCGGAAAACGGATACACTCAACATTCAATCCTTTTCTCTCACCCGCATCTTTTAATTCATTGGAATAATCAGGATAATTGCTATGAGCAAAAGTACGTTTCTCAAATTCATCGCTTTCCAGCAGGTTAATGTAGGTTTCTATTCCGGCATTGAGCAAAGATTCGATTTTCCCGGATGCCTCCATTTGGATTGTTGAAATTGGCAACTCACCAGCTGCGATTTGATCGGGTTTGAGCCAATAACTGGCCGGAAACGGCTTTTCAGGGTACATATCTAATTACCTGTAAAATTAGAATTGCTGTCACAATCGTTGTGGTTTCAAATTGATGTTAATGCCTATTGATCCTTTCTTTCAATACAAATTATTGATAATTATAGGTATCGGATACCAATCTGATTTGCAACATCCGGTGATGTTTCATTCAAATACCGCTCCTGTCGTTCCATTTTAGCTTCAGAAATGGTCTCGAAGACAAAAGGATTGGACAGTAACGGTTTTAACGGCAGGCAACGCGTCTCGTCCAACTCGCTATTCCGGGGGAAGATTGGATAGAGCAAAGGTGGGAGGAAGATTTACGTGATTTGAATTTGGTGTTTACGATAAATATTTCAGGTAGGGTAATAGACAGAGGAGAAAAACCAGCAACATTGTGCTGCCGGTTTTTATTAATTGTTTATTGTGAAGCTATTGCAGTAGATTCTACAGCAATTGGTAATTTGTGACAGAACAGGCAATTTCCCTCACCAACAGGATCTGCCTTTGTGGTTTCACCACGCTGACGGTGGCAAGTCAGACAATTCCCATGCATGGCATGTTGATAACCCGGAGCATTATGATCAAATCCTTTTGCTTTGTAACTAGCCAAACCTTTCATATTATTTTCATGGCAGTCAAAACAAGCAGCAAAATTTTGCTTCCTGCTGGAAAGATTCAGTTCCCGGAAAGCTTCCAGATCTGCTGCTGTTTCAAATCTTTCCTCATGATTAACGAGGCTGAACATAGGTGTGGAAGCTTCCATATCGTTATGACAAAGCCTGCAGTTGGAAGCATTATCTTTGGGTAGATTCAAATGATGACATTTCTCGCAGGTAGCTTCTGCACTGAGCCCATATTCTTTGGCAATGGTTGTTTTATGAAGGGTGTGATTAAATTCAACGCCGTCGCCATTTACATTGCCATCAATCAAGAGCTTGTCTCTGACGGCATCAATTCCGATCACAGCAGCGCTTACCGGTTGAGCAATTGACTTATAAGGTCCTGTTGCCTGGTTTTGAAACAGAAACCAGGTTCCCGGCACCACAATGACCAATGTAGCAACAACTTTTTTAAATCTGGCTCCAAAGAAATAGGGTACCGCTTCTTCCTTGGACCATAACTTTAAGGGTTCTCCGTCTTCGTGTCCGTGTCCGGCCGGTTCTTTGAAGATATAAAACCGCTCGACAAAGAAAAAGAACAACAACCCGGCTCCGGCAAGAATGCCGAATCCCAGCAGGAACTCACCAACATTCGGAACATAGATTTCACCTGCACTACGATAATACCCGATGATGCCTGTGTTTAAACGATGCATGACGATCCCGACCAGTGCAGAACTGGTTCCAATCATCAATCCCCAGATTTTGTTTCGCAAAGCCGGGGTAAAATAAATTGCCAGCGGGATAATTACCTGTAGCAGGATTTCCACATGGAAAAGATAAGATTCCCAGGTTACATCGGCACCGAAGACAAATCCCCACTTTCCATTGATAGTAAAGTCGGCGATTTTTACAATCAAGTACAATAAGAGCAATCCGGCTGAACCTTTAATCAACCCTGTTAGTATCGACATATTAATTTCCTGACGATACAGCCAGGAAAAAATGATCATCAGCAGTACTATCACTGAAAGTCCGGCACCCATGGCCGAAATAAAAAACTCGGGGGGTATCCATAGACTATACCAGAGCGGATGCAATCTGGTGGGAGAGGCTAAAAACAGCGACCCTAAAGAACTGTGATGCATGGTCGAAAGCGTTATCCCCAAAATCACCACCGGCAGCATGATCTCATGAATAAAATGGGTCAGCTTGGGGAAAGGAAATCGTTCAGTGATAAGCGGAAACAATTCAAAAGCTGTGACGCTCCAGTAAACAGAAACACACCAGAATACTTCAAATAAAAATGAGTGAGGATTCCACATGAAGAAAGGATGCCACCCGCGATGGGGCAGGCCAATATCAAACAACAGCGCAAACAGACTTGAACCGTATCCTAAAAAGCCTATGACGATTGAAAAGCGGGCTACTTTTCTATACTTATCCATTTGGAAAATATAGATAATTGCGGCCACAACAAAACCGCTGGTTGCCAAGGCAGCTCCTGCAACCATGTTGAAAACCTTCCAAAAGCCCCATGGTAACAAGTCTGTCATATTGGTAGCTGCGCCCAACCCATTAACGAAGCGCCCTACTCCAACCACCATTCCGGCAATCAGGATTACCCACAACGCATCTTTAATTCGATCAAGGATCGGTCTACTATTTACCATCTTTCCCCTCCTTTCCACTTGACTTGTCAGCCGCTTCTTTTTCCCGGGCCAGTAGTTTTTTTCTGCGATACAACCAGATACCTGATAATCCGGCTGAAACAGCAACGAACTGCACCGGTGTCACCCAAATCCAGGGTTCCACCAAAGCTGGCACTGACTTTTTCGTCAATTGAGGCAATCTCATTTTTTCAAATTGATCTTTTGTCGGGATATTCAGAACGTCTCCTATGGGGATGTCGGAGAGATACATTACGGAAGTTCCCCCAAATTCGTGCTCCCCGTAAATATGGTTGACATATTTTCCAGGATTTTCCTTGAGCCTTTTTTTAGCGATCTTTAAAAGATTTTCCCTGGTATCAAAAATGGTCGCTCCCGTAGGGCAAGCCGACACACATGCGGGTTTTCCGCCAGCTACCCGGCATTCATGATTCATTTTGCACTTACGAATGTAAGGCAAAGGTTTGTCATATTCATAACGAGGAATAGAGAAAGGGCAAGCCAGCATGCAATAGCGGCAACCAATGCACATACCTGCGTCATATTCAACCGCTCCGTCAGGGCTTTTAGTAAAGGCTCCGACCAGGCACGCTGCAGAGCAAGAAGGATCCAGGCAATGCAAACAATGTTTTCGCACCATATGCCATTTTCCGGTTTCCTCATTTTTGGTTTTTACAATGGAAGTAAAGCGATTTCCGGACAAACCGTCTTTGGCCTTGAAATATGACAGGAAATCGCGAGGCAGTTTGTTTTTCTTAACGCAACCCTCAACACATCTCTCACAACCGATGCATTTGGTAACATCAGTCAGCATGCCCTTTATTTTTGATGAATCGCTTGTTTGTGTACTGCTCATATTGCGGTTTTCCCTCTTTTACAGTTTAAAATACTCTTCCCAGGCTTGAGGTCCTATTTCGAGTTTCTGATGACAATTGGTACAAATGGTTTGATAGATTTCATCCCTGGATTTGGCATCAGTACCTTGAGCAACGCTTCCAGCGACGGGACCTTCCGGTCCATGGCATTTACTGCAGTTTTGAATATGGCCTGCCGTTCCTGTCCAGGCTTTGCCGACTTTTTCGGCTGTTACATAAAGCCCGTCCTTAATGAGTGTATTGTGATGACAATTTCTGCAGGATAACGATGTGTCCACGGCATGGAATTTATGATCCCACCAGAAGGCGCCATCCGGTCCTTCATATTTGTAATACCCACCTGTTACATCGTTTACAAGCATACTAGCCAGGGTCGTCAAACCAACTTTCTCCTTGGTATGACATTCCAGGCAGGTTTGATCCAAGGAAGCCTTGAGATCCAATTCCACATCCGGATCTTTGCCATGACAACTGCTACATGCAACCATAGGTGCACCGGGAGCCTCCGTATGATGACAGGTCTGACATTCAACCGTACCAAATTCTCCATGTCTCCTATGATCCCAGGCTACAGTACCAAAGTTGGGGATCTGTATTCTCGAAGGATCAGGTTTATGGCAATCCGTGCAAATTCCCGGAGATGCCAGGTTCAGCTTGGATTCTTCCGAATTGTGGCAGGTAGCACAGCGTTGATGAACAGCTTGTTCCAGACTTGGATTGGTCACGTCAAAATCGACCTCCAGCCCTTTGTGACATTCAGTACAGCCAACGTTGTCTTCTTCAGGATTAAATTCCACATGGCATTCCACACATTGACCGTGTTTATAGTCGGCATGATCCTTAAATCCTGTAGCAATCTCCAATCCCTTGGCTATAACCGGTTTGTGACAAGTACCGCACGCCCGGTAATCAGCTTCCGTTTTTGCTTCAAAGTCCTTGTGGTGACAAGTTACACAATCGTCATCAAATTCCTGGTCTTTATCCATTTCCAGTTTTCTGGAATGGAGAGTATGATCCCACACTACCATACCATGCGGACCGGTGAATGTTTGTTGATGACAATCCCGACAAATGACCGGGCCCTGATTCATGGCCTTGTGACATCCCATGCAGCTTGCATGAAGAGCCGTCATCGGTGGAGGTCCATTTTCTCCTTCATAAATCACAGGCGTCACTTCAGCGAACAACTCCGGAGTGATCAAGCTTTCAACGTTAGTAAGAGGAGTATGACATTCACTGCAAGGTTTTAAATCCATTGCACCTTGCTTTTCCGTATGATGGCAAACATTGCAGTTTGAAATTTCTTTCATACGGGCATGCAATTCATGATTCCAGGAAACATCACCGAATCGATTCTCTAAAACATTATCCGGTTCCCGTTCGGGAGGCACCATCATTGCCACACCACCCAGCAAAACCAGTAGCAGAGCAATTCCCAACAGCTTTTTGATATCGACTATTCTACCTTTCAATTCCGTTCCTTTGTTGAATGCTTGACAGAAGGAAGGTGTATCCCACTTACACCTCCCGAGTTTAGTTTTTTAACTGAATAACTTCCCAACAAGGGTTATTCAGGAGAAACCACCAGTAACTCTTCCACCTTTTCAGTCATACTCTTTTCAGAATAAAACTTGTCTTTCTGGTTGTCAGAGAAATAACACAGCGTACCGCAACGCATGCACCGATCTGCTTCCGCCTGCATCAATTCGGGCGTAACTGTTAAATCAACTTCATCAAATGTTTTGATTCTCTCTTTAACGGGAAGTTCAGGCTGTTCAACCTTTGGCTTTCTCGCCACGCCATCCAGTGGAACATCGCCTGATTCAGGAACTCGTTGCGGAGCTTTGTATGTACCGTAAGGATGAGTGAGATCCTGTCCGTTCAGGAACCGATGAATGGACCGGGCGGCCCTGCGACCAGTTCCTACGGCGTCAATCAATAGTGCGGGACCACTCCACAAGTCTCCTCCGGTGAATACGTGGGGGATATCGGATTGTAAAGTTTCCTCATCCGCCTCAATGGTGTCCCAACGGGTCAGTTTCATACCTCGTTCTTTCAGATCATCGGTATACCAATCAGTTAATGGCCGCTGACCAATGGCAGAAATCACTACGTCCACATCAATTGTTACTTCCGAACCTTCAATCGGAACAGGCCGTCTTCTACCGGAAGCATCCGGCTCACCGAGTTCCATGCGCAGGTACTCGATTTGCTTGAGAACACCGTTTTCATCTCCTATCAGGCGAGTCGGTGCAGCAAGCAGTTCATATTTGATACCTTCATGCTCGGAAGCCACAATTTCCACCTCGTTGGCCGGCATTTCGTTTCTGGTTCTTCGGTATAACAAGGTGACTTCGCTAGCTCCTTGCCTTAAAGAACTTCGGCAGGCATCCATGGCAGTATTACCGCCACCGACAACCACCACTCGTTTTCCCTTAAGATCAACATCAATCCCCAGTTCTCTTTTTTGCAGAAATTCGGTTCCCTTCCAGACGCCTTCCAGCTCTTCGCCTTCACAGCGCAAAGAAGTATTATCCCACGCTCCCATGGCCATGAGGATAGCATCGAATTCATCTTCCATGCCTTGAATACTTATATCTGTCCCCAGGGATTTATTGCACTCTTCCTTAACTCCCATATCCAGTATCTGCTTGATCTCAAAATTCAATACTTTCTTGGGAAGTCTGTATTCCGGGATTCCATAGCGAAGCATGCCACCCAGCTCCGGTTTGGAATCGTAGATGGTGATATCATGTCCCATTCTACGGAGATAGTAAGCTGCGGAGAGACCACAAGGCCCTCCTCCAACGATGGCAACCTTCTTTCCCGTATCTGGCAAGATCATTGGTTTGAGTGGTTCGGGAAGATTCATTTCCCAATCGGCCACAAAGCGCTTAATGTAATTGTGATGCACCGGTTCGTCTTCAATAGCGACTCTTCGGCAACCCACTTCACAGGGAGCCGGGCAAACGCGACCGCAAATCAACGGCAGAGGATTTCGCTCCTTGATCAGGGCAATGGCACCGGCAAAATCACCTTCTTTGGCCAATTGCACATAGCCTGGAATATCGATTTGGGCCGGACATAATTGTTTGCAAGGTGGCAGGCATTCATCTTCTTTGTTAAAATGAAAGAGTCTATCCGTCATATTGTATACGTTGATGACACCTGTAGGACAAACACGCTCACAATTACCACATCCCACGCAACGATCCGGAATGACTTCAGGTACACCTTCCTCTCCCATCTCCAGGGCATCAAACGGACAGCTAGCTACGCACGTACCAAGACTCAGGCAGCCGACTTTGCAGACCAGATCCCCCCCGTGCAGGGCAAACATGGCTCGACAATCGTTGATGCCTTCGTAATGATACTTTGGAACAGCCCGATAGCCGCCTTCACAATAATGTGTTGCGACTTTTGGTTCCTGGAAGCCAATTTCTCCACCCATTACTTTCGCCACTGCAGCAGTAGTAGTATCTCCACCTGCGATACAAGCGTTAACCGGCGCTTTACCTTCCACAATTGCTTCAGCACAGGCTGTACAACCTGTATATCCGCATCCACCGCAATTTGCTCCCGGAAGGGCATCTTCAACATCTGTAATTCTTGGATCCACTTCCACATGAAACACCTTTGCCGCGACCGCCAGGACAACCGAAGCGCTGAGTCCCACACCCAGCATGACAATTGAAGGTACTAACATCCTTTCCCTCTTGATACCTTGTGATCAAAAAACCGTATCATCTAATTCCGGTTTGGATTTAATTTCCCGAAAGGGAATCTTTTAAGCAAACATGAGGTTGCTCGCTGATACTCACGTCAGCTGTCGGGTTTTCAGTTTTCTCCCCATGAAAGAATAGATCTCATTCACGGGTACGAGCATGAAATTAGTTTAAACCATTCCCTTGAACGCAAAGAAACACAGAGCCATTAGTCCGGCTGTGACCAAACCAATACCTGTTCCTTCCAGTGGTTTGGGAATACGAGTGATTTCAAATCGTTCCCTGATTCCGGCAAAAAGAATTAGGGCTAACCCGAATCCGAAAGCGGAAGCCACGGAAAACACAATGGTTTCCAGCAAATCAAACTCTTCCTGAATATTGATTATCGCTGAACCCAGCACCGCACAATTGGTTGTGATCAAGGGCAGAAAAATGCCCAACGACTTGTAAAGTACTGGAATTGCCTTTCGCAAAAACAGTTCTACAAACTGCACCAGGGTGGCTATTATAAGAATAAACGCCAGCGTTCGAATAAAAGTTATTTCCAGCCATTCCAACAAATACCAGTTGAGTACCCAGGTAATCACCCCGGCCAGTGTGAGCACAAAAACAACGGCTGCCGACATACCGATGGCAGTGTCCATTTTTTTGGAAACCCCGAGAAACGGGCATTGCCCCAGGAATTTTGCCAGCAGAATATTATTGATAAAGATGGCGGCTATGATCAGTTCAAAGTAGTGAGTCATATTGCTTCGCTCCTTATCTTTCGACCAGTCGACCGAGAATGTTTATAACTCCAAGCAGTAACCCCAATACAACAAAGGCTCCCGGCGCCTGCTGCAAAAAGTCAAAGGGTTCAGCAATGAACTGGGCATCCCCAAACAAGAGTCCTAGTTTACCGGCACCAAAAACCTCACGAATAATACCGATCAAAGTGAGGGAGATGGTAAATCCGAGTCCCATACCCATCCCGTCTGCGAATGATCTGGCCACGCCGTTCTTTCTGGCAAAGGCTTCTGCCCGTCCCAGGATGATACAATTCACCACGATTAGCGGAATAAAAAGGCCCAGACTTTCCGAAAGTTGGAAGAAATAGGCTTTGGTAATCATTTCCACGCAAACCACAAAGGTGGCAATCACGACGATATAGCACGCTACCCGCACCTGATCAGGTATAAGATTGCGCAGGGCTGAGATCAATACATTGGAGCAAACCAACACAAAAGTAGCCGAAAGCCCCATTCCCAGACCGTTTTCCATGGTGGTGGTTACCGCTAAAACCGGACACAATCCTAAAACCAGCCGGAAAGGAGGGAGTTCTTTCCATAATCCTTTGGTAAATTCGCTAAAAATCGAATTCATATGACAAGTCCTTTATCGTGTGAGAGCGATTTTAATCTGCTCCTGATGTTTTTCGTAATACTCTTTGGCCTGTTCTGCGGCAAGGGCCACGGCCCTGCATGATATTGTGGCTCCAGCAATGGCATCAATGTTACCTCCGTCCTTTTTTACTTTTAATATCGCGTTTGCAGGCAAGGTTTTGAACTGATCAACGAAGATCTGCTCGGTGACACGGGTTCCGACTCCGGGTGTTTCAGCCATTGTTGTGATGCCTATTCCCACTATGCTGCTATCTTCAATCTTAAATCCCATCATCACACCCAGATCACCGCCGTAACCGGGGCCGAATTTTTCAAGCGCCACTGCATAAGGAGCACCATCCTTTTTGATAACAAAAACCAGCAACGGTTCCTTTTCACCCAGGTCAACGGACAGCTTTTCCGCCAGCAACTCAGTTTCCAGGGCTGTTTTTTGTTCTTGATCCAGCTGCCCCACAAGACCTTCATAAATGGTTGCGACAGCAGGAATTTTCTTGAATTTGAGAACGTTGTTTTCCGCCGTCTCATAGGTCAGTTCGTTTAATGCGCCCAGCGCTAACCCGCTAACGAGGGTAATCGCTGACAGTACTATCACCATACGAATATAGTTTGCCATAATCAGGTAGCCATCTTAATTACTTTAGGTTTAATACGATCCAACAACGGAGATACGACATTCATTAACAACACGGCAAAGGGAACCGCATCCGGCCAAACACCAAACGCACGGATCAAGATGATCAGAAATCCGATTCCGATTCCGTAAATCCACATGGCCAGTTTATTAGCCGGTGAGCTGGTTGCGTCTGTCGCCAGAAAGAATGCCGCAAGAAATACATGCCCGGAAAAAAACTGTTCACCGATTCCTCCGCCTCCCAGGCTTTCCTGCATCAGGAAACCAAACAGCAAAGTACCGATAATAACGCCGAGCGTGATTTCAAACCTGATATAACCGGTCATCAACAGACCGATTCCTCCCAGGATGGTCATTACGATTACAGCAGTATTGAACCCTGCGATACTGGCTGTGCCTATGGGATATACATATTGGGGCCAGGAAAGATAAACAACCAGCCATCCAACCAGGGCAGGGTGCATAGGGTAACCACCAATACCACCAAACACCTGTTTTGCCATAAAAATAGCAACAGCAACTGCAACCAACATAATCCAGGCAGGTACAGAAGGAGGCATTAACAAGGCAATGATCAACCCCATCAAAGCACCATGACCGTTCGTTGCATAATAAGGCTGACGCATCAAGACTTGACAGGCATATTCGATCAGAAGCCCCAAACCCATTCCAAAGAGCACCGTTCCAAATACTCCGGAAAACCACAAAAATCCGGTGTCCAATCCCATTTCAAGAGTCAGTGTTCTCAATACACTACTAACTGAAGTGATTGACGCATCCAGTTCAACAGCTTGTGA
>JAKSDL010000926.1 GCA_022360105.1 Pseudomonadota bacterium
ATACCCGCAAGAAGACATCGACGCGGCGTTCAAATTACTTGAACGAGTCGAACTCGACCATATGGCGGATAAACGTGCCGACGAACTCTCCGGAGGTCAGCGACAACGCATTGGTATCTGCCGGGCGCTTATCCAGAATCCGGAATTGTTATTGGTGGATGAGCCTACGGCAAGTCTTGATCCTAAAACCTCACGCCAGATAATGCGCTTGATCTGTGATCTTTGTGAGGAACATCAGCTCGCAGCCATTGTTAATATCCATGATGTCCATCTCGCCCAGATGTTTGCCTTAAGGATTGTCGGCCTGCAGGAAGGGACAATCGTGTACGACGGACCCCCTAACAGCCTCACGCCCGAAGTACTTACCCAGATTTACGGAGAAGAGGACTGGGAGGCGACCATTGAAAAGGTTGAAGACGAAGATGAAGAAGACACAACGGCAGGAAAAGCGAGCACTCTCTCATGACAACTAACACGATACAGCGTACCTGGAAGCGACAACCATTTATCAAAAAGCCTGTATGGCGTTGGATACTTTGGTTGTCAATTGCTATCTATCTATCATTGGCTTTTGGCACAATGGAGATCAACTGGGATCGCCTTGCTGAAGGTATCCCTCGGGGTTTACGATTTCTTTCCGGTTTTTTCCCCCCGGACTTTATATCTCGCTGGGATTCGATTCTGGACGGTATTTTTGAAAGTCTGTGGATGACTGTGACTTCGACGGTGGTCGGAATCATCCTTTCAATCCCGGTAGGAGTGGGTGCTGCCCGCAATCTGTCTTATCGGCCGGTATACTTTTTTTGCCGGGGGATCCTGGCGCTTTCTCGGACTTTTCCTGAAGTCATATTGGCGATCTTTTTTGTTAAATTATTCGGTTTTCGACCATTTGCGGGTTTTTTAGCCCTATGCGTTGCAACAGTCGGGTTTTACGGGAAAATGCTTGCCGAGGATATTGAGGACATGGACCCAACCCAGGCTGAGGCGGTCCGTGCTACCGGAGCCAGCTGGCTGCAGTGGTTAAATTATGCTGTGCAGCCCCAGGTGATGCCTCGCATGATAGGCTTGGGACTTTACCGTCTGGACATTAATTTTCGTGAATCA
>JAKSDL010000243.1 GCA_022360105.1 Pseudomonadota bacterium
CGGTTGGCTACCATGCGTGAGAAAAGCACGGGATGCATTTCGGCCATGTTATTACCCCAGGTGACAAACACATCCGCATGGTCAATATCATCATAACATCCCATGGGTTCATCCATGCCAAAGCTGGTCATGAAACCAACTACCGCGCTGGCCATACAAAGCCTGGCGTTTGCTTCCACATTATTGGTACCGATACAACCCTTGAACAATTTGGATGCTGCATAGCCATCAGGAATGGTCCACTGACCCGAACCGTACATGGCGACCGCATCCTTGCCATGGTTTTTGATCGTTTCTTTCATCTTGTCGGCAACGATATCCAAAGCTTCGGAAACCGGGACTTCAACCATTTTCCCATTCCTGCGAACCTTGGCCTTTTTGAGACGGTCTTTGCCATATAAAGCTTGAACCGAGTGATACCCCTTAACACAGCATAGTCCTTTGTTTACGGAGCAATTAGGATCGCCTTTGACTGCCACGGCCCGGTCTCCGGACACTCCGACCAACAATCCGCAACCCGTACCGCAGAAGCGACAAGGCGTTTTTTTCCAATTAATCTGACCGGCCGGCATGCCACTTTCCTTCCAAGCACCGAAAGTCACTCCCGGGAACAGTACTGCCGCTGCAGCAAGTGCACTATTGATCGCGGCAGTTTTGATAAATGATCGTCTGGTCAACTCCATTATCGCTCCTCCAATTTTGGGTTATTCCTGGTCATCAGCATGACCATAAGTCATGCTGACGCTTTGAATGCTTTGAAGTCTTTTCAGTTTTCGCTGTAACTCGTTTTCAGCTTGTTCATCCGGGGTTTCCGTCACCAGAATGATCAATTCTTCATTATTCGCGGGGACTGCTTCGCAATAGTTGGTATGATTCAGTTCACTGACCAATGAGTTCATATCCCCCGAAACCGGTGTTACTAAATAACTGAATATGGGCATTTTTCCTCACGACTTGGTAAAAATGAAAACAATCTTTTGATTAAGAATTAGCGTAACCCCTTGATTACAAATAGGTAGACTTAAATGTGCACTAATTTGATGCTTTTTTATACCAATGTTTCAACAGCGAAAAACTTGACATAAGTCAATTTTGAAAAAGTTGTGAAAGCTTTGCTTTCCGTTATCAAATATTTGTTAACGAAAGAAGACTGTAGGATGAGCAACTCGTTTGCGGGTAAATCCGCGCACTGCTTTATCGCAAAATCCCGGTCAATCAGGTCCCGGCAGTGATCAGGATCATTCGCTATTGTCGGGAACGTTCATATTTGATGTATTAAAAA
>JAKSDL010000159.1 GCA_022360105.1 Pseudomonadota bacterium
CATTGAAGAAACTGAAGTTCTTCCACCTCAAAAACCGGTTGAAGCTGATACAAAAACTATCGATTACGTGGTCAAAAAGGGTGATTATCTATTTAGAATCACTAAAACCTACACTGGTGATGGTTATAATTACCCCAAGATTCAAAAAGAAAACAAAATTCCCAATGCTGATCTGATCTATCCTGATCAAGTCATCAAAATAAAAATCGAAAAGAAGTCCGAGCCTGAATAACTTCGATCTGAAATTGAATGAACATGTTTCACTCAAACTTCGCATCGAATTAGAATTGATTAATGGTGGACCAAGCATAATAAAGTGATCCACCATATGGATAATTATATGATTTATTTGATCGACTTGCCTGTACTGTTTATTTACCCAAGTCAACAAGCATGGTTACGATATAGGAAGCAATATTATCAACATCTTTGAGTTCATCCTCTGCTCCCCAATTTCCTGACGAGATCTCCACATTAACAGCCATATCCTGAAAAGTACCATAGGTAGTCGTAAAACCAGCTTCCCCAAAGCTAGCTAGTTTTTCCTGATCATTTCTTACAGTTGCCTGGTATGACACTTCCGGCTTATGTAACGAATTGCCGCCCCAGAAAAAAGTTCGATGATAATCGATTTTCAGATCCAATTTTGCGCCATTTCCGTTTGACGCAAATAATCCTTGTTCCTGTAATTGTTTGCCAAGAGCAGTCTTAAAATTATCAGCCAGTTGTGTTTCACTCGCAAACCGTTCATCGCCTTCCTTCCCGCCATGTCCAAGAGTAAGCTTTACCTCAACATCACCGACTGAGTATTTTGTTTCACCTTTCTTAAGCGGAGTAGGATCAACATGGTAGGTATATGCAGATCCACAACCAACTAAAAATAGAAGTGCAATTATTGCGGCAGTAATATTAAATTTCATACCCTTCCTCCTTTGAAATTCGGTATAATTTATGGCAGGGAAAAATCTTTTTTTCCCACATTGATCGCCATGAGTACTATTGAAAAAGAAAGAAAATATCCTGGCGAAAATTCCAATGTCAATGAGGTCAATTGATATTGATCAGGACAATGTCAGGTTTTCAGGAGAAAAGTTTTTTTAACGACAGTGGCCAAGGTTTGGGAAATCGGTGATGAGAATGTTGGCAGGCCAGTGGCAATATCTTTCCAAATCTTTTTTTGTGTTTGGTGTGAAAAGGATCACTTCAATCCCGGCGTCATTAGCTTGCTTTGCGGCGTTCCAAGTGATTACTGCCGTATGACTGACGATAGCTTCTGCCTTGGCAGTTCTGGCCATTTCCAACGGGCTTTTCAATCGGGATTTGGTTAACCACCTGGATTTCACCACAGTCATTACCGGGTTTTCATCCGTACTGAACGGTGGATACGATAAGGATGCCACAAAAGGAGAGTGAATCCTGGCTCGAAAGGCCGCTAAAGATTCACTATCGGGACCTTCAATATATATTTTGTTAGGCAAATCTGCCTTATCCAGACATTCTGCCAGAGCTTCAGCATACGCGTCGGGACTGGCTGTCAACACTCCGTCGATTTTTACATCCAGAAATAAAACCATACCGGGTGCAGTCTTCAATGCTCCCAGCACTTCATTTAGAGTAGGGATAGTTTCCGCTTTTGGGATTACATCCGGGAAATCCGGATCCGGTAAACCACCACAGAGAAATCCTGACTGCAATTCGCGGAGGGTTAGATTTTTTATCAGAATCTGCTCATTCAAGGTCTCACCTGACGTTTTTTGACATAATAATTTATGAATCCAGGGATCATGGGACAAAACAACTTGATTGTCCCCGGTGAGAACAACATCGATTTCAATACCTTGGTAGCGACTATCTGAATGCCGCGCTTTAGAAGTCGCAACACTATTCAACACAGCAGTGCGGGAATTCTGAGGCCACAGACCGCTACCGGCCCGGTGCGCAATAACCAGTGTTTTGCCTTGCAATTTCGGTTTTAGCCAATCTGTCGTTGAGATATAGCTGCTGACAAGAGCAATAACGATAATCCCTAATATTATTCTGAAGCTGTTTCTTTTTTTGATGAATTTCACGCGATACCCGATATCAATATTCAATATGGCTCACAGATGAGTGCCTGAAATCTTGTAACATCATAGCGTAATATTAATGCAGCTGCAAAAATTAAATCCCGGGTTTAAATGGCAGGATACGATGAAATAGCGAATAGCAGCTATTACAAGGCTGGATAAGGGTTTAGCGATTTTCCGCTCAGGCACTAATCGCGAATATCGAACCTGTGTAGGGTTCTTTGTTGATAGATTTCACCCGGGGAAAGCAATATGGAAGGGAAATTCGCTTGATTGACCGCATCGGGAAAGCACTGGGCCTCCAAACACAGGGCGTCATATTTTTGAAAACCGAAATCCTCAAAACGGTGCAGGAAATTGCCGCTGTAAAACTGAACACCTGGCTCTGTTGTTGAAACAGACATAAGACGGCCGCTTACAGGATCGTGTACCTCTGCTATCTTCATGCACTCCCCCCGTTCTTTGCGAATGACATAGCAATGATCAAATCCACCGGCCATCTCCAAATCCTTTCCTACCGGTTTTGTGGTTCGAAAATCGAAGGGTGTGCCTTCAACAGTTTTGAACTCTCCGGTAGGTATCAAATTTTCATCGACCGGCAGATAGGAGTCACAAACCAAGTTTAGCTCATGACCCAGAATATTGTCTTTTTTCTCACCGGACAGGTTCCAATACGCGTGATTAGTCAGGTTGACGGGGCAGGTCTTATCGACAGTAGCATTGTAATCGATAATCAGTTCGTTATCTGAGGTCAGGGTATAACCGACAGTAACATCCAGGTTGCCCGGATAACCGTCTTCACCATCCTTACTCAGGTAATTACAGATGACGGTCGCACCAGCGGATGATTCCACTGTTTTCATGTTCCAAAGCACCTTACTGATACCCTTGGTCCCACCATGGAGGTGATTTACTTCCCTTTCATTTTTGACTAGTTGAAATTGTTGAGAGTCGATGGAAAATTTACCGGCAGCAATTCTGTTAGCCACTCGTCCCACGGTGGCTCCAAAAAAACCACCACGGTTTTCGCAGTCAGCCACATTTCGCGGCCCAATGGTAATTTCCTCCACATACCCGGATTTATCCGGTGTTTTCACAGAGATCAGTGTTGCTCCAAAATTGATGACAGAAATGGATACACCGTTGTTGTTTGTCAGTTGGCAGACCTGAACCTCGCGGCCATCACCGGTTTTCCCGAAATCAGATTGTTCAATTTTCATGATTAGCAAAAGGAGAGTGCAACCAGGCTGCTTGAAATTTGGATTGGTGAGCCTGATGCCGTTTTTGGTTTTCTTCGTGAGTTAGCGCTTTATACTTGGGAGGGTAGCTTATTGGGAGTGGATTGAAAAGATCATAAGTTCAAATGCTCTTGACTTTCATACGCAAGGCATAAAACATCCCTATATCCGCTACGCTCAGGATGACACACAATCCCAATTCTCTAAAACCACATGACATTGCCGTAGGGGGGAGGGAACATGTGATGCACTATTAACGATCAATGATCAATTGATCATTGTGAATGGCAAATTATTGGTAGAAGGCAACACCCGGAATTTTAAACAATAGACGATTTACCTCAATGCTCAACGATGGGATGACACAGTACAATTACAGGAAGTTGCTATGAATCCCAATCACCTATTTACCTTGCCCAACCACCATGGAATTTACAAAAGAACAAAAAGAATTTTTTGACAACCACTCACGAAAAATGATCGAACTGGCTTACGACTTTGATCGTCATGAAAAAGTCTTCAGACCGGATGGATTTGGAAAGGGCACCAGTGATTGCGGAGATACCATTGCTATTTCGCTGTCAACCATGAAAAAAGTCATTCAGTTCGTATCCTTGGAAATCGAAGGTTGTGTTTACACAAATGCTTGTGCCAACGCCGTTGCCCAGATTGCTGAAGGCAAGACCATCGATCAGGCAATGCAAATCACACCTGAGCAGGTTGCCAACTATCTGGAATCCCTCCCCGAAGATTCCTTCCATTGCGCGGAATTAGCCACCAGTGCTATGATTCAAGCAATTCTGGACTACAAAAAGAAACCCATTACAAATCACTAATGCGGGTAAATTTTAACCAGGTTATAAAGGGTCTATTTAATTGGAATGATGAAGTTAAAGGTTGCACCGTTGTCCGAATTGTTTTCCGCCCAGATGGAGCCTTGATGAGCATCGATAATCTGTTTGCAGATTGCCAGCCCTAACCCGGTGCCTTTTTTCTTGGTTTTTTTATGTTTTGCCTGCACATATCTTTCGAAAACGGATTCCAATTCGTCATTTGGTATCCCCACACCTTTGTCGCTGACTGATACTTTAAGCTTTTTGTCATTTAGAGTCTGTTTAATTGTAATTTCGGTATCGTTAGGAGCGAATTTTAAGGCATTTGACATCAGATTCCTGATAACCTGCCTTATCCTGTCAAAATCAAAAGCAATCTCTGGCTCCGTTTCTAAAAGGTCATAGACAAGCTTAACACGATTCTCTTCGGCAATTGCAGCGAATTCATTACCAACCTTCAAAATTGCCGGGGATAGTGGCTGCTCCAGAAACTCGTAATCCATCATTCCTGCTTCAAGCTTGGCCAAATCCAGCAGGTCGTTTAGGATCGACATCATGTTATTGCTGCTTTCTTTAATAGCATTAAAAAACTTGTGGAACTTATCGGAAGTATCAGTAATTCTTTTTAGTCCCAAGTAGGTATAGCTCATGATCACATGAATAGGTGATCTCAATTCATGGCTAACATAGGATAAATATTCTGACTTGGCCTGGTTAGCCAGGTCCGCTGCTTCTTTTTCCATTTGCAGCCGTTCTGCCTTCTTGCGATCGGTGATATCCGTAAGAATTGCCTCCAATAACAGTTCTCTGGTAGAGTCATCTTTGACCACCTGGATACTGGCAGCTACATCAACAACAGTTTTGTCCTTTCGATAAAACTGCAATTCATACCGTTCCAAACGAGACTGATTGCTCAGCATTTCAAGCAAAAGGCCGGTCTGGCTCTTGTCCACGAAAAGATCGTTAACGTTGTTGCCAACTTCCTGAACGAGTTCCCAACGGTCTCTGTATCCGAGCATTCTGGCCGATGCAGGATTGCCTGAAATTACTTCTCCATCAGGTTTAAGTACGACAATTCCTTCTGCTGCGTTTTCAAATATACCTCGGTATTTCTTCTCAGCAGCAATGAGTTCCTTAACGGATCTGGCAAGTTTTGCATGGAAGTCAATACGGAGTAAGAGCTCATTTTTTTCTACCGGTTTGGTAAAATAATCATTTCCGCCTTCGGTAAAAGCGCCTTGCTTGTCCTTGGGTTCTGTTCTGGCCGTAAGAAAAAGGATAGGCAATTCTTCTTTGCTATACGTTTTTCTGATTTTACGTGCTGTTTCAAAGCCGTTCATCCGAGGCATCATAACATCCAAAAGAATAACATCGGGTTTGGATTGTTCGAGCTTCAAAAGGCATTCCTGGCCTGACCGAGCTGTCTCCACACGAATCCCGGCATTACGCAAGTTGTTTTCAACAACCTTTAAGCTGACAAACTCATCGTCAACCACTAAAACATGCAACGTTGATTGGCCGCCGAATTGCAGCTGCCCTTCTGCGGAATGTCTTTCAATTGCTGCTGAAGGGATGAAATTCTTTTGATAAGGTTCCTTTTTCTCTTTTGAAAATAATTCGATATTGCCAGTGCTATTAGTTGAAGGCTGGGAATAACTGTTGGTTGAAGAGCTAACAGTTTTATCGCCGCTGACCGTATCATTGTCAGCAATTTTTAGATCAAAGGTAAAAATCGAACCGATACCTACTTCCGATTCGACTGAAATGATTCCCCCATGCATCTCCACAAGGCGTTTAGTGATGGCTAATCCTAATCCGTTACCACCTTGTTCTTTCTCCGTGAGCCCGCCAACCTGTTCAAATGATCGAAATATGGTTTGATGATCTTTGTCTGGAATTCCAATGCCTGTATCTGCAACAAAAACCTGAACTTTGCCACCGTTAACTTTTGCAGAGATAGATACACTCCCGCTCTCCGTGAATTTAATGGCGTTATCAACCAGATTGTGGAAAATCTGCAAAAGCCTGTTTTCGTCAGCATAAATGAGAGGCAAATAGGATGGCACTTCATTCTTGAGGGCAAGATTCTTTTCCATTGCAGCTTGAAAAGACAGGGTCAATACCGCATCAGCAATTGTCCATAAATCCAGTGATTTGGAAGACAGTTTTATATCCTGGTTTTTTAGTTTCGAGATATCAAGAATGTCTTTGATCAGAGTTGCCAATCTTTGACCACTGTTGGCAATCAAACGAATATTGTCTTTTTGAACAGGATTAAGTTCACCGGCGGCTCCATCCAGAAGTGAGGTCGCTATACCGCTTATTCCCATCAAAGGTGTACGCAATTCCTGCGATGTGCTGATTAAGAATTCGTCTTTAAGACGATCCATTTTTTTCAATTCTGAAGTCAAAGATTCAATTGATTCGAATGCTTTGGAATAGCGCTTCGAAAGCACTAGCGCCTGGGTTAAAACAAATAGAAACAATCCAAATGAAAAAAGCTGATTTCCAATGGCAAAATAATTAAGCACCACCAAGTCATTTATCAATGACAATGTAGCTGCCAGCGCACCAAATAGGATCAGCCAGGATCCGGTGCGCTTTTTTCTGACCGCCTTGACAATTCCGACCAGCACATAAACAGCAACCAATGCCGTTAAAACCTGATAAAAGTTTGCAGTCCGGCTAAAAATGACAGCCGGGATCAAAATCGAGAATAAACTGAAAAGGCATCCAACCAACAGAAGCACTTTGCCTATTGTTAACGATATCTCTCGCTTAAAAAGAGATGCCATAAACAGTGTGTACAAAGGGACAGACAGGTAGAATGTGATATATTCCAAAGTTCTGGCCCACTCCCAGCTTAACCCCGGGAAAACATCAGTCAGCCAGCGTTCACCAGTTAGTAAGGTTCTAAGGGAGATTAACAAACAAAGAGATCCTAAAAAAAGTGGTGAAACATCCAAACGACGATTATAAAAAATTCCAAGGTGATAAAAGCCAATGATCAAAAGGCTGCCAAAGAGAAACAATTGAAAGGCAAGGTTTCGTTCCCTTGTCCTCTTTATCTGTTCCGGTTTTCCCAATTCTATGGGACGCCATATTCCTCCCGCAGCATTGCTAAAGTTGGAGACTTGTATAACAAACTCATTTATTCCTGTTTTAAGGGAAAGTCGGTTGGCGGTTGGTTTATATTGAGGAATCATGCCTTCTGCACGATCTGACACCTTTCCATTTGATAACTGCTGTATGCCGTTAACCCATAACACATAAGCGGTGGCTACATCCTGAATACGCACCGCCAGTTCCTGTGGTGGAAAGGGATTAAATACAAAAAGACGGTAAGTAGCAAAACCAATTCCGCTTACTGGTTTTCCGGAAAAGATCTGCCTATTCCAAGGTTGGGGGACTTTGATAATTGACCATCGACTTTGACTGTCTTGTTTAAAATCCCCTGGTTGTAACAAAACATTCCAGTAAAACTCCCATTCCCCATTGAGATCTATCGATCCATCATCTTCGAACGACCAACTGGAAAGATCCAGAAATCCTGCAACAGCAGTTGGTGAGCCTTTTTGAATTTGGCATGATCCAGCCGGCAAACCCAAAAAAATTAAAAAGAGCAATTTAACTATCTGTTTTTTCATTAGAATCATTCTAATGCGGTCATTCGTATTGAAAGCGGGGAATAGTGACAGATTAGCACGGTTTTGATGATAGTTCAAAAATTATTCTGCTTTTCAATTGATCGCTGCTCTTTCACATCGTTCGATCTATTTAATCAAACTGGAAAAACAAGGAGGATGTATATGAAGGGAATACGGTGCTTTTTCCTGGTACCGGCAACTGTTACGCTGCTTTTTTAACTGTGAGTGCGGCAGGTCCCGAATAAGTCCACCGGACCAGAGAATCGGTTATGTTGGGAGATTTGAAGGTATTGGAGATTCATTTGAAGAACCTTTTTACTTTAGGGATTTCTTGGTGTTATTACTGCCATGAACTTTCATTATGAATACGTGGACCAGGTCCAAGAGATCCCTGTTTCTATGTTTGTCTACCCGGGACCGGAAACAGCAAAGGTTCTGGTCCCTTATTTCCTGTTATTCGGCATCCCATTTGCCTTCATCACGCAGGCGGATGATGATCTTTTCGGCCAATTCTTCCAAAATCAACTTATCCACCTTTCCGTTGCG
>JAKSDL010000552.1 GCA_022360105.1 Pseudomonadota bacterium
CATTTCCGGCCGGCGCAAACGACTGAACAACATTAGTTCCATCTATAACAGGACTGCTATAATAAGGAACAGTGCTTGACATAGAAGCTTGCCCATCACAATCCTGGTCAACCCAGTCATAATAGATTTCTGGAGCACCAGGATAAATATCGGAGTCACTATCATCGCAATCAGTGTTATCCAAAACATAACCAGAAGGCTGAAAAATACTCACTGTTGATGTGTTTGGATTACCAAAGCCATCATTATCAAAATCCAGATACCAAATCTCTACATCTATCCCGTCACAATCCTGATCCACTCCATCTCCCGCAATCTCCGTTGCCCCCGGATATACATTAGGATCTGAATCATCACAGTCGGTGTTGTCCGACACATAACCAGAAGGCTGGGAAGAAGCATCAAGCGTAACATTTGGGTTGCCATATCCGTCATCATCAAAATCCTGATACCAGGTAAAAACTTGTTGGGCTACAGGACTAACCTTCACTTCATCAAACCAGGCGCTCCCTTCCTGCACAAAAACACTAAAATTTGTTATTTGATCTTCTTCAGGCTTCGCCGCTACAACCTCTTCCCACTTGTACACTCCATCAATCCAATAGGTTAATTTTACCGTTGAAGTTGACGGGCGCTCATAGCGAACCTTCATGGTATACCAGGTTAACGTCGAATAACTACGAATCAACGTACCCTCTCCTGTCTTGATTTTCCCGTCCTCATAAAATTGAATAAAACTACGTGAAGGGTTACTCCAATGCGTTCCTTTACGAATCCCAAACCCCGCCCTATCAGGGTGACAGCCATAAAGAGCCTCATCTCCATTCTTAATCTTTACCTCAACCTCAAAAGGGGCTGAAATGTTCAAAGGCCGATAAGCAAGGGCACCCCAGCAGCCCCCTATACTGCCATACAATTTAAGAAAATTATTTCCCTGAAAGCCTCCTCCATTAAATGGAGTGGTGCTATCAACAAAATTTGACGAACTGTTAGTGCCATTACCGTCTGGTATCCATGTAGAAGGCCAAGTAGGATAATAATAAGACTCAAAATCATCTTCCCAGCCAGATTGAGCAATGGCCATCGATGAAAACGGCAGCAATGCCAACCCAAGAATAAAAATAAAGGTGCGGATAAATTTGATTACTTTCATTTTGATTTCCTTTGATTTTTGATTATCGAAAAAAAGATCGAAACTAAGATACAGAATTAATATCACCCCCTTTTTTAACAGGAATCCAAGAATACATATTGTTAATCGCTTGTCTTGCATCAGACTCAACAATGCCAGCATAGACTTGGGTTGTTCGAATGGAAGAATGTCCCAGTTGACTTTGAACAAACCGATAGTTGTGGTTGCTGGCCTTTAAAAGGAAGGTGGAATACGTGTGCCTCAAATTATGAATGGAATAACGAGAAGGTAAACCGGCTTCAATGACAATTCTTGTGAAAAATTTCTGCAATGCTCGTTTGGATATTTGTCTGCCCTGAAGATTGTTTAAAAGAAATGAGTCGGCCTCCACCGAATACCCAAACTCAATTTTGCACCTCCTATACAAAAAACATTTTTCCTTGAAATCTTGCCCAATCCAAACCGATCTTTTCTTTTTACCCTTACCAATAACCGAAACAGATGACCTGTCCCCATTAATGAAAAGATTCTGGTGCATCAAAGACGCCATCTCTTGAACCCGCAACCCCGAATTAAGTCCCAGCTCAACCATGAACCAGTCTCTAACAAGGCTGAATCGGCGCTTTTCCAGACCGATTTTCAAAAGCTGCTTAGAATATTTCTTGAGTATTTTCACCTCGTCCTCACTAAGACACTTGCTTTCATCCACTGTCCAAAGATGGCGTTTGGGCTTGGATGGTGTACTTGGTTCACTTTTCATCAGAAAGGTGAACCAATTTAGATTTGACATTGATTTTGTAGGGCGTTGGAGATTTTTAAACATTGGGCACCTCGAAAGCTTGTTTATTAACGCTGTTTTGGGGGGAATTGATCTGACTTTTGAGGATAGTTTCTTAGGGTTGAAAAGATTTGTCTATGCCATTTGAAGAATGGTACTGCATTGATTCTTATATTGGAAAATTGGACAAAAAACGCTTTTTTTAGAGGAAGTTAACAAACATTTGGAAAATAAAAAAGGTTCACCTTTCTGATGAAAGGTGAACCTTTCGGATAAAATTACAAAATGGGTTTCTGATTGTCAATTGAAATCTTTAGAGTATAACGAGCAAGGTTTGTATTGATTGCGATAGTTGGATTTGCTATGGGGTAAGTGGTTGCTTGAACACACTTTACAATTTGGGTGGATTATGAAAAATTTTATTGTTTCAATTGCAATTCCGCTAGCCATATTTTGTATTTGCGTACCAGTCCAAGCCGAGCTAAGCGATGGGTTAATAGGTTATTATTCGTTTGATGGAAATGCCAATGATGGAAGCGGAAACGGTTCAGAATGAAATATTCAAGCCTTATATTCATTTTTCTTTTTGCCTTTTCTGGTCACTTATGGGCCTTTGATACATACAACCCTAAAAATAACCAATTAAGTATACCAATTGTTTCAGTAAATTCGATTATCTATTCAGATGTTATTGTTACTATCGACAAAGTGATTGATATCGGCTCAAGTGCATCAACAACTCAGTATGATTTGTATGATCAAGTCACGAATCAATTAGTTATTCCATCGGTTAAAGTGGGCTCATCAACTTATAATAACGTTGTTGTTACAATTTCATCGGTTCTAAACATAGGGGGGATACTTTCTTCAAGCGATCCTTCTGATGCAACTTTTGATAGTTTTTTGTATAGCGACAA
>JAKSDL010000492.1 GCA_022360105.1 Pseudomonadota bacterium
GATGGGAGATTCGCCGGCATTGCCGGGAGAGTTTAAACAATCGAGGTATATGTTTAGACTCATCGAAAATACCTGGGATGCCGTTTCATATTTGGGAACACTTCCCTTTGTAGAAGAGATTCACGGACTCGGCGTATGTCAGGGGGGTTCCATTATCGCATCGGCAGCAGTAACAGACCACAGAATTAAGAAGCTTGCTATGGTTTCCGGGATGATGGCAGCAGATGATTTCCAATGGGCTAACAAAGAAATGGTAAATCAACAAATTGCTGCTGCGAATGCTTCAATGCAAAAGATTTATGAAACAGGAAAACCGGATTACGTTGCTCCTTTTGGACTTACCGATGATCATTCAAGAGAAGAATTTATTGAATTAGGAGGTAATCCAATGGTTGGAGAAACATATGACTACTACGGAAGAGATGGGTTTAGAGGGCCAAAAGCTGTTGAAAACTATACAAACATGCACATCGGTGACCAGGGAATGCAATCTCTAATTTCTATTGGGGAACATTATGAAGACAAGATTGTACAGCCTTCTCTGATTATTTATAGTAAAACGGCCTTTACAGCTGTTTGCTCAACTCAATTTATTGAAAAGCTTACCAATGAGCATAAAGTTATGGCATTAGCAGAGTTTAGCCATGTTGATTTCTACTACAAACCGGAAGCTGTAAAAGTATCAACAGATGCTGTAGCGGAATTCTTCAATAAATAAATGATGAGGTAGAGATCAGAAAATGGTCTCTACCGAATTTAATAATGTAGGAGACAAGGTGAAAGAACCGGAAGGCCGGGGATAGAGTATCACCTGGCCAAGCCGGTTTGAAAAGAATATAGTAGAACAACAGCAAATATTAGATAGAGGATTAATCATGAATAAGCGTCATTTCTCGACAGTTGCAGAATTTCATGAATATGCAGAACTGCCACCACCGGAACACCCCCAGTTTAGTACTACTCCCTTCAATACCTTGACTGATGAAAATGTCATGTCATGCAGCGCGGAACCGGAAATCCTGACGAATGATTTTTATACCATCTCATTCAAAAAGGTGCTATCCGGTGAAATTCTGTATGGGCGGACAAGCTACGACTACAGTAACGGTGCACTGATCTTTATGGGACCTCGGCAGGAGTCTGTAACACAAAACATCTCATTTGATGTAAGTGGCGCCGTGATCCTCATTCATGAAGACTTTGTCAAGGCCCATGATATCCGAAACAGGATTAAGAAGTATTCCTTCTTCTCCTACAATGTGAATGAGGCACTTCACATGTCTCCTCGTGAGGAAAAGCAGATTCAATCCGTTCTTTCCAGTATCGAGGTGGAGTACGGGCTCAACCCCGATGAATTCAGCAAGGATATAATATTGTCGCATGTAGACACCCTGCTACGATACGCCAACCGTTACTATAAGCGGCAGTTTATCAACAGAAAAGATATGAACGGCGAAGTACTGTCGCAATTTCAGGATACCCTGTCGAACTATTTCGAGGCAGGTGGATTTGAGGCGGAAGGTGTTCCCCAGATTGAAGAAATTGCCGAAAAGCTGGGCATGTCTCGCAGATACCTCAGCGACTCCCTGAAATCAGAAACCGGCAAAGGTGCAAATGGACCATCTACACCTGTATTTGCTAGATGAAGCAAAAAACGTACTGCTTGAGCCGAATATCACCGTGTCCGAAGCGGCCTACAAGCTTGGCTTTGAATATCCCAACTACTTCTCCCGCCTCTTCAAGAAGAAAGTCGGGATTAACCCAACGGAGTACAGAAGGCAACACTTGGTTCACTAAGGGCCTGGCTGCCAGAGACGATCGCTACTCATTTGACGTCTTTGGCAGCAAAACTGTAGCATCACCTCTTTCACCTCATTGACATCACCGTTCATCTTTCGAGTAAACATGAAAAACTGGATCTTTCTTATCATCGCAATCACAGCAGAAGTTTGTGCCACCTCAGCCTTGAAACTGAGTGAAGGGTTCAGCCGACTCTGGCCTTCCCTGATCGTGATTATTGGTTATGCCTGCTCGTTTTATTTCCTCTCCTTAACCCTGCGTACAATTCCCATCGGTGTGGCCTATGCAATCTGGTCCGGCGTCGGTGTGGCCCTGATCGCATTGATCGGATGGGTTGTGTTTGGTCAGAAGCTGGACGCCGCCGCCCTGATCGGTATGGCGTTAATCGTGTGTGGTGTCATCGTCATGAATGGCTTCTCCAGGGCTTTAATACACTGATTGATGTTGCTTATACAATCAACTATGCTTTTGCGGTGTTTCCGTTTTCTTCCTGAACCACGGAAGCAACCACCTCAGCCAGGCGATGCTCCTCCTTGACACTTTCCACTTTCTTTTTGACGGCGTTTTCCACATATGCTTCCTGTGAAAATCCAATATATAGTGCATAAATAATAAGCAACAAGATTATAGCGAATGGTAATCCGGTAGTGACCGAAGCTGTCTGCAGCGTCTTTAATCCCCCTCCGATCAGAAGAACAGCTGCGACAACCCCTTCCATAATTGCCCAAAACACTCGTTGTGGGACAGGAGAATCAAGCTTTCCACCTGAGGTCAAATGATCGACCACCAATGAACCTGAATCCGATGAAGTAACAAAGAATATAGTGACCAGTAGAATGGCGATGAAAGATAGAATTCCGCTGACCGGGAATTGGTCGAGCATCACAAACATGGCGGTGGAAACGTTGGTTTTAACAGCACCTACAATGTCAGCTTGACCGCTTGATTGCAGTGAAAGGGCTGAC
>JAKSDL010000787.1 GCA_022360105.1 Pseudomonadota bacterium
GCTGAAGGATTCATATATTCCCGTCTCAGGCTTGTAATAATCTGGTGTTAAGAAATGCGTTTCTATGTATAGAAACATAGCATACGTGAGCATATAGAATCTGCCAATTAAATAATCCCGGAAAAAGAATTCAAGAATCAGAATCCGGAATAGACAATGACTCGCTTCGCTCCCTAAAAATGAAACAAATAGTGCTTGTAAGGTCGATTTTAATTGAGTTGTAGGATGGGTAACTCGTTACCCATCAATTAACTGGTTGGCGACTGATTTCGGCAGGCTTCGGCTTTTTCCGGGAGTTGCAGATTTTCGTAGACTTCAGCCAGTTTCTGCCAGGCCGCTTGATTGTCTCTGTTGGAAACCACGGCTCTAAGCAGAAGCGGTCGCGCTCCGTTATAATTGTTCTGATTGAGTTTTAATTGCGCCAGAGCCATCCATGCCATGCTGTTTCGTCTGTCCAGCTTGATGCAGGTCAGAAAGGCAGTTTCAGCATCGTAATCCTGTTTTATTGAATCAAGAATAACACCTTTTACGAACCAGGTCTCACCATAATTGTTAAACAGGGACAAACTTTTATCCGCTGATTCCAGTGCTTCATCTGAAATGTCCTTGGCATGAAGAATAACAGCCAGTACCAACCAGACTTCAAAATGATCCTGCCTTATTTCTAATGCTTTGCGAGCTGAGTTTTCTGCCTGATCCAACTCGTTTAGTCTCAGGTAGATTTCAGCCTGTTTGATCAAGAGTTGATAATCATTTTGTTTGGATTCCAGGGCCGTTGTGATAATGTTGTTGGCAACATCTACCTGGTTTGATTTCAGGTACAGCTCAGCCAGTTTTCCATTCACTTTCGAACAGGTGCTGTCTTTCTTTCGAAGGTCTTCCAGTAGATTTAGAGCCTGTTGTTGTTCGCCAAACTTAAACACGAGATCTGCGCAAGCCAGTTTAATGGAGCTTGAATAATCGTGTGCTTTTAGATGGCCGCTCAGACTATCTACCCATTCGCTCATTTTTTTTGCTCTTTTGAATCGTCTGAAGATGGCGAGCCAAAGCTTGGGTGACAGTTCCACAAGATCGATCAGTTTTGTGGCACATCTAAACGCTTGGTTGGTATCACCTTTTGCCAGATAAATTTCACATAACTCCCACCAAAGATTGGAATTGTTTTTTAGGAGTGCCCCAGCTTTTTCCAGATACTGGAGAGTGGTGGCATCGGTCTCATTCTGAAGAGCAAGACTCCCCAAACGCAACCAGGAATTTTTGTGGGAAGGATTTGCTTTAATGGCTCCGGTAAGACACTGAAACTCTTCGTCCAACCTGTCTTCCAACCTGAAAGATTGGGCAAATGTGAACCAGAGATCCGGATCATTGTCGGAGAGAGGTCGACTGTTCTGAAAAAACGAAAAAGCCAGATCTCTTTTACCCTGGTTAGTCAGCAACTTTGCAAGAGCGTAGTTGTTCTCTGAATCCATAGGCTTGGAGCTGGCCAGTTTCATTCGTGATTTTGCTTCCAACTCCTGTTTGTTGGATTTTTGATAGGCTGTGGCCAGCAGTTTTAGGTATTCGGAATGTTCGCCTTTTTTCTGAATCAGCTTATTAAGATGAGTAGCCGCCTCTGCAGGAAAGGTTTCCAGGAGGGCTTGAACCAGGTATTCCAAGGCTTCCAAATCATCGGGATTCGATTCAACGACTTTGGAAAAACAGCTGGATGCCTCCAGCAAAGAGTTGTTTTGAATGAGCAATTCCCCGAGGTTGAACCAATAGTCTGTATTATTGCCATTCAACTCAATGGCTTTACGATACGCTTCTTCTGCCCTGGCGTTTTCGTTTTCCAGCAAATAAGCATTGGCCAGGTTGTTCCAGGATTTGTCGCACTGATCGTCCAATTCAGTTGCTTTTTGGAATGCCTGTATCGCTTTCGTGGAGTCATGCAAGGCGTAATAACCTTGCCCCAGTTGCAGCCAGTGGTAGTGCTGCGAATCATCTAATTCTATGCATTTCTGAGCGGAAATTGCAGACTCCCGGTACTTTCCTGCCAGGTATTGCGCTGTGGAAAGGGCAACCAGTGTTTCCACACTTTTAGGATTGATTTCAACAGCTTTCTGATAAAATTCTATGGCTTCATTAATCTCGTTACGTTGAAAAAACAATGATGCCAGATTTGCCCAGGCTTGGTCGTCCTTGGGGTTTAATCGTATCACGGATTCATAGGCGCCGATGGCATTGTCTACAAAGCCGATTTTATGATAGCAAAGGCCCAGGTTATAATAGGAGCGCTCATGATTAGGGTCCAACTTTACAGCCTGTTTAAAATAATTAATGGCTGTTTTGGGATCACCGGTTTGAATCATGGCAACGCCGAGGTCACAATGGGCTTCGGCAGATTCAGGATTTTCCAGAATTTCACGTCTTAAAGCCAAGACACGAGCTATGGGATTACCACTTTCCTCTTGTTGAAAATTGTCTTCTGGCATGATTGAAAAGCCGTTGATTGATTGTAAATGTATTAGTTGTCAGATGAGGGTATTATTTTGAGGTAAGACGATCAAGTCTTAGTCTGTCGCGCTCATCAAACAGGCGGTTTGAAGAGATCCATAATGCGGATATGATACCGAATCCAGTCCCTGTTGCAATCATGAACATGATAAGTATCTGGTATTTTACAGCTTCAAAAGGTGGGGCTCCGGCCAGGATTTGTCCTGTCATCATTCCGGGCAGACTTACAATTCCTGCAGTAGACATGGAATTGATAATTGGAATAAGGCCGGAGCGGGCACTGTCCCTGCGAATATGTGAAATGGCATCTCTTTTATTGTGGCCCAACAATAATCGCTGTTCGATGATGTTTTTTTGATCCCATGCCGTCTGGGTCAGCCGATCCATGCCTACTGAGACCCCGTTCATAGTGTTTCCCAGAATCATTCCCAAAAGTGGAATGGAATACTGGGGAGCGTACCAGGGATGGTTTCCTATCACTGTCACCAAGGCAAAAATCGTAACAGTGAATGATGACAAAAACATCGAAAGGGTACCAATGCCTAATCCCCAGATTCCGCTAAATCGTTTTTTTTGCCTTGCGAATACCTCTCTCCCGCCTACCAGCAACATGACAAGTGTCATACCGGCAATCAAGGCAGGGTGGGAAACATCAAAGAGGACTTTCAGGAGCAACCCTAACAACAGCAATTGTACAGTTGCCCGAACAGCAGAAAATATCAGCTGTCGCTGCAGGTCGATCTTCATCAGCCAGGTAAAAACGGCCATAATGACAATTAGAATGGCGGTGATGGAAAGATCCAGTGGGGTGAGTTCAACCATTATACTACCTTGAATGATTCTTTTAGCTGGGTTGGTTGCAAGAGGTAATGCTTATCTGCCACTCTTTCGACCTGTTTTGGATCATGACTGACCCAAAGAACCGGGATGCGGTTGGTTTTCAGGTATTCTGTAATAAGTGACTCCACCAGGAGGACATTGTCTTGATCCAGGCTGGCTGTTGGTTCGTCCAATAACAACGCCTTAGGGTTTTGAAACAGGAGACGCGCTATTGCCAGTCTTTGTTTTTCTCCTGTTGAAAGCCTTGTTACCTGCCAGTTGAGAACATCAGTTGTAAAGCCAAGTTTTGGAAGCAGGTTGCCGGCATCTCCACTAAAATGATCTCCCACGGTATCCAACCACCAGGAACTTTCCGCAGGGAGCATCCCAACCTGGGTTCTCCACTTTACTGCAGGCATGGCATGGGCTGCCATATCATCCAGATAGACTTTTCCTTTGTGTTCGTCCAGATCAGCTATACTCCTTAACAGAAGGGATTTTCCGGACCCGGAAGCACCAGTGATACAAATGCATTGCCCGGATGCAATGGTTAGATTGTAAGGACCCCGATCTTTGAAGCTGAGAGAATCGATTCTCAATTCAGACACAGATTTGCTCCGATTTGATATGGAATGAGGATAATTTTGAAATTGAGACCCAGTCTAGTAAAGCAAATTCATGGGAGTCAACCAAACAACTGAGAAATTTTTTCGAATCGTTCTTTAGATGAAAACCGGCATTTTGTTGCACCAACTCGGCAAAGCATAATAAGGTGCCCTGTAAAGGCTTGAAGATAACGGCAAATCTAAGAATCGAGACTAAAATAAATTGGACAAATTAGAAAGAAAATGAAATGTTCAGACCTACATAATATTGATAAAAAGGTCTCTACAAAGACTCGATGATAAAGCCGGTGTCAGGCCCCCTCTTCGATAGGTCGTATCGACCGGGTGGGAGCCGATACAGCAAAAGAATCATTCCGATTTAGCAAAGCCAGCTCTGCGGTTGTCGACAGGTCTTTCGATTAATGTCAGCGGGAAAAAATGGATACCAACTTTCAACAAATTCTCAAAATCGCCACTGATGCACTTTCCTTGAAATACCCCCTTGATTACGCAGTACTGTATTGGCAGGGAGATGCCAATGCCATGGAATCCAAAGCCATCATGGAGGTGAATTCTGAAAAAAACGATAATATAGTCCATTTTTCGCTTAGCGAGTCGCTGATGTCAGCCATACTCAAGCCTCTGATCATTGTAAAAACAGATACAAAACCTCATTCAATGCAGATTATCATCCCACTGATCGATAACAACCAAAAGGTTGGAATCATGGCTTTTTGGGGCAAACCGGAGGGAGAGGTGATCAAAGAATCTGATCGTCGATTTCTGGATATGATTGGATTTATATCACTGCGCGTATTGACGGGATTAAACGACGGAGCCCTGGTTGCGGAGTCCAGTCTTATTGAACCGGTGGAAAACATAGTAGAAGAGTTGGAAGCACCATTGTTCGAAGATGATGATACCATTGAATCGGTTGTGGTTAGCCATGCTGATGAGGAAGCGGATGAGGTGCTAATTCCTGAGATTCCTACAGGTTTTGGGAGAAGTGAACCCGGGGAAGAGATCATTCAGCCTATCGATGTCGGGGATTCCGATGATGATCTGGAAATCGATTTTTCTGATGTCCGGACCGGTTTGCAGGAAGAAATCACGACAAAATCAAGTCCAAGCAGCAAACCCAGTACGGAATTTGAAAGATTGTTGGATTTTACTAAGATTGGCTTTCTGGTATTTGATAAAGAGGGAAAGATCGATACGAACCATATGGTTATGAATACCGGTTTTTTTGAGATCCCACTTGAAAACAAAACAGCCCTGGAAATTCTATTTGAGTGGGGGAAAGCGGCCAATGAGGAGTCGGCGAGTTTTGATGAGAAGCCGAAATATGAGATGATCATGGACCTGATGCAGTCTGTGTTTTCCAGGGTCACCGATATTGATGTATTGAAGGAGTTTTTGCCCACAGAGATAAACTTGGCAAAGAGATGCTATGGAGTGGACTATCACTATTTGAAATCGCTTGAGGATATGGATAAGGACAGTATACTTGCGGTTTTTACAGATATTTCCCACGAGAAAAAATTGGCTGCGGATTATGCCACTGAAATCGATCGAACGAACATGATTATTAAGGTGGCATTGGATATTGATGGATATTATCAATATCGACAAAGCACGGAAAAGACCTTTGAAAAGATCGATGAAGAATTATCGAAACCTGCTTCAGAAGTGAACCTGGAATCGATTCTCCACCATATTCAAGCCATTCAGGGTGGTGCAGAAATTTATGAGATCAACGAATTAACCATCCTATCAGAGGAACTGCTTTCAGCCCTGGAACAGAAAATTGTGAGTTTCACTCCAATTACCGAGAATGAAACCGAGATCTACCGATCTCGGTTTACAGCGATCAAAGACCAGTTTGAGCATTTGCAAAAGCAATATCTAAACAACCTGATATCGGATGAGCAGATCCTGGACAAAGCGGTTTATCGAAACACGAAAGCGAAAATCCTGAAGATTCGAAATAAAATTATAGACAATGTGCTCAAAAAGCACATGACAGAATTGGAAGAAACCTTTGAGAAAAATTACAAACCGTTTACCCGGCTGAAAACCCTGGAAGAGATCACCAAAAAAAGGCTGGATCGGGTTAAAGAGCACATCAGCTCCAGAATACTTAAAGAAGGAGCAAGTGAAATTACTGAAATTATGTCAGAACTGAGAAAGCAACCAATAGGTTTGATGCTTAAACGCTATGCGATTATTGCGGTGAACCTGGGCGAACGGCTAAAAAAGCGTGTTGAGGTTGAAGTCAAAGGTGCTGATGTGGAAGTGCCATTTCATAAGCTTGAAAATTTATTTACGGGATTGACCTTTGTGATTCGTAATTGTGTGGAACACGGGCTGGAAAGTATGGAAGAACGGATTGCTCTTAACAAATCTCTCGAAGGAAATATTAGTATTGAAGCGGCACTGGAAAACAACATTTTAAGTATTGCAATCAGTGATGACGGAAGGGGAATTGATATTGAAGGAATCCGAAAAGCAGCCTTGGAAAACAGACTAATTACAGAAAGTGAAGTGAAAGGGGATGATCAGGAAATATTGAATCTGATGTTCAGCAAAGGGTTTTCCACTAAGAAGGATACCAGCGGTACATTTGGTAGAGGTGTGGGATTAAATGCAGTCGGTACATCTGTTGAGGAACTTGAAGGTGAAGTCAGGGTGCAGACCAGGCCAAAACAGGGGACTACCGTCAAAATAGAAGTGCCCTTATAGTGAGTTGAAGCAAAAAATAGGGGTAAAACAAATCTGTAACAATTATAAATCGCCGGAGTTGTATGGAAAAGGATAATGAAATTACAGTCATCGAAGCAAGGGACCTCATGAAAGAGGAGAAGGATCTTCAATTGATTGATGTGCGCAGTCCCGAAGCATTTAACGAATTTTCGCTTCCAGGGTTCATAAATATACCTTTGAGTAAATTGAGTCAGGAAATACCAAACCTGGACGCAAAAAAAAGAACCTTTATCATTTGTAGTGATGGAAATCTGAGTTTTCAAGCACTGAAGCTTTTGGAATCCTGCGATATCAATGCAAAAGTGGTCCGAGGTGGTTTGGTTGACTGGAAAAAGATTATTCAAAACACTTAAGTAATTCGCAGCAATGTCATTCGGTAAGATGCTTCCATCCATGCGCTGAATGATGCGGTTCTCGAATAGGAAACCGGTAACAAATAACAAACGATCACGGAGGAAGAAGTGAATAAAGAGGATTATGTTATTAACGGAGTATCACTGGAAAACATTCGCAACAGATTTGAGGTGATCGTGATCAGACTAATGAAGCAGTTTATACCTGAGTTTCCCGACTTTGATAATTGTGAGGTTTGCATTGAAGATGTGTATGCGCTTTCATTAAGTCGAATACCCTCTGTTTATATGAAAGACAGTACCATGGTGTTTGAAGATGATGAAATGATCAATGAAAATATAGAAGAGATTGTAAAATACGCACTTTTCCAAGTCAGCAGTAATCCTAAACACAAGTAGAATCCCCTACGCTTAAATAGCCGTGTCCGATAAAGACTAATTCCTATTGGGCCTGCCGAGGGGACATGGCTTTCCTTCCTTTTTTCTTCTGTAAGTAGTTTCTATTTATTGGTTTTTTGTTACAAAAGTGCCGAAATTGATATCTTATGCGCTTTATTATAGAAAAATTCTGAATGAACCTGGTAACAAACAGTAGGGAGGACTACGTGGCTGCCGGAGTACTGTGATGTGAGATCCGGCTAATCTTCAGAGCACTGGGTAATACCGGGCCTAAACAGGAAGAATAAAATTAAACGCAACACCTGTCCGGGTGTTTTCTGCCCAGATCTGTCCTTTGTGGGCGTGGATGATCTCTCGGCAAATGGCCAATCCTAAACCTGTACCACCTGCAACCTCGCGAGTTTGACTGCTCTGGATGAATTTGTCAAATATGGTTTGTAATTCTCCGGGTGGAATATTCGAGCCATCATTGGAAACAGTGATTTTGATTCCTGCTTTGCTTTCCCCATCGATCTCAATCCCGGCCTGATCAAAGGATATGTTGATCGCTCTACCTTCAGGACTGAATTTAATGGCATTGGACAGCAGGTTCCGAATAACCTGACCGATTTTATAGCTGTCGCAAGTTACCAAAGTTTCTAAATCAGGTTGCTGCAGGCTAATGACAATACCTTTATTGCTGGCGGAAACTGAAAAATCGTCAATAGCCGGTTGAATGATTCTGGCGATGTCTTCTTCGGTGATGCGATATTCGACACGGCCCGTTTCCAGTTTTGCCAAATCAAGAAGATCGTTTAGAAGCACCATTAAACGGTTACCGCTTTCATTTACACGATAGAAATAGTGATAGATTTTATCCTGGGTCAGCACCTGCGATCGTTGCATCCCTAATTCTGCAAAGCTAAGAATACCATGAAGCGGAGTACGAATTTCATGCGAGATGTTGGCCAGAAACTCCGATTTTGCCTTGTTGGCTTTTTCCGCCTTTTCCTTGATTTCTATTAAATCAGCTGTCCTTCGCTCCACCGTGTGTTCAATGTTTTCTCTTGTTTTTCTTAAAAGCTGTTCAGTTTGTATTTCGTGGGAGATGTTCCTTATGACGGCTACAACCTCTTCTTCATTGACCCTGGAAATCCTTACCTCATAATCTATCTTGCATATGTTCGTTTGATAACGAAAGTCGAATTGTTCAGGATAATACAATACACTGGATTCAATGGCCTTTTTAAATAAAGTCGAGACATTTTTATCAAAAACATCTTCAATATTTCGATGTAAACTGTCTTCAAAAATCATGTCGATTTCGATCGGATCTCCTGCCAATATCCTCAAAACACCACCTTCATTGTTTAGATGTATTAACAAATCGGGAAACGCGTTCACAATTGCCAGTGTTTCCTGATTTTGTGCCTCATATTGTTCTCGTGTGCTTCTTAATCTCCGGTTCAGCTCATAATTCTTCAACAACAGTCTAACGATTGTTTGAAGATTTTGGGCTTGCAAAGGCTTTTGAAGATGGGCAATTAAGCCGGTATCAAGGTTTAGCCCCGAAGGCAATGCATTCTCGTTACCGTCTGATATGACAGCCATGGGGATCTTTTCTTCCAGCAGTTTCTTTTCAAGTAGCTGAAAGATAGGAACCGGCTCAAGGTTTACTGTTTGGAGGTCAATAACTACCAGACAGATGGGACTTTCTGTGATCAAATCCAGAGCCCTTTCAATGTGTTGTGCAGAGAGAATGGGGTGACTAAATCGGAGCAGGAGTGGTTCCAGCTCCCTGGATAAATCTGGCTGGTTATTGAGTATCAGGATGTTGCTGTTTTCAGGTTCAAACATGCAGAGCCCCTTAATCAAATTAGTAACGACACTAAGCCGCGGCTTTATGTTTTGACAAAACTGGAAGTCAAACGACTGATGCTAAAAGCTTTCCAGTCCCTGCCTTACTTTTTAGAACATCCTGTTCTATTTGATTTCTGAAATATCGACGTCTTGTGGGGAGTTTTAAGGTTTCTAAGTGTTTTTGACGACGTTTGCTTAGTTTTTTGCGATGATAGGCGCGGAAAAATAAGGGTTGAGGCAATGGATAGTGGGAAATACCCAGGTATTCGATACCGGGAAAACCCGGTATCAAAGGCAGAGCAGTCCACATCAGTGCTAATTAGGTGGGAAGATTGAAAATGTATGTGATCCTGAGCGTAGCGAAAAATCTGTAATTATTGATAATCTGCATCAGGATGAAAGCAAACGACGGCAGCAGTTGTCCCTGTAGGGTTGAATTCAAAACCCTCAGTCAATTCAATGCCAAGTCTGGAGCAACCTTCCAAAAGATCGGCAATCACCTTGTTATTGGTGATATCTGTCATTGAAGGATAACCGGGTGAATAACGCTTGCTGGACATGTCTTTATCGCCATACACCAACCTATCGATATGTTTATTGATATATTCGGCCATATCTTCTGCAAGCCGGTCGGAGAGTCCCTGCAAGAGAAGAGCCCCTTCCCGGTCATTGATTTTCATTTCTTCGATCACATCACGAACATCCGGTCCGCCGGTACTGAGTTGCAAGGCAACAATATCCTTTTTTCCAGGATTAAAATACCGGGCGACATTGAAGATATCCTTTTTGCCTTTGCCAATCATGTCGTTAAAAGTCAGTTTTGCCATTTCCTGATCTGTTTTCGGATTAAAAATGGTGACACTGTTTTCGGAACCAACACACGGAAGAATCATAAACACTGCTTGTGGGAGCAGCCAGCCATTTGTTGATGCTTTATCAACCCATTGGTGCATGGTTTGGATTAATTCTTGTTCACTGGTTCCCTTTTTTTCCCAACTGCGTGAACCGCCATATTTCCAGTTCAAGGTAAAAAGCAGTTTCTGATTGATGTAGGGAACAAATTCCTTGACGGGAATTTCCACTTTTTCAATGTTGCCCAATCCCTCTGAATATGAATATTCAGCTGCAAAATCCACTTTTCTTTTAGGCAAAGTGGCAAAGAGTTCATCTCGCTCCTTATCCAGTCGAAGACCCGATTGGTAGGCTGATTTAAGTTTCTTCAGGTTTTTCTGGAACAATTCATCAAGATTATCTTTCTCATTCAGTTGATTGAGAACGTTGACTCCATCCATTCCGGAGCGGCAGTAAAACACATTGTCACGCATGGTAGTTTCATCTTCACGTCCAGCCAGGGCAACAAAGGAAGCATGACGCTGGTTAACGGGCGCTCCACCCACCAAAATGGGCAGATGTTTCAGTTTTTCTTCTTCAAGGAGAGAGGAAACCGTAATCATATGATTCGAGGTCTGCACCAGCAGTGCGGACATACCTACAGCCATGGCATCATGCTTTTTGGCGGTTTCAACAAAGTCGGCAACCGGAACCTGGACCCCCAGATCGATGACCTTGTATCCGTAATTCTCCATCAAGGTTTTGGTCAGGTCTTTTCCTATGCTATGAACGTCTTGATAGACGGTGCCCAGAACAATTGTTCCTTTGGAGCCTGTGGCCTCACTGGCATCACTTCCGGTTGAAATCTTTAAATAACTTTCTAAAAAGCCCATTACCTGCTTCATCACGTCTGCCGACTTAAGCAGGTGGGGTAGGGAGACGGTTCCGGCCGCAAACTCGGTTCCCAGTTCTTCCATGGCCGGCATGAGATGATTGTTGATCAGGTTCAGCGGTTCCATGTCTTCAATGATCCCAGCTGTCTGAATCACAATTCTATCATCATAAGAATAGCGTTGGCCTTTAAATTCTATAAACCCCTGCTCTCGCTCTTTATGGCCCTGTTTAATTTTTGTGCAGATTGCAGTGATGGGGTCAAGATCGTCAAAATTTTCTTTTTTAACGGTCTTGTCACCTTTCTTTTTAAGAGCGATCTCTTCCAACTCGGCAAAAGCGTCCAGGTCTCTTTGAAGAATAACTTTTTTCCCCAATTCGTAATCGTCTTTAGGCAGGCTGTCTACCGGGACATAATGGTTCGGATTTACAATTGCCGAATCCAACCCACGTTTTCTTCCTTCATCAAGAAATATGGAAGTCAGGACCTTTCTCATATAGGGCTTTTTAGCCAATCCATTGGTCAGATTTCCCACCCCGATGATGGTTTTAAGGTTCGGATCTATTTTTTTTATTTCGGGAATGGCGTTCAATGATTCCATAGAGAAATTGATATCGTCGCTGGATTCCGAGCCAATAGGGAAGGCATTGATGTCGATAAACAGTTGGTCAGGTCCCACTCCATGCTTTTTTTGAGATTTTTCTACAATCTTTCGTGCCAGCTCAATCTTTTTATCTGCCGTCACTGCAGGGCCTGAAATGTCTGTTGTTAACGCCACATAAACCGGGGCGTGCTCCTTGGTGATACTCATGACAGCATCAATTTTGTCGACACCCGGTGCGTATTCTTCCAGTGACACGGAATTGATGATCGGTCTTCCCGGATAAGCTTTTATAGCCGCTTCCAAGGCTGAAACGTCAAAGGAATCAAGACACATCGCACCCGGAAAATCCATGGTTTGTGCCCGAATTACTTCAACCAGAGTGTCTGTTGTATCTACAATGTTTGAGTCCATGCAGACATCTATAACTTCGAGCCCCAAATCTCTTGTTTGTTCTGAAACCACCTCCTCCAGCGCCTCCTGGTCCAGAGGAGAGCTGTGTTCCACAGCGTCCCGCACTTTTTTCGAGCCCCTGACATTCAGACGTTCGCCAATACGGATCAGAGCTTCGGAACTATCGAGCTTCACAGCATTTTGAGGTCCGGAAATGAAATGACCTTGTTCGATTTTTCGTGGTGTCGGTTTCCTGTTTCCCACCAGCCTTCTCATTTCCCGAATGTGATCAGGCGTGGTTCCACAGCAGCCACCAATAATGTTCATCCCGAATTCATCCACAAATTGAAACATCTGCTCGGCCATGAGCTGAGGTGTCATTTTGAATACCGTCTGACCGCCAACCGATTCAGGCAAACCGGCATTGGGGATGATGGATATGGGAATATCTGAAAAACGGCTAAGCTTTTTGACGGTAGGAATAAGCTGATCAGGACCTAAACCACAGTTAACGCCAAAGGCATGGATTCCAATATGCCGCAACGTTGTGTATGCAGCAATAATATCGGTATTGAAAATCTGCATTTTTGCATGGGAATCCACAGTCACCTGGGCTATAATTGGCAGCTCTTTATTTCTCTGCTTTAACGCTTGCTTGGCACCTAAAATAGCGCATTTCAATTCCAGAATGTCCTGTTGGGTTTCGAAAAGCAGGGCGTCTGCTCCGCCATCGATTAATCCCAATACTGCCTGATAAAAATTGTCTTTGACCGCATCAAAGGTTCCTTTTTTTAAATCAGCCTGAGTGCTGGAAAGTACCCAGTTGGAGGGACCAATTGAACCGAGAACCAAAAGCTTTCTCCCGTCATAACTCTCGTCTTTTTCATAATCCTGCTTTGCCAGCACTGCGAGTTCTGCGGCTTGCTTATTCAACCTGTAAGAAATTTCTTCGATAGTCAGATCTTTTATGCTTCTGCCATCCTCAAATGGAGGGAATTCGCTATCATCAATATTATCAAAATCATGTTCTTCTAACCGCATGGGTGAAGAACAAAGGGTATTGGTTTCAGCGGCGGAGGCGCCCGCTTGAAAATACTGAAAATGAATATTTCTGATAGCCTCAGGTCGGGACAATACCAGGATGTCGGAAAGCATTTGAAAGTCTTCTCCGCCGTATATTTCGGGACCATAGGCTAAATTCTGCGTCATGGTTCCCATGGCGCCATCTATTATCAATACTTCACTGTCCAGCAGTTCTTGAAACTCTTTGGGTGTCATATGTTTTCTCTTCGCGGAGTGAATTCCCCTATCGAACTATAAATTAAAACCCAGGGCTAACCTGGTTTGCGGCCAATGCATCACTTCCAATGTGCACAATCATTGGAAATGATGGTGTGTATTCTTCATTTTATGCAAATCACAATCACCCGGCAAGGTAATCGCTAAAGGTTTTTTTCAATTCTTCATAATTATTGGTAACCGGGAGTTCAGGAAACTTTGCAGCAATTTCAGGTGGTGGACAGTAAAAGGCTCCAAAATCCGCTTCTTTCAGCATGCTGATGTCGTTGAATGAATCTCCGGCAGCGATGATCTTGAAATTCAGCTGCCTTAATGCCTGCACAGCTTTCTTTTTGGCATCATCAAGTCTGAGATGATACGAAGTGATAATATCCTGATCATTCACTCCCAGGGAATGGCAGAAAATTGTGGGCATTTTCAGCATCTTCATAATCGGCTTGGCAAATTCTTCAAAAGTGTCTGACAAAATGATCACCTGCCCCTGGTTTCTCAACCAGTCCAAAAACTCAACGGCTCCGGGAAACGGCTGCATGGTGGCAATAGTTTCCTGAATATCGGTCAGGGTCAGATTGTTTTTTTCAATAATACCCAATCGGTACTGCATCAACTGGTCGTAATCAGCAATGTCCCTGGTGGTTAATCTCAAGTCCTTGATACCTGTTTTTTCAGCAACGTTAATCCATACTTCAGGAAAGAGAACTCCTTCAAGATCCAGGCAAGTGACTAGCATAATACCCCTTTTTTTGTATTTTAGATTGATGATTTTAGATTTTCGGGTTGTGTCGGCTTTGCCGACAGCTGTGTCGCAATTTTAGATTGGCGTCTTTGTATTCAATTGTATTGGATTCAATTTTTTGGTGCAGGGTAAACAGCGGTCTTTTATGGTCGGTGACACCGGGGGTGAAAGTCCGGGCAAGTCTTGCTTGAGACTACTGGCAGAATCCTATAAAACTATAGTGAACAACAAATAATTTTCAAAAATATAATATCTACAGGTGATAAACAAGCCTTAACTTTTGAATCCATTGAGTATAAAGAGGTGAGCGAGATAATTCGAGCTGAAAGCGAGCTTTCCATTACAGAGAAACTCAAAACCTTGCCAGATCAGCCTGGAATCTATCGATTTTACTCCAAACCCGGAAAAATCATTTATATTGGCAAGGCAAAAAGCCTTCGCAGTCGAGTGAGAAGCTATTTTCTGGATTCTAATCGACTGGAATCAAGAATTCGTTTCCTGGTACCCCAAATTGCCGATGTGGACTGGATTGTCACCCATACGGAAGCTGAGGCATTGATTCTGGAAGACCAGCTGATCAAAACCCATCGTCCCCGCTACAATGTCCAGCTCAAAGATGATAAATCCTATCCATACTTCAAGCTTTCCATTAACGAACTTTATCCACGATTGACCTTGGTTCGGGAGCTGAAGAAGGACGGGTCTCTGTACTTTGGTCCTTACGTTTCAGCAGGTAAGGCCCGGGAGGCATCCCGCATCATCAAAAAGCATTTTCCTTTGCGACAGACGGCTTTAACTCTGGATGGAACCAAGACTTACAAGCCCTGTCTAAACTACCAGATGAAGCGCTGCTTTGCCCCTTGTGCCGGTCTTATCTCATCGGAAGACTACGGTCAGATTGTACAAAATGTTCTGCAGTTACTGAGAGGGAATTATGAAGAGCTGACATCCAGTTTAAAAGCCCAAATGCAGGAAAAATCGAAGAATCTGGAGTTTGAAGAGGCGGCGCGCATCAGGGACCAGATCAATGCTGTACAAAGTACCTTACAAAAGCAGCAAGTAGTATCCAAACAAAAGGTCGACAGGGATGTTTTTGCCCTGGTTCGATCAGGTGGATTTGCAGGAGTGCAGATATTGTTTGTTCGCAATGGTATTTTGCTGAGTGACGATTTTGTATTTATTGAACAGGCTGAAATTTATGAGGATCAGGAAATCACTCGCTCTATCCTCTCCAGATTTTATGTCTCAGGTGGTAAGGAGATCCCCAAAGAGATTATTCTTCCGTTTGAATATGAAGATGCCACCATGCTGGAAGCATATTGTTCCACTAAAAGAGCCAGTGTGGTTAAGGTATTGCATCCCCAACGCGGCGAGAAAAAGGCATTGGTGGATATGGCTCTAAAAAATGGTGAGCAAAATCTCACTATGACCATGAAATCGATGGAAGCTGATAAAGTGGTACTAGAGGAGGTGCAACAAAAATTAAAACTTAAAAATCTTCCAGTACGCGTGGAATGCTTTGATATTTCGAATATCTCGGGAGTCAACAACGTTGCATCAATGGTGGTCTGGGAAGATAATAAACCGAAAAAATCAGACTATAGAAAATACAAGATCAAAACGGTTGAGGGGGCAAACGATTATGCTGCCATGGAAGAAGTTCTGGGAAGGCGTTACCGGCGGAAAGATCTGAAGAAAAAGCCGCTGCCCGACCTGATTGTTATTGATGGGGGGAAAGGCCAACTGTCCATTGCCATACGAATTCTTCAGGAACAAGGTATCGACTTGAAGCATGTGGATTTGATAGGGCTGGCCAAAGGTAGGTCAGAAAAAAAATCTGGTGTGGAAAAAGTTGTTGATGATTATGAATATGTGGTTAAACCAAACAGAAAAAACGAAATTAACTTAAAGCGTAACTCATCAACGCTTCATTTTTTGCAAAATATCAGAGATGAGGCGCATCGTTTTGCGATCAGCTATTATCGTAAACTTCATGGAAAACGTACTATTCAATCTGAACTCGAAAATATACCCGGAAGCGGGCCAAAAAAAAGAACACAATTGTTAAAGTCGTTTTCAAGTCTGAAAAAGATCAGGGAAGCAAGTTTGGATAATCTTATCGCTGTGGAGGGAATATCGGAAAAAGATGCAGGAAAAATTCGCTCTTATTTTCACAAAGACACGTAAACGTATTCGGATGAGGATTGCCTGGTCCTCAAGAATAGGCTTTTATTCCAGTTTTCAACAGGTTATCAGTTATCGGATAGCCGACCGCGATGCCGTGCGAATTTTGAGATACTTGGTAAAAACAGGCTAGTTGGCATGATAGGATCTTAATAATGTGTTTAATCAGATAGTTAAATAAAAACAGCTGTTTAATCGGCACAAAACGGTGAAGTTGGAAAATCTAATGGAAGATCTTAACAATCAGTGTGTTGGTTTTTATCAAGGTGAACATAAAGGTAATTGACAGTAAGCCCGTGGTTTATTTAGATTGTTCTTTGCAAAGAGTAAGGAACCAGGGCTTTAATCAGGCAACAGACAGAAGCTGATTGCAATCGCAGCCACAAACAGTCTCAAACCCCCCGACATCTTCACAATTGGAGAGTAGCGAATGACTATCGCACAGTTTTTTCTGAATCAGGTAGAATGGTTCGTGCCGGATCACGTCAAGCAAATGGAAGCTGCCATGCGTATCAGGGCACAAGTGGTCACATCGATGCTGTTGATCGTGATTCCGTTTCATATCGGTCCCATTATCAAGTTTATGGCTCTCAATTCACCTGTGGCATATGTGAATTTTGGGCACATGCTGACGGCCATCGTGTTGCTTGCTGTTATGAAGGCAACGGGACGGGTCACTATTATTGCCTGGATTTTATTGCTGACATTGTTTTTTCAGGAAGCTGCTTCCATATATTTTACGGGAGGCATGTCATCAAATGTTGTGGGACTTATACTTGTGCTGCCTGTGGCAGGAATCATGATGGTGGGCTACCGTGCAGGTGTTTTCTTCTTACTTCTGCTGATTGCTTTCATCCTGGGAATCTATTATTTACAGGTTATCGGTCATCCCTTTCCATCCTACAATGTTGGTGAAACTGCATTTCGTACCGAAAAGTATTACTACATTGTGGCCGTGTTCACCGCTTACACATTGATTGCAGCTGTTTTTCAAGTCATTAAAGTGACGACGACCCGCTCGCAGCAGGAAATTGAGCAGCGATCACGGAGCATGGCAGAGAATATTCAAAAAGTCATCAACGAAATCGGTATCAATTCTTCCGCCCTGGCCTCATCAGCAGAACAATTGTCCAAAACATCTTTGGAAATGCAAAAAAGTGCTGACCAGATCTCAATCAGTGAGACTGAAACGGCTGCCTCTACCAATCAATCATCCAGTACGACGCAGGAACTATCAACATCACTCAAGGAAATTTCCAAGCGTATGCAGGAACTCCGAAAACTTGCTGATGCGGCCGAAGATGAAGGCAAAATAGGGTCGGAAATTATTTCCGAGTCCAATGAAATGATGGGCATGATTGAAGACAGCAGTAAACAGATCGAGCGAATCACGGAAATCATTACAAATATAGCGGAACAGACAAACCTGCTGTCTTTGAACGCAGCAATCGAGGCGGACAAAGCCGGAGATTACGGAAAGGGATTTGCTGTGGTGGCCGAAGAAGTGGGAGAACTGGCGGAACGCAGTAACGAAGCGGCCAAGCAGATCAGTGAGTTGATTAAACGTAATGATGATAACGTCTACGAGGGAAAAGAAGTTATCAATGCCACCGGACAGTTTTTGGAGCAGATCATTGAACAGGTTCGTTTAATGACTAACGAAGTCAATCAACTGGTGGCATCCATCACCGAGCAGGATATTGGAACTCGGGAAGTAGCGAAGGGAGCGGAAGAGATCTCACAAAAAAGCGATAAAAGTCTGGAATTAATAACGGGATTGGCTGCTCTAATAAAGAACAGCAACGAAACTATTTCCAGCCTTGGAGAAATTGCAGATCGGTTGGATTCACAAGTTACAACCTATAAAGACTAAGGTCAGTTTCTAGTTCCAAATCCGGACAAAAAAGACTTGGAATTGTAAGTGGCATCAAGATCGGAATATTAATAGTAAAACAATCGACCAACAATAAAACAATAACGATATCCGTAGAATAACCAACCGGAGAAGAGTTGTATGGCAGAACGAAATCTGATTACCAAAGGATTCGACTGGTTTATTCCCAATGAGTCATTTGAAGACAGGGACCTGGTACTTCGCAGCAGGCTGATGATTGCTATTTCGGTGTTGATCACAGCCCTCTGGCTTCCCGTGGTCTTTCGTACAGGTCCTTTTGCGGGTGTGCTGGGAATCCTGTCCGGTGCATTTCTCCTGTTTCTGCCTTTTTTTCTCAAAAAAACAGGTTCTTTGGCCTGGGCCGGTCATGGTATTGTGCTGGTCATCACATTTTCCAATTTTTACCGAGCATACTGGGAAGGCGGGTATGATGCGGTCGTTCTGTGGTGGAACGTGGTGGCACCCGTTATTGCTGTATTGTTGATCGGAAGCAAGAGCGGATTTATCTGGCTGCTGCTGAATAGCCTGGGTGTGGGTGTCTTTTATTATATGGAATCCATTGGCGTAAGAATTCCGGGTGTGGGTGCCGTTAACGATTCGGTGATGCTGGTGAATTCCATTGCCCTGGCTATCGTCCTGACCACAACATCTTTCTATCTTGAAAGAAGTAAAAACCTGGTGATGGAGATCCGGAAAGGTGAAGTGGAAAAAACCAGGGCGTTGGCAGAAAGCATGCAAAAAATTGCGGACGAGATCAAGCTAAATACCCAAACCATCCATTCCTCTTCCGACGATCTTGCGAAGACTCTTAACATGATGAAAGGCAGCGCAAAAGAGATTGAACAAGTGACCTTGGAATCGTCTTCAGCGGTGAATCAGGGTACCAATACCATTCAGGAGTTATCTTCTTCCCTGAGTGAAACAGTGAAACGAATGAAGGAATTGGAACACAGCTCCATAATGACTGAAACCCGTGGCTCACAGGCGACAGACACAATTAAACAGTCTATCAAGGCTATGGCAAGAATCAATGAAAGTCGACAGGAGTATGATACTATTCTTCAGGCGATCACCGATATTGCAGATTCCGCGCATTTACTTTCACTCAATGCCGCTATTGAAGCAGCTAAAGCTGGAGAATATGGAAAAGGCTTTTTCGTGGTTGTGGAAGAAATCCGCGATCTTGCACAAAGAAGTAATGACGCAGTGATTGATATTCGGAAAGTAACAAAAAAGAGCGGGTTTGTGCTTTCACGAAGTAAAAATGTCATGGTTTCCGTTGAAGAGGTTTTTTACACTGTCATCCAACTCGTGGAATCGATCACCCATTTGATTCGTGAACTCACAGCTGCACTTGAGGAACAGAATATTGGCATCAAAGAAATAGCCAAGGGTACGGAGGATATTGCCCAATCGACCGAAGAAAACCTGACATTGATTCAGACACTTAAAAGCTCACTTGAAGAAAATACCAATACTGTTGAGAATCTCCGACAAATTGCCTCGCAATTAGATCAGCAACAGACCGGGGTAGGCAGATAATTATTCTAGAAATCATTCATGCCAAAAATCCTCTCCATTGCTCTGTTTATTTACTTAGGCTGTGCAACAGTTGTGTCTGCTTACCATCCGGATCACCTGACCAACCTGCTCCGATCCAAAACCTGTATTGAATGCGATTTGATTGATTCAGACCTGAATAACACCCAGCTCAGTCATGCGATATTAACAGGTGCTATCTTAAGCGATTCATCAATGCGCTGGGTTAATTTGACAGAGTCAAGTATGGTTGATGCTGTGCTGAAAAATGTGGATTTAAGTTGGGGAATTCTGACTTTTGCCAACATGAGGCGTATTTTTATTATCTCCTCCGTCGTCAATCAGGCAGAGTTCAGCTATGCTGACCTGGAAGCTGCAAACCTGGAGGCTTCCGACTTTCGTCGGTCACATTTCAACTATGCCAATCTCAAGGCATCCAGTCTCAAAGATTCCGATCTGCGTTGGGTGGATTTTTCCAATGCGAATTTAAATCGAGCTAATTTGCAGAATGCCAGAATGCAAAATACTATACTCCAGGGGGCAAATCTGGACGGGGCCTATCTAAACGGTGCTGTTTTGGACGGAGCCATCTGGATCGACGGAAGTATTTGCCGCAAGCAATCTGTTGGTAGGTGCAGGCGTTGAAAAAACCAAATATCCACCCTTACAATCCTCAATATTCAGCTTTTGCCAGTTATCCATTCAAATACCTGTTTTCTGATCCAACATTTTATTTGAGCCATCGACTGTCTGCTTTCCAGTGACATACTTGCAGGTATTGGTGTATGTTGCTGTTAAAATAGTCAAATTTTCATGAAACACAACCCTGGTGATGAAACTTAAAGGAATGTAGAATAAAATATTTACAAGTTGACTGATTTCATACTATCTACAGACCTGGAATCAGGCTTTTTATTTAGCAATGAAAATTGATGACCGGTTTTTGTGAGCCTGCAGTATTTCACAGCATAAAGACATATCCAGTAAACGCTAAATCCTCTTAATGGTCTAGTATGGGCAAGAAAAAGCAGCAAACACTTTTGGATGAGTTTTCGGTACCAAGTTACGATGAATGGTTGGCACTGGTTGAAAAGCAATTAAAAGGAGCGCCATTTGACAAAAGACTGATTACCAAGACTTCCGAGGGCATCTCAATCCAACCCATTTACATGAAAAACAAGGGCTTTGACAAAGGTAACTCGATTCCCGGCAGTTTCCCTTTTACCCGGCATGTAGATGCGATTGGGAAATTAAAAGATGGATGGGAGGTTTCCCAGGAGTTTGTATATCCTGAAACAGATATGTTTAACCAGTCCGTGCTCTATGATTTAAATCGTGGGTTAACCTCGGTTTCCTTCAGTCTGGATTATCCGAGTGGCCTGGGACAGGACCCTGACAAAGATAGAAATGGGGACACAGGTAAGGGAGGTCTTTCTCTGGCTTCCAGGGCAGACTTGGCAACAGCATTTAAAGAAATCGATTTTTCCAGTATTTCTCTACAGGCAAATCCCCGCCAGGCCTATCTTGCATTTTATTGTTTACTCATCGACTTTCTTGATTCCCGGAAGATCTCCAGGGATACACTGAAAGGGAACATGATTGCAGATCCCTTTGCACAATTGGCAGAAAACGGGGGGCTGACTTGTCCACTGGATAAGGCTATCGATGAAGTTGCTGCCTGTGTCGCCTGGTCATCAGAAAACACCCCGAGTTTCAAATCGCTGGGAATTGACTTAAGTGTATATGAACGTGCAGGGGCAAGTGCCATTCAGGAACTGGCAGTCGCGTTGGGAGCGGGTGTTGAATACATGAGGCTGCTTCAGGACCGGGGAATTGATTTGGAAACAACAGCAGGGAATATGGTCTTCCACTTTGCCATGGGCTCCGATTTTTTTCTCAACATAGCCAAGGTGAGGGCAGCAAGAAGACTCTGGTCAACAGTTATTAAAACCTGCGGTTGTTCCGAGCAGGTTCAAAGAATGAGAATCCATGCCAGAACTTCATCCTATAACAAAACCTTGTTTGATCCGCATGTTAATTTGTTGAGAGCGACAACCGAAGCATATTCAGCAGTTCTTTCAGGATGCGACTCTATTTGTGTGGCTCCCTTTGATTCAATCTCGGGTTTGCCCGATGAAATGTCGCGCAGGATTTCCAGAAACATTCAAATTATCCTCAAAGAAGAGTGCCACGGTCATCGTATCATCGATCCCGGTGGTGGCGCCTGGTTCCTGGAGGATCTAACCAACAATCTGGCGGAATCAGCCTGGTCTGAATTCCAGGAAATGGAAAAACAGGGCGGTCTTTCACAAATACTGTTGCAAGGGAACCTCCAGCAGCAAGTGGCCGAAGTTGCAGCATCCAAGAAAGCAGAGGTTGGCAAACGAAAGCAGGTCATTGTTGGTACCAACATGTACTCTATTCAGGGAGAAATTCCTCATGCAGGTTTAAAGTTTGATTATCGGGCGTTCCAGGAAAAAAGGAATACGGAGATGTTTCAGTACAAGTCTTCCCGGAATATTGCAGCGGATGGACCTGTTCCGAATTTATCGGATGAATTTACCCTCATCCAAATGATGGAAACCGTTTTAAATCTTGCAAAGCAGGAAGCAACCATCGGTCAATTGAGTGAAGCCCTTGGGCACAGCACTGAAAGTTGTTTTACAACCAGATCTTTAGACAAGAACAGACTGGCTTCCGATTATGAGGAGTTAAGGCAGAACGCAGATATATTTAAAGCGAAAACAGGCGATTGGCCCCAGGTTTTTTTGGTAAATATGGGGCCTTTGAAGCAGCACAAAGCCAGGGCCGATTTTTCCACGGGGTTTGTTGAGCCCGGAGGGTTTCAGGTAATTGGTAACGAAGGGTTTGAATCAGTACAGTCCGCTGTGGATGCAACCATTGCTGCCAAAGCAAAAATTGCAGTTATTTGCTCGACAGACGATACCTATCCGACCCTGGTTCCGGAAATAGCCAAAAAGGTCAAAGCTTCAAGACCGGATATGACATTAGTGTTGGCCGGATATCCCAAAGATCACGTCGAATCTTTCAAAGCAGCCGGCATTGATGAATTCATTCACCTCAAAGCAAGCAATCTGGATCTGTTACGATTGTTCCATCAAAAAGCAGGAGTGCAACCATGAAACAATTTCCCGATTTCACTCAGGTTCCATTTCAAACAACTCCGCAAAAAACATCGGCAACCGAATGGGAGAACCAGGTTAAGTCGCAAGCTGGTATTCAAGCAGATGCTTTTGAATGGGATTCATTAGAGCAAATTAAGATTAAGCCGTTGTACACGGAAGAGGATATTGAAGATTGCGAGCATCTGGACTATCTACCAGGAATCCCCCCTTATTTGAGGGGACCGTATCCCACCATGTATGTGACTCGTCCCTGGACTGTCAGACAATATGCCGGTTTTTCTACAGCTGAAGAGAGTAATGCCTTTTATCGAAGAAATCTGGCAGCCGGCCAAAGGGGGCTTTCCGTGGCTTTCGATCTGGCTACACACCGGGGGTACGATTCGGATCATCAACGTGTGGTTGGTGATATTGGTAAAGCGGGTGTTGCGATCGATTCGATTCTGGATATGAAAATCCTGTTTGACGGGATACCACTGGATAAGATGTCTGTTTCCATGACGATGAACGGAGCGGTTCTGCCGGTAATGGCGTTTTACATTGTAGCAGCCGAAGAACAGGGAGTTAAACACGAACAACTTACCGGCACTATTCAGAATGATATTCTCAAAGAATATATGGTGAGAAACACCTATATTTACCCGCCGGAACCCTCCATGCGGATTATTGCCGATATTTTTGAGTTCACTTCCCAACACATGCCGAAATACAACAGCATCAGTATATCGGGCTACCACATGTTGGAAGCAGGTGCCTCGGCTGATCTGGAAATGGGCTACACCCTGGCTGACGGGCTCGAGTATGTAAAGACCGGGATCAAAGCTGGCATAAAGATCGATGATTTTGCTCCCAGGCTGTCATTCTTTTGGGGAGCCGGAACCAATTTCTTTATGGAAATCGCTAAAATGAGGGCCGCTCGCTTGTTGTGGGCAAAAATCATTAAGCAATTCGATCCCCAAAATCCAAAATCGATGGCTTTGAGAACACACACTCAAACTTCCGGCTGGAGTTTGACCGAACAAGACCCGTTTAACAACGTGGCCAGGACGTGTATTGAGGCGATGGCTGCAGCGTTGGGTCATACACAATCATTGCACACAAACTCCCTGGATGAAGCCATAGCGTTGCCTACCGATTTTTCTGCTCGAATTGCACGAAATACACAGTTATTTTTGCAGCATGAGACTGGTATTTGCAATGTGGTCGATCCCTGGGCAGGATCATACTACCTGGAGTCGCTGACGCACCAGATCATGCACAAGGCATGGGGACATATTCAGGAAGTTGAGTCGCTGGGTGGCATGGCCAAAGCGATTGAGACAGGTCTTCCTAAAATGCGCATTGAAGAGGCTGCCGCACGAAGGCAGGCGTTGATCGATTCCGGAAAGGAAACCATTGTTGGCGTTAACAAATACCGGCTGGACAAGGAAGCAGACATAGAAACCCTGGAAGTTGACAATACAGTTGTTCGGGAATCCCAGGTAAAACGTCTTGAAAAGTTAAAGTCTGAAAGAAATGAAACTGACGTTCAAAACATTTTGGATCGCTTGACGGAGGCAGCTGATAAGAAGGAAGGGAACCTGCTGGCACTTTCCATTGAAGCAGCAAGGGCGAGAGCCTCCCTTGGTGAAATCTCATTGGCGATGGAAAAGGTTTTTGGTCGACACAAAGCCGCCATCAAATCGATTTCAGGTATCTATAGCAGTGCATTTGGAGAAGAGGAAGCAGTGATTGATGTGGTAAAACTGGCAGATCAGTTTGAGCAGAAAGAAGGAAGACGCCCTCGTATCATGGTGGCTAAACTAGGCCAGGATGGTCATGACAGGGGAGCTAAAGTCATATCGACAGCCTTTGCCGATTTGGGATTTGATGTGGATATAGGTCCGCTCTTCCAGACACCGGAAGAGGTAGCCAAACAGGCCGTGGAAAATGATGTGCATGTGGTTGGAATGAGTTCCCTGGCAGGGGGGCACAAAACCCTGTTGCCTCAACTGATTAAAGAATTGAAAAAACTGGGCAGGGAGGATATTGCAGTGGTGGTGGGAGGTGTTATTCCGGCCAAAGATTACGACTATCTTACCGAAAACGGCGCTGTAGCTATTTTTGGTCCTGGAACCGTCATACCAACCGCAGCTGAAAAGGTCCTGAAAGAACTGATCAAACGAATCGAAGGGTGATAACCGTTGGCAAAACGCAAAGAACTTAGCATCGATGAGTATGTCAACGGTGTCTTGAATACAGATCGTATGATTTTGGCCAGGGCCATCACCCTGGTTGAAAGCAATGCAAGGCATCACCTGGAAACCGCCCAACAGGTGTTGCAACAGATATTACCTGAAACCGGTAAAGCCATTCGGGTTGGTATCACAGGTGTACCCGGTGCAGGGAAAAGCACCTTTATCAACTCCTTGGGCAGCCTGCTCTGTCAGAACGGCAACAAGGTTGCTGTGCTGGCCGTTGATCCCAGCAGTTCTTTGAGTCGGGGCAGTATTCTTGGCGACAAAACAAGAATGGATCTGCTCAGCCAGGAACCTAACTGTTTTATCCGACCTTCTCCCTCCGGAGGCACCCTTGGGGGTGTCAGCAGAAAAACCCGTGAAACCATACTACTCTGTGAAGCAGCCGGATTTGACGTGATTCTGGTTGAAACTGTCGGTGTCGGACAAAGTGAAGCCATTGTCAGCACCATGGTGGATTTTTTCCTGCTGCTTACCCTGACTGGTGCCGGTGATGAATTACAAAGTATCAAAAAAGGGGTGATAGAAATGGCAGATGCCATTTTGATCAACAAAGCAGATGGAAACAACAAGGCAGCAGCTCTCAGAACCCGGCAGGAGTTTAACCAGGCTTTGCACCTGTTAAAACCCGCCAAAGCGGATTGGGAAACAAAAGCCTATTGCTGTTCCGCGTTGAAAGGGGAAGGGATAGAGGATATCTGGAATGTGATTCTGCGATTTAAATCCGAGCGAATGACCTCCGGGACATTTCAGGAAAAAAGAAAAGAGCAGGCTCTTAATTGGATGCATGATATGATTTTAGAACAGGTGAAAACCCTGTTTTTTGAACATCCGAATATTGTCGAGGAAATACCCCACTTAGAGCGGAAGGTCGTTCAGGGAGAACTTCCGGTTACCAAGGCGGTTGAGATGCTGATGGTTAAATTTCGTGATTTACGGGTTAATGAGAATCAATTATAGTCGATAAATTGCATAAACATAACTGAGAACTATTATGTTAACCAAAATTGATCATATTGGTATTGCTGTTCATTCACTTGAAGAAGCGATTCCTTTTTACGAACAAGCATTGGGTTTAACGTGTGAACATGTCGAGGAAGTTCCCTCGCAAAAGGTCAAAACTGCCTTTTTTGCTATTGGAGAAGTTCACATCGAATTGCTTGAACCCATGTCTGAAGATAGCCCCATTGCCAAGTTCCTGGAAAAGAAAGGCCCGGGAGTTCATCATATTGCTTACCACAGTGATAATATTCAACAGCAATTGGAACAGGCTGCTCAAGCTGACTGCAAGCTGATCAATGAAACTCCGGTTGACGGCGCCGGTGGAAAAAAAGTAGCATTCTTACATCCCAAATCCACTTTTGGTGTATTGAGTGAGTTTTGCACAAAAAAATAAAAAGGATCAAAACAGCAGTTGGTCAACAGCAGCAGCTTACGTTGCGAAATCGGACACTAACTTGAAACGGTTCAATAAACAATTGGGAATACCTTTAGGTATTATCCCTGGCATTATGTAGTAAAATGCTCCCAAGCATAATGTGGAAATGGAGACAAGTTAATGACAAAACGGAATGAGGTAGATGAGCTTGTAAGATTGAGGGAAAAAGCACGCGAAGGTGGTGGGCCCGAGAGAATCAAAACTCATCACGCAAAAGGGCGCAAAACCGCTAGGGAACGGTTGGCACTGCTTTTGGACGAAGGAAGTTTTGAAGAATTTGACATGTTCAAAACACATCGTTGTCATCATTTTGGTATGGAAAAACAAGAGTACCTAGGCGATGGTGTGGTAACGGGTTATGGAACCATTCAGGGCAGGCTGGTTTACGTTTTTTCTCAGGATTTTACAGTTTTTGGTGGGGCTTTGTCAGAAACCTTTGCAGAGAAAGTATGCAAGATTATGGATATGGCCGTGAAAAACGGTGCGCCTGTGATTGGTTTAAACGATTCCGGTGGAGCCCGGATTCAAGAAGGTATTGAAAGTCTGGCAGGCTATACCGATATTTTCCTGCGCAATGTTACTTCTTCCGGAGTGGTTCCCCAGCTTTCAGGAATTTTTGGACCGTGTGCTGGTGGTGCAGTATATTCTCCGGCTCTGACGGATTTCACCGTAATGGTTCAAAAAAACAGCTATATGTTCCTGACAGGACCTAAAGTGGTGAAAGCGGTGACTCATGAAGAGGTTGACACCGATTCTTTGGGAGGGGCAGGTGTACATACGGCTAAAAGTGGTGTTGCTCATCTGGCTGCAGAATCGGAGGAACAGGCGATTGAATTCCTCAAGGATATCTTTTCCTATATTCCGCAGAATAACATGGAAATCCCACCTTTTGCTGCTACTAAAGATCCTGCCAATCGCTGTGATCCTACCTTGGATGAAATTGTTCCCGAGAATCCCAACGAAGCATACGATATCAAGGATGTCATCTATCGTACGGTTGATGATGGAAAATTCGTGGAAATTCAACCGGAATATGCACCAAATCTGGTTGTGGGATTTGCTCGATACGGAGGCACGTCAGTTGGGGTTGTAGCCAACCAGCCGAAATTCCTGGCCGGAGTTCTGGATATTGATTCATCCGTGAAAGGAGCACGGTTTGTGAGATTTTGTGATGCTTTTAATATTCCCGTGGTTACCTTTGTGGATGTTCCTGGATTTTTACCGGGAACTGTTCAGGAACATGGCGGAGTGATTCGAAATGGTGCAAAAATGCTTTATGCATATGCCGAAGCCACAGTACCCAAGGTAACCGTGATTACCAGGAAAGCCTACGGAGGAGCTTACTGTGTAATGAGTTCCAAGCACCTGCGCGGGGACATTAATTATGCCTGGCCAACTGCAGAAATTGCCGTGATGGGTGCCAAGGGAGCTACTGAAATTCTATACGCCAAAGACATAAAAAATCATGAAGGAGACAAGGCAGAATTCCTGAAAGCCAAAGAAGATGAATATGCAGAAAATTTTGCCAATCCATATATTGCGGCTAAAAGAGGATATGTGGATGATATCATTCTTCCAAATCGAACGCGATTTAGAATAATCAAGGCGTTAACCATGTTAAAAGACAAACGGGATTCCAATCCACCTAAAAAGCATGGTAATATTCCGTTATAATTACATTGAGGCGATGCCGTAACTGCGCCCGCAATGACAATGAGTTTCATCGTAAGCAGATAAGGAAGGTCTCATGGAACAGTTTAATATTCAAAACATTTTTGATGGTCAGGCCATTGGTATTAGTCTGACCGGAATGTCTATTGTCTTTAGCGGCCTGCTTTTAATCAGTATTTATATATGGATGTTGCCGCATATACTGAAGTGGATGTCCAAAAAAGCCACATCCGAAAAGGTCAAAAAAGTCAAACCCGACAAAGTTAAAGTTAAAGAAAAAGTAACAGCTCCAAAAGCTGTTGTTGCCACTACTACCGAAGATGAATTTAATGATATTGCCAGTGTCATTGGATTGGTTCTACAGTTGGAACACGAACATCTTACAAAAGTTGATAACGAACAGATCACTATCTCCAGGAACGTCAACCGGCCATCCATGTGGGGAACTGCCGGAAAGATGAGGAAAATGCCGCAGAGGAGGACTCATGCGTAAATATGAAGTATCAATTAATAATAAACAATATTCTGTTGTCGTCAAAAAATATACAGGAAGCGATGCGGAGTTAGAGATTAATGGAAAACCTTACTCCGTGAAACTGGATGCGCCTATTACTGCAAGTGGTGCGCAGCCCAGTCCAATGCCTGCCCAAAGTCAGGCACAACCGGTCGTTCAGGCAGCCCCGACTCCCCCACCTGCTCAGGCTGCTCCTACACCACAAGCAGCTCCAACTCCCGCACCACAGGCAGCTCCTCAAGCTGCTCCTGCAGCCTCCGCCCAGGGCGGTGAAGTGATTCGTGCACCCATACCGGGATCGATTCTTGATATTCTGGTGAAGGTCGGTGATTCCGTTAATGAAGGTCAAACCGTTTTTAAAATGGAAGCCATGAAAATGGAAAACGATATTAACGCGGTAGGATCAGGTGTTGTCAAGGCGATCAATGTTGCTGTCGGCGATGCAGTTAACCAGGGTCAGGAATTGATGATCATCGGATAGGTTTCATCTAATTGTGCACAATTTTATCGGGAGAAGCTGAATGGAAACGCTAACAAGTTTTTTAAGCGCTACCGGGTTTGCACTAATGGAACCTGGGAATTTAATAATGATGGTCATCGGGATTGTTTTTATTACCCTGGCAATCGTTAAAGATTACGAACCCTTACTTTTACTACCCATTGGTTTTGGAATTATCGTAGGTAACATACCTCACATTTCCAGCATGGCTTTGGGGGTTTATGATGAAGGAAGTGTTTTATACTATCTGTATTTTGGAGTCAGCCAGGGGATTTTCCCACCGTTGATTTTCCTTGGCATTGGGGCAATGACAGATTTTTCAACGATGTTGTCCAATCCCAAACTGGTTTTGTTAGGCGCTGCAGCCCAGGTGGGGATTTTTATCACCCTGATCGGTGCGATTTATCTTGGGTTTACAGCATCTGAAGCTGGTGCGATTGGAATTATCGGGGGAGCAGACGGACCGACCGCTATTTTCCTCTCTGCAAAACTGGCGCCTCACTTGCTGGGAGCCATTGCAATTGCTGCCTATTCTTACATGGCCTTGGTACCTGTGATTCAGCCGCCGATTATGAAGCTGCTGACAACCAAAGAGGAAAGGCTGATGAGAATGAAGCCACCACGACAGGTGCCTGCCAGGGAAAGAATTATTTTCCCCATTGTGGCGTTTCTGATTTGCGGGTTGATTGCACCCGGTTCCCTGGCATTGATCGGAATGTTGATGTTTGGAAACCTGCTCAAGGAGAGCGGAGTGACAGAACGTCTGGCGAATTCAGCGAGAAATGCCATGATCGATATCGTTACCATATTATTGGGATTCTCTGTGGGCGCCAGTACACAGGCAGATCATTTCCTGACTCCTCAATCGATCCTGATCTTTGGTCTGGGTGCCGCTTCATTTAGTGTTGCCACAGCTGGAGGTCTTCTGTTTGCAAAACTGATGAACCTGTTTCTTTCGGACGAAAACAAAATCAACCCACTGGTTGGAGCTGCAGGAGTATCTGCGGTACCGGATTCTGCCCGTGTGGTTCAAATGGTGGGGCAAAACGAAGATCCAACCAACTTTCTGCTTATGCATGCCATGGCACCTAATGTTGCCGGAGTAATCGGTTCTGCCATCGCAGCCGGGGTCCTCTGGACAGTCATGGTGGGGTAAAGGACCTGCCTGCTGAAAGATGGGCTTATTCTAATGCCCTTCTTTTCCTTCATGTAGAACAATCATTTCGAAGTAGTAGAGATTATATTGAATTGTTGAATTTGATGGGTAAGCGAGCTTACCCATTCTACATCAAAAGAGCATGAATCATTTGAATCAGAGGCGGATTCTAAATACTGTCTTTCTAAGTGGGATCTTAAACAGGATGTAGGGTGGGTCAAGCGAAGCGGACCCACCGACATGCATTGTGACTCAATCAAAATTGATGGGTAAAAGAGCTTACCCATCCTCATAGTAGGAAGAAGGGATCGGTATTTTTTGAGAGCTTAATTCACGAAATAATTCAGTTTTTGTGGATTACCACTGCGCTCAATCTCAATTGTGAATTCTCTTTCATTACGTAGCAGGTTAAACAAACCCATAATTTTTTCCCCACCGGCTTCTGCCAGGCTTTCTCCATTTACATTTTTAATGACATCGTTGTTGCGAAGGCCCAGCTTTTCATAAAGGCTGCCCTTATCGATAGCTTTGACTTTGAAACCTTGGTGTTTGCCACCCTTAAAATAGGGAACCATTCGAGCCTGGTTTAAAAGAGCGCCAAAATCGTTCAAGTGGGTATCTACCTCAGTTGCTGTTATGTAAAAATTGCGACCGTCCGTGGAATATTTATTGGAAACGGGTTCCACTTTTCTAATGCGCGAAGGCGTTTTTCTCGCGACCTTTGGTGCCGGGGCTGCCTTTTTGAGCTTATCATCTTCTGTAGTGGTGAGCGTCCCAATTTCATTTCCCAGTTTAATTAAAACCCTTTGGTTACCATAGGTCGTGAAAATCCTGTGCACCACTGCACCCGATTCGAATAGCTCATCCCCGATAGTGAAAATATCTTCCTTGCGTTTTTTCTTTTGTTTGATCACACAGAAAATATAATAGTTTTTGCGATAATGTATCCCTTTCAATTCCAAATCATTGATCAGATCGCTTAACACTTTACCTGGTGCAACGACAGGAATTTCTTCAACAATGACAGGCTTTTTCTCCGCTTCTACTTCAACATTGAAGATATTCTGCTCTAAGATATTTTTGAATTCAGTGTATTTCCGGGGTCTGTCCTGGATAGTCTGCTTGGGTGGAACAAATTTAGCTTCCTGGTGAGGAATCTGCAGATATTCGTTTTCTACAACAGTTGCAACAATACCACCGGCAGACCAAGCCAATATTCCTACCATCAGGACATTGGCACTCGTTAAAACCTGGGAAAATGTGATCGTGTCTTTAATTCGTAACAGAACGGTTTGCCAGGACATCATGAATCCTTTGTGTTTGAATTCGGTATCGCATTCATCCGGTTCATAATTAAACCTGATTGTATCGCTTGATTGCCTTAATTAATGAGCTTGAACATTGAAACATGATCCAGTCTACCCCGGTGGTCTGCTTTTGACAAATCTTGTTACAACTTGTTTTTTCGAACCGGAAGTCTGCCGTGAAATTTATTTATGTTGTTTTTGCAAACGCTATTCCCTGGAAAAGCTCTTGCTCTTTTAAGCGCTTGATAATGAATTGAGTGGGCTTCAAGCGATGCTTTGTCCATTCGGGAGCTACCAACTCATCCCATCTTGGAGCAACGGCTGCGAGTCTTTGTACCGCTATGTCCGGTGATAGATGACTCAAGAATAAGATTACCCGACGAGTGTATTCATCCAGTTCAATCGGTGTAAATTTCTTTTCTTTGTACAAGTCGTGAAGGGGTGTATTGGCCAGAACATGCAGATTGTGCAGCTTTACGTTATCCACGGGGAGTTCGTTGGTTTTTTTAGCTGCATTGATGATATCCTCGTCTTGTTCATCCGGTAATCCGAAGATCAAATGCAACCCGATATTAATCCCGGCTTCCTGATGCAATTTAAGGATGACTTCGATCGATTCTTCTGCAGTATGTCCGCGATTGAGAAACTCAAGCTGCCGATTTAAAAAGCTTTGAACACCCAGCTCCACGGAAACATAATGCGAATTACATATCTCCTTAAGATAGGGATAAATCTCATCGGGCAGGCAATCCGGCCTTGTTCCAAAAGCGACCCCCACGACCCGGTCTTTTGAAAGGGCAAGACCCACATCAGCCCTGAATTGCTCCAACCTTCGATAAGTATTGGTAAAAGGTTGAAAATACACCAGAAATTTATTGACACGGAAGCGCTTATGAAGTTTTTCGCGATTGATTATTATCTGTTCTTCAAGAGGGTGATGGTTGATTAAGTGACTACCGGCAGATCCTAGCTCATCGCAGAAAATGCAGCCAACACCCTTGTTCTTTTCCCTGTTGGGACAGGTTTGTGCAGCACTGACCGTAATTTTGTAAACCTTCTCTCCAAATCGGTTTTTGTAGTATCGACTGATGGGAAAATAGGGTTGTCCATCCCATTCAGGAAAATCTTTCGTAGGCACTGTGAAATCGTCTTTTTTTACTGGTGTAAACTTCACCTGTATTGGCGGTGATTATCTCGTATAATACGGCGGTTTTGTTATCTTTTTTCCTGAGGATACGTCCCAATCGTTGGACGTGTTCCCGCACTGTTGCGGTTCCCGAAATGATAACGGCCACATTGGCTTCGGGCACATCCACACCTTCGTTTAATACCCGGGAATTAACCAAAAACGGCCATTTGCCCTGCCGAAAGTTTTCAAGTATCAGCTTTCTTTCTTTGGCTTTTGTCTCATGGGTGATCAGGGGGAGTAAAAACAATGAACTGATATAGTATGCGGTTTTATTGTCATTCGTAAAGATAAGTATCCTGGATTCGTTATGACGAACCAGGATTTCGGCCAGTTTTTCCATTTTCCCGGTGGCTGACAAGGAAATCTGTTTTTGGGTATTGAAACTTCGAATGGCGTTTCGTCCTTCGGCAGATCGATAAGCATGCATGACGAATCTTTCCCAGGAATAGCGGTTACCGAATAGATTAGGCACCTTATCCCGAAATGCCTGGTAAACTCCCCTGTGATAATCATAAGAACGCCGTTCCTCTCCCGTAAGGTCCACTTCGATTGTATTGACCTCATAGGGCGCCAGAAAATCGCCTGATAACTGGTGAATCTGTTTGGAGTAGGTAACCGGTCCCAGGACGTCTTTTAACAACTGTTGTCTGTCGGATTCGACTGAGGGTGTGGCTGTCAAACCAAGTTTGTAGGGTGCGATGTAAGCCCGGGTCATTTGAGAGTAAGCTGGTGAAGGTAAGTGATGGCACTCATCAAAAATAATCATGCAAAAACGATTTCCGATTGTTTCGGCTTGTATTCTGGCGGAATCATAAGTAGAAACGGTAACATCCTTTAAATCATTACTTCCACCGCCTAGTAAGCCTATGTCACAAGCAAACCATTCTTCCAGGTTTTTCTGCCATTGGAGTATCAAATCGATAGTTGGGGCCATGACCAGGGTTGATCTCTGGACTTCCTGAATAGCCAAGGCGGCAAGATAGCTTTTTCCGGCACCTGTAGGGAGTACGGCAATCCCTTTTTTGGAATGGTTCCAGGAATTTAATGCTTCAGATTGATAGGTAAAAGGTGTAAACTCGGTTTTCAGCAATATGCTTAATTTGTTGTATTTTGGCGCAAAATCTGAATATCGAATCTTGTTTTTATAAAGAAATCGTATCAATTCACGGTACTTATCAGCATGACAGCGATAACTCCGGGTTCTGTGATCCCAGGAAAGGAAAGGCAGGGATGTTTCCAAGTTGATAACATCACTTTTGGAAACCGAGAGGGTTCCCTTGTGATATTGAATCTCAACGGGTTTCGAAGTAAGCGATGTAGTTTCCTGAGAATCCATGCAATATCAGGTTGATAACGTTAAGTAACCGGTCAGAAGAAACATGTCAGATAAAAAAGCAAAACCACAGATCGCCCATGATGCGATCATGCTCAGCAAAATAATATCCGAAAAACAGACGATTAAAATAACCTTTCCGGATGGCGAATTCCTAATCGATCAGCTCAGGTGGCATACTTCCGACCATTTGGGATTGAAAAACGGAAAGGTCGTCAACAAATCGGCTATGAAATACTGGGAGGTTGTTGAGGATGATTAACATCCAACCCAAAAAAGAGCTGGGTTTGCTTAACCCGGAAACAAAATATAAGACAGACATTGCTTTAAGTCAAAGTTATCTGATGGAGAATCCGGGAAATCAAAGGATTGTAATACATTTCAGTTAAAAAATACTGTACACTGAGGTTTTTTTACGCATGATCCATTTCTAATCAGCCCTTTAGCTTTTGCTCAATAGAAATAATCGAATATGGAAACAGATCAATCAATGGCAACCAGTAGTTCAAACCCACTCACAACGCAACGCCAGACAAGCCAGGACACCCTGGTGAAAAACGGGATGTTCACCACAAGGAACTCACTTGTCGAAAAAGAATCGGTTTGGCAGGGGCTTATTTTCTGGGGTGGGATGGTTTTTTTCTTCCTGGGGTTAACTCTCGTTATCTATCTTGTTTACGCGTTTGTTGCTTTTGATTGGCAGGCCACAGGCCTGCCGTTTATCTCCACCGTCTTATCCACGGACCCGGCCCATGTCAGTGATGCTATCGGCGCATTTATCGAACTTCTGGCTGCCATATTGGGGCTGATGATAACGGTGGTTGCGATTGTTCTCCAGCTTGCAGCGCAACGTTACGGAACACGACTGATCGATCTGTTTTTGGCGGATAAAGTGAACCGCATGTATTTCATCCTGATGGTGTGTTCGCTTCTCTATGCTATTATCATTACCTATGCAATCAAGGATGAGTTTTATCCTGCTTTTGCCATCCAGATTCTGCTGATATTGACCCTGCTGGAAATTTCATTGCTGGGACCCTACTTTCTGTTTGTATTTAAATTCCTGACCCCGACCAACTTGCTCTCATCAATCCAGGAAAACAGTCGAAACTCTATTGCTCATGCAACAGAGAAGAAAAACTATTCCGACCTTAAAAAGTATCAGAATGATGTTGCCACCTCTTTTGAACAGGTTACGGATACTGCATTGAGTGCCATTTCACAGATGGACCGCAACCTGGGACTAATGGCAATTAACCAGACAAGAGAGATGCTGTTGGATTATCTCCAACACAAGCATAAGCTTCCCAAGTCATGGTTTCTGGTATCTCAAGACAAATTTATTGGAATTTCTTCCGAGTTTTATGAGGAATTTTGCGACAAACACCTGTGGGTGGAAGCGAAAGCCTTCATGGATATGGAATTGATCTACCGCAGTTGCATTAACAATATGTCTGATGCGGTTAGTGCCATAGCAAACAATACCAGAATTATTGGTGAGGCGGCGATCAAAACCAGGGATGACGGTCTTTTGGAAATGGCTGTTAAGTTCTTTAACACCTTCATCCGGGTTTCTATCAATGCGAAAAACATACGGGCAATCTTTAATCTGTTTTACCAGTACAGGCTGCTAACAGAATCGATTTTTGAATATGATACCAAGCTTTCTGCGAAGATCCTGGGACATTTTTTATATTATGGTGAAACCTGCTTGCAACAAGGATTAGGGTTTGTATTGCTGACTGCTGCATTCGACCTGGGAAGCCTTGTCGCTACGGCCTATGATAAAAATTTGGAGAATATCAAGGAATTGCTTTTGATCTTCATGGCTTTGGAGGACAAAGTCGACAAGAAAAGGGATATGGTCTGGTATGACGGGGTACGCACGGCGCAATTGATTCTTGTAAGCTACCTGCTTTCCAAAGGTGATGGAGAACTGATACCAATTTTTGTGCAAGACCTTAAAAAAGACACGTTAAAACAGCTTTTAAGGTGGCGTGATTCATTGCTTTCTATTGAAGACAGAAAATTCTGGGAGTTTACGGACCGAGGTTATCGATTTGAATATATCGATGACAACCAAAAGGCTTTTCTCAAGCTGTTTTATGAGAAGTATATTTTATCGCAGCCAGATGAGTTCAAAAAATCATAAATTGAATATATTGTTACGATCTTTCCTGCTGATTGCTGCCTTGACGATGGCCATATCATTCAGCCACGATCTGCAAGCGGCATTCAATCAACATGAAATCAAGTTGATGACGGAAAATATCGAGGAGAGATTTGATCTGTTGATCGATACCTGGAATGAAGAGCTGTATTTTGAAATGTATGATTTCGGGCAACGGGCAAGTCATCAGCGAATTTCCAGGGGAGAGTTTGCCCAGAGAATGGTTGAGTTAAAGTGGAAACCAACTTTGAAGCCGGTAGAGATCGAAAAGGTAGATATTCTGTATTTGAATTACGCTGTCATTTATTTCTGGCAGGAATTTGAGAACAAAGTAAATGTTATGCGCAAGGTGCGCAAATACATGGTATTTCCGGTAATTCTGGAAAACAATATCTGGAAATTCGATTTGACCCAATTAATTCGGGTTCCCTATGAAGGCACCTTTCAAAAACCAAAAGATCCCACTCCCAAGCCCGAAGAACCAAGAGCCAAGGAACCGGTTTTACCTCCTGAAGGACCCGGGAATCCAAATGGTTAGCAAGCTCCTGCATCTGCACCGGCAAACCCCTAATTCGGATCGACCTGAGCTCCAATTCCTTCATACAGTGTGTTCATCGGTATGAAACACTTTCCTTATCTGCTTGTCCTGTTGGTACGAATGTACTAGACTCACTGATGTCAGAGACGAATAATCATATATCTTATTCCCCGGTCTCAAGAAGTTGAATCCGAACATCAAACATTGAAGCCGACAGCTAAACAACACAAAGCCAACCAAAAAACTGACTTGCCAATTCAGGTGCAGCCGATGAAAAAGAATGGAATATATTCAACAACGGATGAGATTCGATTTCTGTTTGAAGATGTTATCAAAATTAATGTTTTAACCCATGCCAAAGCTTTCCGACAGCATACGCCGGAGCAATTTCTCGAAGCGGTGCAACAGGCCGAGAAATTTGCGGCAGATGTACTGGAGAAACTACCAAAAGAAAGCGACGTATTATATCAACCCGATTCAATCAAGGTTCCGGATGGGTTCGGAAATGCCTGGAAGCAGCTTTCAGCATCCGGAATTTTGGAAATGCTGATACCAGGCAGCTATGGTGGCAGGAATTTTCCCGAAACGGTTAAAGTTGCCATTCAGGAAATACTTTTTATCGCTAATCCTTCTTTTTACTACTTTTTGATGTTGACGTTGGAGGTTGCCAATTTAATTGAGCGTCTGGGAAGTGATAGCGTTAAACAGCAATATTGTCAAAAGCTGTTCACGGGAGAATGGAGCGGTACGTTTAGCATAACTGAGCCCCTGACGGATAGTGACTGGGAAGCGATTGAAGCTACTGCAAAAGAGGAAAACGGAGACTATTTAATCAACGCAACAAAAATGTTTACCGTGGCCGGCAGTCATCAGCTAACCAACAATGTCGTTCACTTGGTTCTTTGTCGGTTTAATGTGCCGGACTCCAAAAACCAGCAACTGGCATGGTTTGTAACACCTCATCAGTTCAACGGGATCGATAATAACGTGGGCATTGAAAGCTGCCACGAACCAATTGGTTTAAAGGAAGTTCCTTTTTGTACCGTATCTTTTGGAAAAAAGGGGCCTTCCAAAGGTCATTTGCTGTGTATAACCGGAGAAGGTGAAAAAGATTTATATAAGTCCCTGAATGGAATCAGATCGCAACTGGCATTACAGGGGGTTGCTCTCGCGGGGCAGGTTTTTCAGGAAACGTTGCAATATGCGTCGCTGGAATCCAATTCCAAAAAAAAAAAAAAAAAGAAAACAGCTCCTTTGATTACTTATCCGCATATCGCTGATCATATCATGTATATGAAAGCTGTAACCGAGGCTAGTCGGGCAGCTGTCTATTCCATAGCCTTTTTCAGCGACTGCAGTATCCATGGGGGTGAGGAACAACAGGAATTCTTCTCGGATCTTACCGATATCTATACCGGCATTTTGAAGGTGCATGCCAGTCAGAGTGGACTGACGTCTATCAGTCGGGCGGTTCAGGTTTTTGGGAAACTGGCATACACCCAAAAAAATATCACAGGGCGGAGCTATCGTAATCTGCAGGCAGCAACGCTTTTTGGTGGTGCCAATGACCTGGTAGCCCAAGAATTGCTGGACCGGATAGTCCATTATAAGAAAGGTAGTATGATTGATCATCTGATCAAGCAATTTGGCAGTGTGGAAGTAAACGAAGCCAGGTCTGAGCCTATGAAGGAAGCGATCAGGGTCTGGCAGGATTATATCGGGGGAATCATTGTTCTGGTTGACGACCTCAAAAAAGGTGCTGAAGCATCCCAGGGCAGTGAAGAGGTTGATCCCCGGTTATCCAGTCTATGGGCCGACAGAATTGTCAAATTGATTGGAGACGTGATCTATTGTTATCATTTGATCAACCAGGGTATGGAAGCAGAAAAGAAACTCGAACAAAAAGGTGTGAATTTCTATAATCTGCAGCAGGATGTTTCCAGAGATCTTGAGTCGATGGCTTGGTATGACCGACTGTTAACAGCCGAATATTTCGCATTGAATGTGCTTTCTGAAAACGAAAGCAACATCAGAATTATTCAAAGAAATGCATCGTCTGCACTGGAAGCTTTTTTTTCAATGGAAACAGAATAGGAAAGTGAATTTTTTGCCTGGTAAGGTGGTATAAAACAACAATCAAAACACCAGAAGGAATGCCAGCGAATTGACCTGAATATTGTGTTCACCCAAAGAATAAACAATCATTTCGTAACGCAATGTGATTGAATTGATTATCAAATCAAATCCCGTTTTTAAATAGGGTCTGGATTCTTCCAAAACCCAGGTATTGTCATCGGACTTTATTTCTTCCTTGACGCTGGTATAGCCTGCTCCGGCAAACAATCCCGCCAATTCTCGTTCAATGTGGTAATTTATCCCCAACCTGCTTTCAGTAATAGTACATTCCAGGTCGGTATCGACAGGCACTACATCGCCAGCCGCAAGGGAGGAATCAAAGGTAAATTTGGAACTGTCATAATCCAACTGCCAGCTATCCAGCCTTAAACCCAAGTGATAGGATTGGCCGGTAGCAGTGCTTTCCACCTTTGGTTTGAAGGTGTTTTTGTTGCCGTCTTTATCTTCATATTCCTGAACACCTGTGCCGATTCTTGGAATTAATGCGCGAACACCAATTTCCAGGTTCCAGGCGTAGGTATTGGCCATCGGAAGCATGAACACAATGAAAAACAAAACAAACAGGCGAATGACTTTCATCTTAAAGAAAAAAAGGGAGTTAAGTTTTATCTGTTTCACTCAAAGAGCTCTAAAAACTACTTGAACGGGCTCCGCTGAATTTAAATAGAAGCAGTATTCCTGGGAAAACTTGCAATTTTTTGACCAGCGATTGGGAGGTATTGCCTGTTATTTTCGAAGGAACTGCCAGATAGCTTGGACTTGTTCTGGCAGCATATTGAATTGATTGGAGTTCAGTATCCTTGTGATTACTAAACCGTAAAACTTGAAAGCTGATCGTTAATTTTATCAGCCATTTCCTGCAACGACTCCATAGTTCGTGCAATTTGTTTCACTGTTCCGGAGAGTTCCTGGGCGGAACTGGAGTTGCGCTCACTGATACTCACCACACCTTCGGCAGAGTGGGCGATTTCAGTCATGGTTCTGTTTTGCTCGGTCAGCTTTTCTGCAGCTTCATTGGTCATATTTGAGATCTGCTGCACCAGCTTGATGATTCGCTGTAATACTTTTCTGGTATCCTGGATGACCTCGGTACCAACTTGAATGTTACTGGTACTGGTTTCGATCAGTTCCTGGATTTCGATAACTGAGGTAGCACTTTTTTCAGCCAGCTTTCCTACCTCGTCCGCTACAACCGCAAAACCTTTTCCGTAATCTCCTGCTTTTGCAGCCTCAATTGCAGCATTGAGGGAAAGCAGGTTGGTTCTGTTGGAAATGTCGGTAATTACGCCCACAATATCCTCAATTTGGATTCCACTGTCCTGAATTTTTGACATGGATTCATCAACTTTGGTGATCGAGTCGGTCACTGCTTCAGTTTCTTTTTGCGCTGAACTCGCAATCTTTTGAAGATCGTTGATTTCCTCCGTGGTGGTATTCAATGTCTCAGTAATTCCCAGAATCAGGTTACGACTCATATTTAACAATTGCACTTCCTGGTTGGCGTTTTGGGCAATGTTGTCGGTCGCTTTTTCAATTTGGATGGTAGAAGTGGATACTTCCTCAGAGGAATTTCCAAGGACTTTGGAGTTTTGAATAAAGTTACTGAACATTCCTGAAAGTAGTTCCGCAAGTTCGTCCAGGGTCTGTGCCACCTGGGAAATCTCATCCTGCCCCGCAATTTTGGTTCGAGCGTAAAATTTACCGTCACCCAGGTCATGAATCATATTGATCACTTTGGCCAGGGGTTTGGTGATCAGGGAGATATTCCAAATGGAAAGCACTGCGAAGAGCAAACCACCAATCGAAGACAGGATAATAATTAATCGCGTGGCTTGTTCCTGAAACTGCTTTTCAGTTTGATAGAGTTGAAAGGTAGCTTCCCGTTTGTTTGCTGCGAGCTGATCCAAAAAGTCGATCAGGCGTTGTCTGGAGACAGACCAGCGCTGATTGAAATCCGACACATTGGTTATTGCAGGGTCCAGGTTAGCTTTTTGATAATCGCGGGAATGCTGTTTAAAGGTGTTAAATACCTCTTCAAAGGCTACTTCCTGTTCATCCGCGCCTTCCGCCTTTTGAATTTCCAACCAGAGACTTTCGATCTCCGCCAGGGATTCACTTAAGATCATACCGGCACTGATCGGATCATCGATGTTTTCATATCGATCCGGTGTGAACGAACGCGAAATCAACTGCATCGCCCGGACATTGTCCAAAATGATAAACCCTTTTTCATGGATCTGTTTCAAGGCGTCGTTTGAGCGCTGTCCCAGAAAATAAAACGCCACAACAAAAAACGCGATACCGCCGATACTTACCAGCAGCATGATCCAAATTTTGGTAGCAATTCTGTTAATATTAAGAATTGATAATAATTTCATGTGCTTAATTCTCCTTGAGACCTGTATTTTCCAAAATCAATTTCAATTATCGGTAGTTCCTTTACCTGTCTTTTCAGCTTGATTGACATTGGTGATTCTTTCGGAAAGCAGCATTGATGCCTGAATTCTATATCAGTGTAAGCAGACCCAACTTAGAACAATTTTGCTTGTTTTTCAAAGCATTTCTCGAACTTTTTGCAACTTTTCAACAGCCTAGTCACTTGTTCCTGCTAGTTTTATCGTGAGTGTCCCATAAATCGTACGGCATTTATTCTGAATTCCGGCTTCTGTCTTCTCTTTCACTGGTTGTATGGTTTATGAAATCTGCAATACAACAGAAGATAAGTGAACAGTAAGGTGCGAAATTTGAGTTATAATTTGTACCGGGGAAAGACAAAAACGATAAAGATAAGAATGATGCTGGTCAAAATACACATTATGATAAGGGAAAAAGTCGATTTGAATGATTGAAGATAATTACAAGACTGAAGGTGAGCCAACTGAGAAGATTGAAATATGTCATGTTTAAA
>JAKSDL010000799.1 GCA_022360105.1 Pseudomonadota bacterium
GGCGTGAGGCTGTTAGGGGGTCCGTCGTACACGATTGTCCCTTCCTGCAGGCCGACAATCCTTAAGGCAAACATCTGGGCGAGATGGACGTCATGGATATTAACAATGGCTGCGAGCTGATGTTCTTCACAAAGATCACAGATCAGGCGCATTATCTGGCGTGAGGTTTTGGGATCAAGACTTGCCGTAGGTTCATCCACCAATAACAATTCCGGATTCTGGATGAGTGCCCGGCAGATGCCAATTCGTTGACGCTGACCTCCGGAAAGTTCATCGGCGCGCTTATCCGCCATATGGTCAAGTTCGACACGTTCAAGCAATCTAAACGCTGCGTCGATGTCATCCTGGGGGTATTTTCTGAAAAAACTGCGCCAGAAACCTACATAACCCAAGCGACCGGATTGCACATTTTCCATTACGGATAAACGCTCGACTAAGGCGTATTCCTGAAAAATCATTCCCATACGCCGTCGAGCCCGTCGCAATGCCCTGGAGCCTAAAGAGACCAGCTCCAGATCATCCAGCCAGACTTTTCCGGAAGTTGGTTCGACAAGGCGGTTCACACAGCGAATTAAGGTACTTTTACCGGCTCCTGATGGGCCAATCAGCGCCATCACTTGTCCTTTGGGTATTTCCAGGGAAACACCTTTCAGGGCTTCATCCCCTGTTTTGTATCGTTTTACCAGATTTTCAATGCGAAGCATTTTAAGATTCTATTTGTCAGTGAAATTCAGGAGGAACTGGGACCGCTTGTCATAAGCGGTCCCAGAATTCTGTGTTAATGATTATTTGCAATCATAGGTGATACCGTTTGCGGTATCAATTTTGCGAATCACAGCCCAATCAGATTTATGATGGATGCCAACAAACTTGCCCTCCTTTTGAAATTCCTTTTGTAAGTCGGAACCTTCCCACTCAAAAGTGAAAAACGCTTGCTTGATTTTGGCCGCAACTACCGGGTGCAGGTTATGAGCATGCCCGTAACCGGTTGTTGGAAAAGTGGCGGATTTATAGATAGTGGTTATTTGATTTCGTTTCACAACGCCACGATCAAACATTCGATTCATCACCGAGTTTGCCACGGTGGCTACTTCATAATCCTTGTTAGCAATTCCGAGCACGGAATTGTCGTGTTTGCCGGAATAATTTGTTTTAAAATCCCTGTCTTTGACCAGCCCAAAATCCGATTTTAAAAGTGCCGATGGTGCTTTCGAGCCTGAATTGGACGTAGGAGAGGTGAATGTGAGGGTCCGTCCCTTGATATCCGCCGGAGATTTGATGTCACTGCCTGCGGGAACAATGATTTCCATCTCATAACCAAAAGAACCATCTTTCGAGGCCATCATGGCAAAAGGTACAAAACCGGCGCATGACACAGCCACTGGGTTTCCACCTGTATTAACTCCGGCAATATGTAAGCGACCGGAACGCATCGCTTCATACTGAGCCGCATAGGATTGAACCGGAAAAAACACAACTTTTTTACCTGTAACTTTTGACATATGCTTGATAAAGCCATCCCAGACCTTGGCGTACACCGCCGGATCTTCTACAGGTGTGTAGGAAAAGATGATGGTACTGGGATCAACCCAGTCTTTAGGATCAAGTGGCAGATCAGCCACGAGATCACCATTCCGATCGCAATATTGCTTATCCAGTGTTCCTCGTGGACAATCTTCAGCAGCATAAGCGTTAAAAAAGAGACTCGCTGTCAATAAAAAGGCAATCGTTGCTAATGATCGAGAAATGAAACCAGACATAAAACCCTCCAAAAAATATTGTTCAACGCAGCGCCGTTATTATTGTTTGGGCACAGAGTCATTCTGCTCCAATCGACGTGTTTTCATGTCAAGAAACGCTGGGGGCGTATTCTGTTTTTTTTGCTTGTTTTACCGACAGCAGTCGAAAAACCCTGAGAAATAACCAACTAAATTTACAATGTTTTTACATCTTCATGATATGCGCTAACACTGTTCAGCCCCCAAATTCCTGACTTCGAGCCTAATCATTAACTGTTGATGCGCCGAATCGTCAAGAAGGTTTTTTTTGTAGCCGGCATCGAATGTGTTTTTGATAATAATCTCAGTGATTTTAAAGAACCAGCCACATTAAAACATTTCGCAGAAAGTGGAACGCCCTTTGGTAGAATTGAGTAACCCACTGCAATTTTGAATCCGAGAGTAAATTACGTGAAGCAGCTTACTTAAACGTTTTACGGTACATTTCAGAGCAAATGCAAAACAATCAGGGCGGCAGTTTATGGTAATTCCTGGCTGGAATCTCCTCATTGAATGAACAGCTAGTTTTAATTCATCTATCTGAAATAATTTAAACTGTTATTAGAAATTTACCTGTTTTTTGAGATCCTAGTTTTTCGCCAGGTATTTTTGCATGTTGTTTAAATACTTGTGACCAACCGTGATTCCCTTGATTTCCGGGCTATTAAAAACCAGCTCCAGACGCCGGCCACTTCTCACCATTTTTTGGGCTTTGGACGGATTGACCACATATCCCTTCGCACATCGAACGAGCAGATCCCCGGGGCCGAAAATCTCTTCAATCTTCTTTAAGGTTAAATCAACATCAAACAAGAACAAACCATTGTCATCGTAAACAGAGCAACCGCCAAGTTCTGAAACAATATAGGAAATTGAATCCAGGGTTTTCCGAATCCTTTCTATTTCCGAGATAGCCTCAGATTTAGTCAATGTTTGAGTGAGTATCTTGTTTTTAGTTTGATGCTCCCTGGCCACCTCGATCGCAATCAGTTTCTCATTTTCGGCTTTTTCGACCAGGTAATAAGAATTCGCGAATGTTTTAACTGAAACAAGGATGTAAGAGAAAGTGAGAAATAGAAATCCTAAGGGTATGATTCTGGGATTGTGAGTCAGTTGGTTGACGTAGGCAATCTCAAGAATGACAGTCACCGTGTAACAAAATACCCCACCAAAAACAATTAGTGCGTCTTTACTTACTCGAGATAATCTCAGCAACAAATACAGCCAGTAAACATCGGCAATTAACAAAACAATGTGAAAAAGTGGAAGGACGGTAACAAAGGTTTTTACTGAAAAGAAGACGACGATCAGACCATATATCACCGACGCCACATTAATAAAGTGGTAGAGAAATAGATGATCGCTAATTCTAAAATTCCTCACCAGGACCAGGTTATACAAGACGATGTGGAAGGTCGTCGCAACATGAATCAACTTCATAAAGAAGGTATAAGGAATCCACGGAAAAACAGTCATCAGAATGTTTTCTCCGGTACCAAGTACATAAAGGCATACCAGGACTAAAAAAATAGAAAATTTTAGGAAAACCGGATCCGGCCTAAAAACATAAACGAATGAATAAATTAAAGTTAGTGAAAGGATAAGGATCGCAGAGATGCAATCGACTAAAAAGAAATGCAGTGCAACCGTCTCCAGTTTTTCTGTTGAAGCCAGGAGAATTCCCGTTTTAAGTCCCCCGGTAGCATGAATGTGATTGCTGACTTGAATAACCAGTATGACTTCCGAGCCAGGTTTAACGTCAAAGCCAAATCTCTTTGTTTGCCTATGAGGAACCTCAGTTTCAAAGGTTTCCCCAACGACTCCATTACCTCCCCTTTCGACCCCATTAATAAACAACCTATAAGCACTTCCAACTCTGTTTAGATATAGCGAATAAGCACTAACGGTGTTGTTATCAGGGAACAATAATTTTACTTTATAAGTTCCAAAGCCTTCCCAGGATTTTCCATATCTATTCCATGAACTTGGAATATTCCCAAAGTTCACACTACCGGGTTTTTTCCTATGATGTTCAAACAGCTCGCCCCAATAAAACTGCCAATCCCCTGACAGCGAGACAACATTGCGATCCAAATCGAAGCCTCTTAAATCGATCACTCCATTTTCTGCTGGAACTGCTTCTATATTAATATTATTGATTATTATTCGATAGGATAGGAACCATAAGCAAAAGAAGAAGAGTGAAATTGAAACTATCCTTCTATTAATCCAATTCATACTCATAAAAGGAGCCATATGGAATTTTCAGTTGCTAGCGGTAAAGATGTAAACCATTTTGATCATTACCTGTATGAAAGCTTTCGCAGCCAACCAACTAGCTGGGTCATGAATAACTACATTGTTGATAGGAAAAATGAATGCATGGCACCAGCACCTGAGTACTATGATTTGAAGAGGTATCTCCTCAAAAACGCCAACAATCAAGTTGTGTCTGGAATAAGCCTGAATTTTAACTGGAAAAATAAGTTTCAGATCGAATCCATGGGATACAATCCACCTAACAAATTTAAAAGTCTTGAAGTTTTAAATTTCTACATCAGGAAGCTTCCCGGTCGCAATCCCATCAAAACTTTTCGTCCGGTCATGAGCCTCCTTGACACGCAACTTAGTTCCGGCAATTTTGCCAGAGTTTACGCAACGTGTATTCCCCGATTGTTCAACTTTTACCTTTATTTTGGATGGAAAGCAGTCACAAAAATTGAGTTGGATAGTAACAAAGTTCTTTATGTAATTCAATATAGCGGTCTATCTAGTGGGGCTTTGGACAAAGAGGCGGTATAATCAGACGACACTGGTAAAAACTTTTTCACAATTAATATATAAGTTAATACAAATATATTGATTTTTAAAAAGGTATGCAGGAAATTCTCCAATTTTTAGAGGAGTTCAACATGACAATTTCACATTTTGTGAAGTTGTCATGTTCCTGTTTTTACTTATTTTTTTCTACATTTAAGTAATAAATCAGGAGATTTTAAAAAGAAAAGGTTTTTTTGCTTTTTTTTTGAGCTAGCTTGAATGCGATTTGTGAACTTTTTTTTCAAAAAGCGATCAGCACCGAAATTATCAAACTATTTCAATTAAATCGCTAATTTTTATCCGGTAGATTTTGCAGCAATCTTTTTTTGACTATTTTCAGGACATCACGTTTTTGCCCTGTGTAACAAAAGGGGTGAACCATTGAAGTATCAGTCAAACCCAAAAAACACACCTCCCTGCAAAAAAATAAAGTGTTTTTCGCGGAAATATTCAGACCACCAAAAGCCCTGCTGCGTCGGATCGACATTTCACGCAGTGGTTCATATGAGTCACGTATCGGCTTGTTTGCTCCTTGAGAGCTTTGATGGCTTTTGCAGTTGGTGGCCTGATGGTTTCCATTTTTGTCCCTGAAACGGGAATCAGGGGCAATAGATTCAAAAAGTCTATCTTCATTCCGCCCAGGACTTTTGCCAGAAAAGGCACATGACAGTCATTAATGCCGGGGATGACAACCGAATTGATCTTCACCACAAATCCCTTGGCCTTCAACAAGCGAATAGCTGCCAGCTGGTTTTCAATCAGTAGTTGAGCTGCTTTCTCACCGGTGATCCGTTTTCCGTTCCATGTCACATGTTTGTAGATCTTCTGTCCGATCACAGGATCGATGGCGTTAACCGTCAATGTGACAAACCTGGCTGCAAGTGCTTCCAGATCATTGATGTACGCTTGAATATTTAAACCGTTGGAGGAAAGGCACAACATAAGCTCCGGGTGCCTTTGTCGTATCAATTCAAAGGTTTTCAAAGTCAACTCCGGCTCGGCAAAGGCATCTCCCGGACCTGCGATGCCAACTACACTGATATGGGGCAACTCTGCCA
>JAKSDL010000563.1 GCA_022360105.1 Pseudomonadota bacterium
AATCGTCAAATTTTCACCGATCAGTGTATATCGGTCATCCCTGGCTGTGGGTGCTGCAGGCACGGGGTTGAATGGGTAAAGCACCTCGTTGGGTATCCGTTTCTGACGAATCCCCCGTTCCGCGTACTGGATATCAAAAGTGAGAGATGATCCTGCAAAATAAGAGGCTTTAACAGGGTGCAGCCCGGCGGATAAATAAACAGGCCCGGAGTTTGACCCCATGTCTAAAGCAACTTCGTTCCCGACTATGAGCTTTACAGCAGCCAATGAAGCAGAATCAAAACGGTAAAGTGAATCTTCCGGCACCTGCAGCAGGCCCTGGAACTCTACCTCTGCTCCCCCTGAAGGATTCTCAATCCTGGTTAATCCTTTTGTGAGCTGTGGAGGATTCAGTGTGTCTTCTGGAAAACTTCCCCGGATCACATACCCTCCAATGGAACCGTAATCTGAATAACCCGTGTTTTCTTCAGGATTACCGCGACCGATACCATCAACCACCAGATAATAGAACCCCGGTGTCGTAAGTGTTGTATCAATATCAGCAATGATGGACAGAGGATTTGAATGGGCAACCAATGTTCCGTCTGCGTTGTAAAGCTCCGCATAGGCGTGTAAGGTTCCATGCCCCACAACCGTAGGACGAATGGTTAAGTTAACGTCACCACTACGTAAACTAAGTTTGAAGATGTCAATATCAGTGTTTCTCTCGATAATGCCGGTATGCCGGTTTACATCGATTTCACCGTTCTTCAGCATCGCCGAGGTAAAAGGCGTTGCTGTCAAATAAGTATCCCCATGATCATCTGTTTTATACCCGATTGCATTTGATGCAACCGAGGAGATGATTTCCAAGGGCTCCCGTTGCCGGTTTCCGAAATCACTGGGCATACATTCACTTTTGCTCCATTGCACAAGGCCGTCATTGTGGGCCCCCCACGTCATAGCTTCCCAGAAAACCTCATTTCTATCACTGCAGTGACTATGATGCATACGAAAACTATGCTCCAGTTCATGTCCTGCTAGTCCTGCTAAATTGTGTGGCAACCCGGTTCTGGCAAAAACGTACCCCCCGCCCGAGGCAGAAAAAAACGAACCGGAACCACCCCCATATCCTGCAGTGTTGAGATAGACGCGGGTTCTTGGTATGTCATTGATCGACGCGTCTTCATACCGCTGTGGGTCTGTTGTCACGTTAACCGGAAAGGGACGGAATTTTTCCGCCACTCTTTCCCAAATATATTTAATCTCCTCCAGTTCCTGTTGATTAAAGGCATTTGGATCATCGTCACCCTCATTCATGGAGTAGGGCACTTCACCGTCAAACATCAAATAGATGGTTTCAGAGGCTTCAGGATAACTGTTGTAAACGGGAACACATAAATCTCCACAATCCTGAGCCGAAAGGGGATTTGAATAAAAACAGAGAATTATAGAAAAAATGAAGATAACTTTAAGTGTTGACCTGTCGATGATCGTTCGTACCATTTTCTGCTCCTGATAATATTCAAAAAAAATCATGTATCAGCTAGGTTACTGTTTTGCTAAATTGCTAATTTTACTGCAATAAGACCTGATTTCACAGTTATTTAAAAAGCGCTCGAAAAACTGCTGGTCCTGGATTGAGTACTGCGGTCTCAATTTCAGCTTGTTCCGATGAAGAAACAGAACAAACAAATACGTAACACTGCGTTACCAGATCAATCCTAAACATACGATTAACAGGCTCTCAAGTGTTTTATAAATGGCAACTGAGGAATAGTAGAA
>JAKSDL010000263.1 GCA_022360105.1 Pseudomonadota bacterium
ACGAGTGACATAAGAACGCGTAAAACTCTCAATGACTCTCTCTTTCAGCTCTTTGTAAGGTCCCTCAAAAGGGATGTCCGGCTGGATTGCTTCATCATTCTTAGGAATTTGGATAACATGTCGCATTTGAATCTTCTCGTCGGGAATGGTTGCAGACCACCCCCTGATGGTATTCTCAAGCTCACGAACATTACCGGGCCAGTCTCTTAAAAGTAGATGATTGAGCACATCAGGTGACAGGCTCTTTGGTTCGATTTTCAATTCACAGGCAGCTTTGGCAAGAAAATGATTGGCTAACAGTGGAATATCTTCATGGATTTCGGCTAAAGCCGGCATGTTGAGTGAGGCTACATTCAAACGATAGAAAAGATCTGCCCTGAATTCTCCGCTTTGAATTTTTGCTGCCAGATTCTGGTTGGTAGCTGCTATGACTCTTACATCAACCTGATGGGTTTGTTCTGCGCCGACCGGTTTAATTTCTTGATTATGTAAAACTCGCAACAGCTTGGTTTGCAAAGACAGGGGCAGATCCCCAATTTCATCCAGAAAAATCGTGCTGCCTTCTGCCTGATCAAACAATCCTCGTTTATTGGAGTCGGCACCCGTAAATGCTCCCTTGAGATGGCCAAATAACTCGCTTTCCAATAAATTATCCGGCAGGGCCGGACAATTAACAGTCACCAGTTGTCTATTGCGACGATTGCTGCTGGCATGTATGGCCTGGGCAGCCAGATCTTTTCCTGTTCCCGTTTCTCCCAGGATCAAAACAGTCACATCTGTTTTTGCCAGTGTGCGGATTTGACTATACACGGTTTGCATCCGGCTGCTTTTGCCGATCATGCTTTCCATGGGCCCCACTTCACACAGTCGTTGTTGTAACCTGTTGTTTTCACGGACCAGTCGATTGTGCTCAACACCCTTTTTGAGTAATCTTAGCAAGTCTTCAAACTCGAAGGGCTTTTGAATAAAATCGTAAGCTCCTTTTTTCAGGGCTTCCACAGCTGTTTCTATGGTTCCGTAGGCCGTCATCATTATGACGGTGATGGACGGATCATTTTCACCTATGGTTTTGAGCAGGGTTATTCCATCCATTCCAGCCATATTGATGTCGGTTAACACCAAATCAATCGGATTGGATGTGACGACCTTTAATGCCTCTTCCCCATTGGTTGCCGTTAAACAATGGCAATCCAATTCCGAAGTAATGGTTCGTCTCAATCCCTCCAAAAGATCGGTTTCATCATCAACAATCAGGATAGTATCACTCATCAGATTTCTCTGGGTTCAGTTAAGATGGTTAACGAAAGGAAGACTGATAGAGAAAGTTGTTCCCACGTTTTTTTGACTGGATACCTTGATCTCTCCGTTATGCTGTTTGACAATGCCGTAGCTGACAGATAAACCCAGACCGGTTCCTTCACTGGTTCCTTTTGTGGTGAAAAAGGGTTCAAAAATCCTGTCCAGATTGTCTTCAGCAATGCCGGTGCCCGTATCTTTCACCTCAATTGTTATTTTATTGTCTTCTTTTTCCAATCTGGAGGTCACTTTGAGGCTGCCACCCTCAGGCATTGCTTGAATACCGTTTAACAGCAGGTTCATCAGTACTTGCTTGATTTTGTATTCATCAAAATAAAATTGCTGCAAACCTTCATCAAGAGATTGCTGGAAGGTGATATTGCTCTTTTTCGCCTGGTTTTGCAGAACAGAGAAGATCTCATCCACACATTGGTTGATGTCCGCTTTAATCATGGTTGTTTCAGAAGCCCTGGCAAAATTAAGTAACGATTCAACGATAGTCTTGCAACCCCTGGCATGCTTGAGAATAACTCCAATATCATCTTTCACCTGCTCATTTGACGATTTGTTTTTGGTTATCAGGTCCCCATAGCACATAATGATTCCCAGGGGATTGTTTATCTCATGGGCAACTCCGGCAGCCAACTGACCTACGGAAGCCAGCCGTTCAGTTCTGGCCAGATGGCGGTTTAGCAGTTTTTCCTCTGTGATATCCCGAATAACCCCTTCAATTCCTGCAAAGTTCCCGGCCTCATCCTCAACACATTTTGCGGAAATGATTACATCAATCTCTTTTCCTGAGGCTGTTTTCATAGCTGTTTCCAAATTCAAAACAGCACCTTCTTTTTCTACTTTTTCACAGAACTCGGCGGCATTTTCAGGATTTTTAAAGAAACTCTTGAAATTACCATTGGCAGGGGATGGGGGATGATCATCCACTTCAAAAAGGGCAGCCCCCGCCATATTCAATTCTGTAATGTTACCCCTGTTGCCACATAAAAATATTGCATTGGGAGATGTCTGAAACAAGGTGCGGTATTTTGCTTCCGACGATTTTAAATCCTCGTGAACTGTTTTCAGTTCGTTAGTAACTGTTTCAAAGGCTTTCCGAATTTGTTCTATTTCATCCGAATTGCTCAATTCTATTAGAGACGCTTCGGTATTCGTATCCGTATAGATGCTTTTTAAATTTAACAGCAAGCGTTTTAACTGCTTGATAACCGTCCTGTTAAACAACAACACAAAAATAGCCAGGAGAGAGAACAGCGAACCAAAACCGAACAAGAATAGCCAGATCGTCTTTTCTTTGATTAGTTTGTTGGAAGTATCCATAGGAATATAGATGGTATCAGCAGCCACAACATCACCCACATTGTATCCGTAACTATGCTTATCGCCGTATTCTTCTATCAGATCCATGGGTGCGTCTTTGGGGTCACCATGGCAGGCCAGGCACTCTTCTTCAACCAGTATTGGCTCCATACGAGCATAGTAGGACAGACCGTTTTTCTTGATCATGCCTTTCCATTGGAACTGATCCGGATGTTCTGAAAACCAGTTAATTATCCCCACTTCAAATTCATCAGCTTGATTGATGGCATTACGCGGATTGACCGCAGCCCTTTTGTATTTGAATTCCGGGAAGCTCTCCTTTAAACGATTCATAATCTCCCTGGAGATAAATGACGTTGACATGGCTTCCAGAATAAACTGGTTGGTTGATAGCAATTCACCGATCCTGGGTCTTAATGAATCTTTCACATAATTGCGGATGGACGACGCGGTTGTCAGATAAATTTCCGTTTTCTTGTGAACCTCGGACAACGCCTGATTCTGCATATTCTTATATTGAAACCAGGACACTCCCAGGCAGCAGACAAGTAAAATTGTCGCTACACCCAGGTAGAACTGGTTCTTAATCCCTGCTTTTTTCATATTCCCTTCAATACCGATATTGCTTTTGCTTTGAATTGTTCCAGAGGGTTTCTTTAAACGATGAGTTATGGTGTTACGGAAAAAACGTGGAAAGACTGTATGTGTATATCAACAAAGGGGGTTTTAGCCAGCCACTATATCACCAATTAAGAGACATTGCTATATCTCGTTCCATTAATCATTGCATACAGGCGATTAGATTTTATCTAACTGAATTAATTATATATTAATATAGAGACTGCAAGCTGTGTTCAGTTTTATTTATAATATCAGATATTAACAAGCGTGCAAAAAACAGGGAGCAGCTTTGCCAAGGGATAAAACCATCCTTTGATTTTAGGGGAAGATACTTTGAAGTGTGTGATCCAATGGTTAACTGGTCTGTTTAAACCGCCATTTTTGACCTGGTGATCTCTTCGGGCTTGCTTCTCTTTGAATTTACAAATAATCCAGACAACTTAAAAACTACAAAACCCCCCAATTATACCTGGTTCGAAAATATATCATTAGAATCCAGGAAATCGAGGCAACAAGAATAAGCAAATAGTCCCTTGTCCTCATTTTTATAAGATTCAATTCGGTTCGTTGTTTGTCATACGCAAAGCCCCGGCAAAGTAAGCCGATGGTTAATTTTTCAGCCATTATGATTGCATTGATCATCAAGGGAACAAGCACTTTGAGTTGTTGAACGTAGTTGTTGATCAAACCACTTTTACCGTAGTCAGCACCACGGATTTTCCGGGCAGTAATAATCATTTGCCGCTTTTTTTCCAATTCCGGAATAAAGCGAAATGCCAAACCCAGGGCATATGCGATTCCAAACGGCATACGAAGCTTATGGGTTAATGACATAAATTGATCAATGTCTTCACCGACGAACAACATTCGAGTTGCAAATACCATATTGATTAAACGACAAATAAACGTTAACCCCAGTTTCAACCCTCCCAGCGAAATTCCCATTCCCGATTCCGTTGAGAACAATAGCTCAAGATTTTCAGGTTTTTTAAAATTGCTCAAAGGTGAGAATCCTGCAAACAGGACGATCATTAAAAAAATTGGGGCTAATGGAATCAGGCTTTTCAAAAAAATAGCTCTTTCCCGGATACAGGCAGCATAGCTCACCAAAAACCCCAACATTAGCAAATGTGCCAAAGGATCATTGAACAGAAAACAAAAGGTAACCACCCAAGTGATAAGAGTGAGTTTGGTGCGTATATCCAATCCCGGAAGTCGGCTTTTCATTTTTTTACCAGTCATTAAACAAGCCACTACCGGCTCTTAATGAGGGAGTTTTCAGCCATTGTGATATAGTGCAATCCACAACAATTTCACCTTCCAGCAGACCGACTACCCTGTTGCAATAGTTTTGAATCAATGAAATATCGTGAGAAACCATAATGATCGTGCTTCCTTTCTTCCTGCAAAAATCAAGGATGTCCATCACTATTTTGGTAGCTGGAGGATCAAGATCGGAATTGGGTTCATCCACCACCATCACCTCTGGTTTCATAATAGCGATGCCGGCAATTGCTAACACTTGCCGGAACCCTCGACTCAGGGAAAAGGGATGATCATGGAGCTGATCTGCCAATCCTGTCAATTCCAGCATGGCAGCCAAACGCCGGGTAATGATGGGTTTTTTATAGGATCGTGCTTTTAAACCAAAAGTTAATTCATCTTCCACAGAGTTTTCACACAACTGGTGATCCGGATTTTGAAAGACAAAACCCACAGATTTCATCAAATCTTTTTGTGAGATCGTTTCAAGCTTTTGTCTTTTAAATAAAACTGAATTGGGACAGACCGGATTCAAGCCAATTAAGAGTTTTACCAGGCTGGTTTTTCCGGATCCGTTAGGTCCTATTATTCCAACACAATCTCCTGCATTAACCTTGAGATTGATGTTCTTTAATACCCGAAGGGAGGGGTTATAGGAAAAATTGAGATTTCGGATTTCAAAAACGGGATCGCATGAACAGGAATTTTTGCTATTCGAATCCGAATCCTTTTTTCTCTGTTCCGAACTCCTGTAAAGCTCCTGAAGCGGATCAGGAGGCGAGGAAAAGTCTTTCGGTTCTCCTCGCCAGCTGATTTGTCCATGCTCCATATAAACCAACTCATCCGCGAGTGGTACGAGCTCCTGTATGTCTCTGGCAACCAGAATAATTGTTGGACTACCCCGGAGTTTCATTCCTTGCAAGTGCCGAATAAGTTTGCTTTTTGCTGTCACATCCTGTTCCGAAAAAGGATTGTCTAAAATCAATATCCCAGGTTCCGTTGCCCAGATACCCGCAATGGCTAATCGCTGTTTTTCTCCACCGGATAATTGATCGCTGGGACGATTAGACAGATGGCTCAATCCCAGCTGATTTAGTACCTCAGGAACCCGTTGTCTTATTTCCTCGGAATTAACCAAATAGTTTTGCATACCGAAGGCCACATCCTCATTCACAATTCGTCCAACGATCTGCATTTCGGCATCTTGCAGCACTCGTCCGACTGATTTTGATAAAGATTGAATTCGGAGCTGACGAATGTCCTGGTCAAATATTCGTACTTCCCCAAGATATTCCCCATCAACGGCATGGGGAACAATGCCGTTAAAAAGGTGGCATAAAGTTGACTTTCCAGATCCACCCGGCCCCAGCACACCCAATACCTTACCCTTTTCAAGTTCAAGATTGATGTCTTTCAG
>JAKSDL010000558.1 GCA_022360105.1 Pseudomonadota bacterium
TAATGCAATGATAACTGGCCGATCTTCTTCGGGTATTTGTTCGATGATAAGTCGTGTAGCTTCAATACCATCTATTTTTGGCATTTGAAGATCCATTAACAAGAGATTGAAACAGGATGATTTTACCGCTTCAAGGGCTTCACTGCCATCTTCCACAATGACCGGTTCATAGCCCAGTCTTCTCAGCATCTTCTGAATAAGTTTCTGATTTAAAACATTATCTTCAGCTATCAATATTTGCATAGGAAATTGCTGTGCAAACTCCTGGTTTAATTCAGATATAGCTGTTTCGGCTGAAGACTGCCTTTCCATCTCTAATTCCATCATCACAATAACCTCATTTGTGACCAGGTTCGTTTTTCTATATCAAACGATTCCCTTCCATCACTTTAAGATTATTTGCCAGTGTCTTTTTAATGGTTTTACACCCTGAGTAATAAACTTAATATTTATAATAACCGATTATTGAATATACTTCTATCGAATTGTGCTTTTATTTCAATATATCCTGCCATAAGAAGGAAAATCAATTTCCTTCCGAAAGCAAATAGTATTTCGATATACGGGGCTTTATACACAAAACAATAAAACGATTTCCAGTTAAACCAAGCAGAGCCTTGCAGTCGGCAAAGCTGGTAATTCATTGATCCGGAATGGCCGGTTCATGTTAACTAAAATCATTTGGAAATGATTCCTCGTTTGGTCTCCGAGACAAAATCGACAAATCTGTCTAGGATGGGTCCCGGCTTTATTTCTGTTTTTAATAGTTCCAAGGCTTTTTTAGGAACCACGCCGCTCGTGAAATAGATGTTATATATTTTCTGAATCTCTTCGATTCCAACTTTGTCAAACCCATTCCTTTCCAGGCCAATCAAGTTCAAGCCTAACAATTGGGCGCGTGTACCCGTGCACATCGTGTAGGGTGGTACATCCTGGTAGGCAACGCTATAACCACCAAGCATTGCAAAATCCCCAATTCTGGTAAATTGATGAAAGCCGGAAAGACCGCCCGTAACCACACTGGAGCCGATCTGTACATGACCACCCAGGGTTGTATTGTTAGCCAGCATGCAGTTATCACCAACACTGGTATCATGGGCAAGATGTACACTGACAAAGAGTTGATTATTGTCTCCCACCCTGGTGATTCCTTTGCCACCAAATGTTCCTCGATGGATAGACACATATTCACGAATTTCGTTATCATTCCCAATTTCCACCAAAGTTGGCTCATTTCTGTGATGTTTGTCTTGAGCAGAAAGTCCTATTGAAGTGTAAGGACCAATTGAATTTCGCTGTCCAATGGTTGTTTTGCCTTTGATGGTGACATGGTTTTCAATTAGAGTGTCATCGCCTATTTTGACGTCGGGGCCGATCACTGAATATGGCCCTATCGTGACATTTGCTCCAATTTCCGCCTTGGAATCAACAATAGCTGTTTCGTGAATCATAAAAACCATCCCTGCGTTTTTTACCCAATCTGCTTGTAAGGAACTGAAATTCGAACGTGATACGCGTTTATGGTGTCATCAAATACCAGGTCTTTGCAACTGATAATTGATGGGAAGAGAGGAGGGAATAGGGCCCTGAAGGAGGAAAAGTATTTGGTTATTTAACTTTTTTGTTTTCGCCAGCTTCGCCGCAAACCATCAAAGCAACTTCTGATTCAGATGTTGCATGAATGATTCTTCCGATATAAGGAGCAAGCACCTTATACTTACCCTTGTCAATGATTTTAACACTAATTGCCCGACTTGAATTTCCTTCACATCTGAAATAATGATTGCCCTTCTCATCAATTTTAACAAATTGCAGAGCAAAAGCATTTAAGGCGAGCGTAACGGAACACATGAATATTAAACCTATCACTGTTTTTTTCATGTTGTTTTAGCAATTGCTGTTGTTATGAAGTTCAGTTAATCGGATAAAGCCCTTTACGTGAGTTGCTTAAGCTTAAGATATCTTATTGGTAGGAGTCAAACCCTTCAGACTTTTCTGTCTCAGTTCCAGCAGATGCTGAATCTCCAGCAACCCCTTTCGATAGCGACTGTTATCGGCATCACGGATATCCTCAAACAAAGTGCGAATTCTACCTTCCAGAAATTCATCGTTCATTTCATTCCTGCTGCGCAGTCTGGTTGTACTGAAGTGCATCCTAAATCCCGGTTTTTTTTCGACCAGCCTCATTATGGTTTGGCTTTGTTGAACACCGCAATGTCAGATGGAGAAGACACTATTTCCTTAGCATTGTTAATTTTTTCAAATGAATTGGCCTGAGAATCAGTTAAAGGCTGTTCTACAATGGAATTCGAAGACGTCTGGGTAACCACCATTAAAAAAACCATCAGAAATATGGAAAGTAAGGCAGCCCCCAGAAACCTGTCAGGAACAAAACAAAACAATCCAGTTAACACCAGACAGACTATTTGGTATTTTAACAATCGAAATGGTCGATTTGCAATGGATTCATTTGTTTCTTTCATATTCTCCAAACCCCAATATTTTCAATATCAAAACGCCAATTAAACCCTCTTTCCCTTTAAAAAATGCAATTTTTGGAGACTTTTATCGTTTGGAGTGAGTTGGTGTGGATAAGTTCCTAATTTTCCAGAACCATTTTTTCAGGGCCGTGAACCTGGGTGAGATAGTGAATTGACACGGATTATGTAACAAATCAGCTAAAATGGTTGTAACGGAGGAATCTATGAGAGCCAAGCGGATTATCCAGACTTCACATCGGTAATTGCTTTTCCAGTTCTCGATGCAAAACACTGCGATCGATTGGTTTCGAAACATATCCATTCATCCCGGCATCAATACACTTTTGTTTATCACCAACCATGGCATGGGCAGTCATCGCTATAATTGGAACATCAGAATTTATTTTACCGGATTTATTGCTCCGAATAAGTTCAGTTGCCTCTAAACCTCCCATTTCCGGCATCTGTAAATCCATCAATACAATATCGTAGTTTTTCATCTGCAAAGCGTTAATAGCCTCTTTTCCGTTTTCCACGACATCAACACGATATCCCATTTTTTCCAGAATTTTATAAGCCAGTTTCTGGTTTACTTTGTTGTCCTCAGCCAACAGAATATGATGTTTTTTAACTTGCGATTCTCCAAGCGAAAACCGTGTTATCAAGCGCGATTTCTGTTTGGATTGTTTTTTTTCTGACCGATACACTTTGGCTGTCGTCAGGCAGTCATATAGTTGAGACTGACTGATAGGCTTGGAAAGATAAGCATCGAAACCGATTTCTCTCGCTCGTGAGGCATCCCCTTTATGACCGTAAGAGGTCAGCATTACCAGAATAATCGAGTCGTATTGGGAATTTGCTCGTATCGAATCTCCTAGTGCTTCACCACTCATATCCGGTAATTGGCTTTCTATGATAACGATGTCAAAAGGACAATCTTCAGCAAACGATTGCTCTATCAATGTCAGCGCCAAAGGTCCATTTTCGGCGGCTGTGAACTGGCAATCCCAAGTCCTGAGGTAATCTGCAATCATATCCTGGTGAGCCTTTTGGTTATCAACTACTAAAATCCGATTTCCTTTAATGTCCCCTACGGCGCTGTTAACAGAATCAATATGTTGCGACTGCTTCTCAAATACGGATGTAAAACTGAAGGTAGACCCAATGCCCAATTCACTCTCAATTTCCAGTTCTCCCCCCATCAATTCAACCAGTTGTTTCGAGATAGCCAGACCAAGTCCGGTACCTCCGAATTTTCTGGTAATTGACGCATCTACCTGTGTAAAGGACTTGAACAGCTTTGTTTGATCATGTGCGGAGATACCAATACCTGTATCGATAACATCGAACCGGACACCAACGTGCGTCTTGGTTTCTTTTTCAAGAGAAAGTTTAACAATCACTTCCCCCTCGCTGGTAAATTTTATGGCGTTCCCGCATAAATTAAGAATAACCTGCCTCAGCCTGCCGGGATCTCCTCTTAAATCGGTCGGCACGTCAAAATCCACCATTAGGGCGAATTCCAACCCCCTTTCTTCCGCTTTTATTCTCAACAATCCGGCAGTTTCCTCAACGGCAGCTCTCAGATCAAAATCGATGTTCTCGAATTCCAATTTACCTGCTTCAATCTTGGAAAAATCGAGAATATCATTAATGATGACCATTAACGATTCAGCACTGTTTTGAACTGTTTTTGCGTAATCGTATTGATCACCGTTCAAGCTCGTTTCCATCAATAGACCGGTCATTCCGATGATTCCATTCATTGGTGTTCTGATTTCATGGCTCATGTTTGCCAGAAAGTGGCTTTTGGCCATGTTGGCTTCAGCCGCCTCTTTTGCAAGTCTGTCGGATTTTTGTATAGAATGTCTAAGCTGGTGAATAACATTATTAAGCTCTGCGGTTCTGTCTTCGACTTTTCTTTCCAGCTTTTCGTTCAAGACTTTTAATGCCCGGTTGCTCTCGTTTAATTCGCTGGATTTAATACGTAGTCGGTCCGTGAGGTTTTCGACAGAAAGTAGCGATTGGGAAAAACGCACTGATATCAGGTATGCCTGCGCAAACACGAAAACAAGCAATCCGAAAGGAACAAAAAGCCCCAGCTTTAACACTTCCAAACCGTATAAAACATCGTTAATCACCGTTAAAAACAGGACTATAAATCCCAGCATAAATATCGCAGCCCCCTCCCGTTTTCTGACCGTTGCAATAATCAGAATATACAAAACGTAGATACACAAGACTATCGTCACTACCTGGTAAGAAACGGTGAAACTGGTAAAAAGAGAAATGGGAAGCAGCAAAACACTTGAAGAGTAAAGCAGACTCAAACCGACGGAGAATCTTATAACAATTTGGTTAAGTTCCTCAGGAAACAGCGATCGAAGGTAAATCACAAATACCGGTATTGCAAAATAGAAAGAAAGATAATCCAAAATAACAATCTGGCTGAAAGTAATGTTTGGAACCAAATGAACCAGAAAGTAGTTTCCTTGGACGATGATACGAATAGAGATGATGAGGCATAGCAGGCCAAAATAGAAAGGAGTCCGTTCTTTCCTGTGATTTTTTGCCAGACTGAAGTGATATAATCCCATAATCACCAGGCTGCCAAATATGAAAAAGTCCAAAGCAATATCTGCCCCGAGGTTTCTATTCAAAGTCTTTTCGGTACCTATTTGAATCGCAGTTGTAGGTCCACCTGAAATATGCTGGAAGTTAGAAATGTGAAGAATAACTTCAATAGTTGCATCAGATGTCTGAAAGCCGGCAATATGAGGATAAAACCTTGGAAATGTAGTCTCGGCATTCTTACCCGGAGTCCCGGATGAACTTAGAAACTCTCCGTTTAAGTAGACCTGCAAAGCGGTGTATGCCTCTCCAATCCTTAGCGCCAGGCGTTCATTAGTTTCACCGACAAAAATTTTCAAACGGTAGGTTGCAAAACCGTTTTTTGCCAAAGGCTTACCCTGCCATTCGTGTCCGTTCCAAACACCGGGAACCTGGATATAGTCAGGGTTAGAGATCGTGTCTGTGACAAATTCTTCGCCGGAAAAAAGAAATTTTTTCCAAACAAATTCCCATTCGCCGGAAAGGTCTACAGGACCGTCTTCTGCAAAGTTCCAGTCCCTGAGATCAATAATTCCTTGTTTCACCCTAGGTGCACTTTTATCCATAGAGGCGTTAGAACACCCAATAAACATGACAGGCAAGCAAATAAGAAAAAAAAGGTTAACAATCGATTTCATAAAGACTTTAGGCAACACGTTGTTTTTCTTGGTTTATGGATCAATCAAAAAATCAGTGTTTGAACACCATGATATCATTAATTTGCAACGAAGTGTATTTTTTCTTTTTGCGTTAAGAAATTTAACCTGCCTTGAGTGCCTTTGTGAAAATATGGATCCACTACCATATTGATATCCCTCATAAATTCAGAAAGTTAGACCTGATTTACACTCGTAGCATTGGGTTTGCATTACCATGGTTAACTAATGTTTACACTATCACTGTCTGCTTATGTCTCAAAACCTAATTCTAAATTCCAAAGCCCTATTTCTGGTTTTTACGTTCATTTGTGCCCTTTCGGTTTTTCAAAAGGTTTCCGCACAAATCGATGGTGTAACCCTACGGTCTCCTCCGATGACTCACGCCTTTATTGAATCCGGGGACGTATTACTGGGAATCGGTCTGACCAATACAAAAGTTGAGGATCCGGGATACCAGGTTTCCGGAGTGGTTCCGGAAAGTGTTATCACAACTGAACAGTTCGGATTTCTGGCTATAGGTCTAACAGACGGATTGGCTATTGGCGTTAGCAGCAATCCCACAGAAATCGACCTCAAAGGTACTGAAGCCGGCACAAGCAATGAGGTGGAAACCAAGCTAAAGAGCAGCAGAACTTACTACTACATCATCCCTACGCTGTATAAATGGGAAAAAAGCAGAATTGCCCTGATTTGGGGCAAAGGCAAGGCTGTGGTTGAGGAAAACGAAGAGCTAAACAGAGAAAAAGATGAGTACACTATCGGAACAACCGGGTTATTTGGGGAGTTTTATCTTGTTGATTCCTTTTCTGTTGTTCCCTGGCTATCCTGGCCATATTTACTATTCGATATCAGCCCTCCCTCGATAAACGAAGTTCAAACGCCTGATTATGGCATTGACGGAATCTTTCATATTGGAGAGGCGAAACTATCCTTATCCTTGATATTTCAAGCTTTGGATACCGTCGATAAAACAGCAACAGACGAGGAATTAACAAAAGAAGATTCAGATGAGGAAAAAGAGACGAATCAGGAAAGTTATTCAATTTCCTTATCGTTTGTTTTTTAAAATTTCGTTACTTCACAATCTTTATTATTTTCTTGAATTCAGGTCCTTCCGCTTTTTTCAGCATTTCAAACAGTGCCATTTCCACACTTGACATCAGGGCACCTGCCGCTCTCAGATTTTCCAAGGCAAGTAATTTATTTTCCTTTGTCCGCGAGGAGATGGCATCTGTTACAACGGTTACCTGGTAAGCGTTACTCAGTAAATCCAAGGCAGTTTGATACACGCAAACATGAGCCTCAATTCCCACCAGGATAACCTGAGTTTTGGATGTTTTTTCTAATAGTTTTAAAAATTCTTTATCACCAACACAACTGAAAGTCGATTTGGAAACTTTTGGAGAATCTGCCAGCAAGGAGGCTATAGACGAAATCGTTTCTCCCAGCCCCTTTGGATTCTGTTCCACCCAGATAATGGGAATGTCCAAAACCCGGGCACCCCTGATCATTTTAGCAAGAGAATCAAACAACATCTCCTTTTTGTGCATCTGTTGTGCAAGATTGCCCTGGACATCTATCACTACAAGAATGGATTCTTCCCTGTTAAGCATATTCAAATCTTTACCATTGTTAATATTGCGATCCTACTCGTTATCTTTATCGATTGACAGAAGCGGTAGGCCTGAAATGGTCTTATCAATCACGATTTCCTCTAAGTTGGCTAGCTTTTTTAAACGTTTCGATGTTTCAAAAGTCAATGTCTCAATGAGCTGAATGTTTTGTTTTGATACTTTTCCATTTTCTTCAGCCTCTATACCAAGCAATTGTATTTGATTCAAATAATTGTTCACAATATCGAGCACATTGTTCATAGTCGCCTTCAAGACAGCTATTTCCTTGTCTTTGATGATTGAGGTTGTTCTGCGCTTAAGCAATATCAATCTAAAATCTATCGCCAGACCCAACGCGAGCAAAAAAGTTACCAAAAACCATTCATCGACTTCATACGCTTCCAACATTTCGAAAAACTCAACAATGTATTCAAAGACCTCAATTCTACCGGAAAGCGTTAGAAAAAGAATAACAATGCTTATAACCAGTAAAACAGTCGTAAATTTATAATCCTTTATACTTTTGATCATAATAACATGCCAATTTAAATCGGATTTTCATATCTTGCACCTTCTGACTATGACCTGTCGGACACTGTAGCCGGTTATGAGAACAATAACAACGGGAAGAAATATTTTTTTTTAACCGTCGTTTTTAAAAAAATTGTTTAGGAAAGGGTTTAGTGTTTATAAGTGTTTAACTAAGGAGCGTTGCCTGCGCCTAAATTGATCTCAGGTAAAATGAAAAGCAAATATACAACTCTTAAATCATATTGCCGGAAACATAATTTTTAAAAAGCCCTCTGGCTTTGATGACTATTATCAATACCCAAAACCCAAAAACACGCTACAACCAAATATAAAACATTTCATTATCCGCTAATCTCAATTCCTACCCAATCCCCAAATAATGGACAATCAAAGTTTAATCACTGAAATTGAAGAGTTAAAAGGCCAAAAAAAAGCAGTTGTTCTTGCTCACAACTATCAATTACCTGAAATTCAGGACATCGCAGATTTCGTGGGAGATTCACTCGGCCTTTCCCAGATTGCTGCCAACACAGACGCTGAGCTGATCGTTTTTTGCGGAGTCAATTTTATGGCCGAAACTGCGTCGATCATATCTCCGGATAAAAAAGTAATCATTCCGGATGATCAGGCAGGCTGCTCCCTTGCCGAGTCAATCACGGTTGAGCAGTTAAAGGAATGGAAGAGTGCTCATCCGGGTGCAGTGGTTGTTACCTATGTCAATTCAACTGCAGAGGTTAAAGCGGAAACCGACTATTGCTGTACCTCCTCCAATGCAGTCAAGGTTATTCAAGCTATCCCGGAAGAGAAAGAAATACTGTTTGCCCCTGATATGTATTTGGGGGCTTATGTTCAGGTTGTGACCGGTCGAAAGCTGACATTGTGGAATGGATGTTGTCATATTCATGAGAAAATCGGAGAAGTGGAAATTAGTGATATCCGTGCCAAACATCCCGATGCTGAGGTTGTTATCCATCCGGAATGTGGATGTTCAACCACATGCATGTTGGATTCTACCCAAAATCCTGATTGCAACTACAAGATTTTCTCAACCGAAGGCATGCTCAATTACGTCACGGAATCGCCAGCCAAAGAATTTTTGATTGCCACGGAAGTAGGGATTCTGCATCGCATGAAACAAAACAATCCGAAGAAAGAGTTTTACCCCGTCTATAAAGAAGCAGTATGCGAATATATGAAGCTTGTGACTTTGGAAAAACTTCGAAATGCCCTCAAAAACGAGCAAGTCGAAGTCAAGGTACCTGCTGATCTTGCTGATAGAGCACGTGTACCTATCGAAAGAATGCTTTCCATTGTTTAGGTCCTTCCTCCCCCACCCGGGGGAGTGTGTCTTGCCTCCCTTAAAATTCCACCCTCACACCCCGTTGACTAGCAGCTGTTATAAATTTTACCAAATACACGCTTTCATTTTAGGATATCCCGTTAAGAAATTCATTTTTCCAAGTTTACCTCACTTGCATTTCAGAGCACGAAGCTAAGGCTGTCAGCCCTTAATCAGACAACAATCCGATCAAGACCGGAATACAACTTGAAACTGCTTCAAAAGTTACGTTATAATCCCATTTAACGCCTCTATTCAAGCCGGGCTGCACTTGGCTTCAAAACAATTCATACTTTTTTTTCGTTGATATGCAATCTGATTTGGTCACCAAGACTCTCTACCAAATATCCAGTGCAGTAAGCTCCACTGGTGACCTAAACCATCTCTATCAAAAAATTCACCAATCTCTTAGTAATATCATAGATGTAACAAACTTTTACATCGCATTATACGAGCCCCGTGAAGAGGTTATTCACTTTCCCTATTTTATCGATGAGCAATCAACATTCACATCCGGATTCAAATATTCGGCTATAGAGAGACCCGGATCACTCACATCGATGGTGATACAAAAGGGTGAACCTGTTTTCCTGAGAGAAAAAGACATTCAGGACTATGCTAAAAAAACGGCATCATTCCCATCGGGTCCGGTGAGCAAAGTTTGGATAGGTGTACCCTTAAAAATAAACCAAACGGTTATTGGTATTGTTGCTGTACAAAGCTATTCAAATCCCGACTGCTACAACGACAATGATCTCCAATTGCTCTCCCTGGTTTCAGATCAAATAGCCATTGCCATCGACAGGAAAAAGAGTCTCAAACGTTTTCAAAACCTGCTGGAAAACATCCATGATATCATCTATACAACAAATTCGATTGGGAAAATTACATACGTCAGTCCCGCGGTGACCCCGCTTACCGGTTATTCTCCGGAAGATTTCATAAACACTTTTCGCTGGAATCATGATGGTACCCAGGAAGCCACATTTAACAATCTGATTCATCCTAATCATCGTCGTAGAATCGAAACGCTACTTAGCGACCGCGCAAAGAAACATTCTTCATTCGAGTGTGAGTACAAGATCACCAGGCAAGATGGCACATCACTCTGGGTATATGACAGGGGGCAATTCTTTAAAGACGATATGGATAACGTCTATCTCGAAGGTAACATCTCAAATATCCAGGAAAAAAAACGTGCTGAAGAGATAAACCTGGTCCTTTATGAAATTTCCAACGCTATCAACGCAACCCACGACTTAGATGAGCTCTATTTAACAATACACGAAGCGTTAAAACCAATCATCAATGTAGAGCGGTTTGCGATCCTGTTGTCCGATAAACAGATGGATCGCATCACAGTTAGCTTTTCGACGGAAGTTGTCGGCATAGAGTTTCCAAAGGTCGTTGAAAATGCAAGTAAATCAACATCTTTGGCAGCCGAAGTTATTAGACTTGGAAAACCCATTATATTCGACAAGGAAGGCATGCTTCAATTTGCCAGGAGTCGTGGTGGAGAGGTCTTGGGAACTCCTACGGAATCGTGGCTAGGTGTCCCTTTGAGTGTCAAAGGAGAGATCATAGGTGCCATGCTGACTGAAACGCTTGATGCCACTAAGGCTTATACCGCTGAAGATGTTGAATGTTTGACTTCGGTTTCGGAACAAATTGCAATAGCGATCGAAAGAAAGCTCAATGAGGAGCAAATCAGAATGCGGGAGAAGGTAATTACCTCACTCTATAAAATCTCCAATTCAATCCACACAACCAAAAGTCTGGGTCAATTGTATCAATCGATCCATGAAGCCTTATCCGATATCATCGACGTTCAGCATATCGCTATTTCGTTGTACGACAAAGAGAGGGATATTATTGAGTTTCAATATACGTCTGACGATGTGGACGATATTGTCACGACATCCATTAAAAACGCCAGTGCCAGCGGTTCGCTGACTTATAAGATCATCAATGAAGAAAAGTCAGTTTTGATGACCAACATGGATGAACAATTGATTCAAAAGGACAAAATCGGTGTGATGCCCGGTATGCTTCATCCTAAATGCTGGCTGGGTGTTCCCCTGAAAGGAAAAAACAAAATCCTTGGTGGCATAATTATTCAAAGCTATTCGGATCCGTTTTGCTACAACGAAAAAGATGTTGCGCTACTGGAATCAGTGTCAGATCAGATAGCCTTTGCAATTGAATACAAAGAAGCCGAATCTAATCTTGAATCAGCACAAGCTGAATTACTTGAAAAAGCTCATAAGGCAGGTATGGCGGATATTGCTTCCGATACGCTTCACAATCTTGGCAATCTCCTCAATAGTGCAAAAATCTCCAATGAATCAATCAGCAACACTTTACAAGAGTCCGACATGGAGAGCTTTTCCAAAGCAATCACCCTGTTGAGCAAGAATATCGATCGTTTGCCCGAATTTATTTGCTCAGACCCCAACGGCATCAAATTAATGAAATACCTGGTTGGAATTGAGCAATCCCTGAAATCCGATTTCAAGTACATTGATGATCATACCCGTCGTCTTACGGAAAAAATAGAATTGATGATAAATGTTATTCGTACGCAACAAAACTATGTTTATGAAGAATTCATGGAGGAGAATTGCCTGATCAAAGATGTGGTCGACAAGCTTTTAGGCATGCATGAGGAGACGTTTAAAAGCATGGGCGTCAGTGTTATCAGAAACTATAAGGAAGTTCCTAAAATAGCGGTTCAGAAGTCGAAATTAGAGTTTATTATTATGAATATACTGAATAACGCCAAGGACAGCATGGAGAACAACAGCAGCAGGGATAAATCCCTCTGCGTTTCCCTGGATCAGGATAAAGAGCACATCTATCTTCGTTTCAAAGATGACGGTGAAGGTATTACCAAAGAGAACCTGCAGAAGATTTTTACTCACGGTTTCACAACCAAAACACACGGCCATGGCTTTGGTCTCCACAATGCCGCCAACTTCCTGTCCGATATGAAAGGCAAAATTTGGGCTGAATCTGAAGGCCCCGGCAAAGGCGCAACCTTTATACTTGGCCTCCAGAAAAGGCTTTAACATCCCTCACCTCCGACCAACACGCTTATTAAAAGAAAACAAACAGTTGTCGAGCAATCAGAAATCTTGATGACGAATTTAACAGGAGACACTATTGAATCGTCATGGATGGCGTGGATCAGAGTCACTTTTTCTCTTCATGTTGATGCCGCCACTGAGCTCTTCGGTTTTAGACCGAAACCGGCAACTGGGATATCTGTGCAAGTTTCAATCGATATTCGGGATTCCTTAGGAAAGATCAATTGAAAAGAATCTAAAACGGCTTGAGTGCGGAAGGGATTTTTAACAAGGGGCCATGCCTGGCTGAAAAGTACCCATGGCAGATCCATTTCAATCTAACAGACTATTTTCATCTAAGAATTGAACAATGGAATTCTCGACGAACCGGGTGGTGGTATTGCCTAAAATATAACCGGCCAGCACATGTTTGCTTGGGTTGCTGTCGTTTTGAACATTCACCAGTTTTTTTGTCGGAGAGCCAATCTGCTCGTACTTCTCTTTGATCTTTGACACACTGACCACATCATCCAGCTCCGAATAAAGTA
>JAKSDL010000395.1 GCA_022360105.1 Pseudomonadota bacterium
ACCCGCTGCTCAAAGGTGCAAACTGGAAAACACTCTTCAATACCAACTAACCTGACCCGGTATGAAAAATATCATAAAGATTTTTTGTGTTTCGATTTTATTTCTGATTGGATTCAACTGGCAGATTCAATCATTCAACCATACAGCATGGGCTCAGACCGGGGATTCCGCTGACCTTGATTTAGGAGGTGAGGATGATCCTTTTGCAGAAGGAGAAGATGACCCGCTGGGAGGGGAAGCGGAATTGGATTTGGATGCCGACATTGCCGATGTGGATGAAGAACCTGAATTTAAAATCCGCACAACCATCAACCAGGAACTGTCCCTGATTTTAGCTCATTCTGCCAACGATACAGGCGGAATCACACAGGACGAAGACAACGACAAGGAAACCAACTCCTATATCTCCTATAACTACCAGAGCCAAATAAAAATCCAGACAACTCCCTATCGCTACTATTTTTTGCGAATCATCAGTTCCTTTACCCAGAAGTACAACGAGGAGAACGAAAATTACTCAGATGATTACACGTTCTATCTCCGGGAAGGCTATGTTAACAGCCAATCCGGATCTTTACGATACAGACTGGGAGCCCAGATTTTTAAATTCGGTAAAGTTGATTATGATAGTCCCCTTGATGCTTTAAACATGAAAAACCAGAGTCTGCTGGATCTATTGGAAACCGATGAATACAAAGATCCTGCCCTTGCTTTGAAAGCCGATTGGCTGGGAGACATTCAAACCCTGTCGTTTTATCTTGCTCCTTTTCGGCAAAAAACCACGGGGACTGAATACACCATTTTTCAAGAACAGGCCGAGGAAGAGGAAAGCGATGAAGAGCCGGAGGATCGCAGCGTGTTAAGACCGCACGCCGGTCTGACTTACCAGCTATCGTTTGAGTATGTCGATATCCGAATCGGGGCTTTTCAGTGGTTTGACCAGGATAATACCATCACCTGGCAGGATGCAACGGCATCCGTTGATTATAGCCAAACCTACGAAGAAGAAGATTCAACCGTACAATTCGGATCTTTTGAGATAGATGCTACCATTGGCGGCTTGGTATTTAAAATCGATGTCGCCCGGTTTGTCGATAAAAACGTCTATGACTACTTTAAACAATCGGATGGCTCCAGCTATTTTGAAACTGTCCAGGTGAACCATGGGGCCGGAGCTATCTCCATTGAAAAAAAATTCGACTCATTTTTTATTATGCCGGTATATTCCTACCGGATTCTCTATGATGTAACGGCAGATACTCATATTCTGGGATATGAAAACGAGGAGGAGCCATTAACCGAAGAAAGAGACCTGGAAAAGAGGCAGGTCTCTCTCATTCTTGCCTGGGACATTACAGACAGATTACAGGTCTACCTGGTGGGATCCTCCACATCCCCGTTTAAACAGGATGCCGCTACCAGTATTTGGACCTATCGATCGGGGAACAGAAAACACTATTTCCAATTCAAGATGCACTATTCGGTGTCTGAAAAGCTAAAAATGACTGACAAAAAGGCCGAAACCAAACGAGCGGCCTTAAAATATATTTATAAGTTTTAATCTTGAGCCAATTGATAGCAGTAAGAAGGAGCACGCATGGTAATAAAACTATTCCA
>JAKSDL010000662.1 GCA_022360105.1 Pseudomonadota bacterium
AAATACGTTCCAAGCACCATCCGCTTTATTGGCTTTGAAGGAAATCGCTCGGTTCAGGTGGGGAATCGATTCAACTATCACCGCTTAATTCTTCCGGGATGGATCGTAACAGCTTTGCCAACCGTTAATATGGACCCGGATTCCGGATTTCCCCGGTCAGGTTAAGGACAGGTTTATTCAAGGATGACAAGCTCTACATCGACAATTTAATTGGAAAATCCAGGCTATTTATTGTAGCTGCCAATCAACAATGTCCATCCTAAAAAAAGAAGATGACTATAAAAAAGAGAGATATTAGATTAAGAACCAAGATCTTGGTCGGCGCCTGCATTCTGTTTTCAACTCTGATGATCTTTTCTACTGTTGTTGTTTCAGTTCTGATCTATCAGCAGAATCGGGATGATGCCAATGAACTGATTTTACATTCCTCCAGTATCGTTAAGGAAAGCCTGGCTGACCTTGGTAATCGCCTTTCCGGCAGCACAGCACAGATTACCGGCAACGATGCGTTTGTCAGGAGCCTTGAGTACCTGTCCATTCTCCAAAAGAGCTCAGTCAGTGCGTCAGAAAAGGAAATAATACAACAGGAAATTGCCACGCATTTGTTTCGCCTTGTAGATAAGGATACGATCTGGAAGTCGATGGTTCACTCTCTGAATGGTGATCTGCTGGCTTTCGCTCTCCAACAGGACGGGAATTTGATTGTGGGATATCCAACAAGTGAAGGGTATTCCATTGCGGCTGTTGAAGCCGGGCAAAACCTTGAATATGACTCCTGGCAGAATGTGGATTCTTTCAATGAAAGCGAACAGGTCACCAAGCAACCTGGCAAGACAGCGGCAGAGGCGCAATTGGTCTCAGATGGAAAAAACCTGGCGTTCCAATCGAATCAGCCTTTTCATACAACCCTTTATGATCGGAAAACAAATAAAGAAATCCAGGAAGAAGTGGGAAGGATCACCTCCTTTTATCGTTTGAAAGCAAGTGATGTGGAACAAATGTCGAGATTGGGGAGAGCTTCGGTTAATTTTTTCGTCAACAATGAATTAAGTATCGGCAATCTACCCGAATACAACCAAATCGATTTGTCAGTTTTCCCGGTCAATGTCGATGACTGGGATTTGGATACACAGGAAGTACATCTTGATAATCGCAAAATTGATGGCATCGACTATTTTCATGGTCTCTTTCCATTGTACGAGGGTACAAAACGCATTGGTGCAGTAGCGATGCTTTACAAATCAGAAATTGCAGCAGCCAATACCTGGCAGATGATTCGATCCCTTGCGCTGGTTTTGATTCTGGGAATGATTGTTATTCTCCCCTTGACGTTCTTCTTTACTGTCCGAATGAGTAGGCCGTTGGAAAACATGCAGTCGGTAATTGACGAGGTGACGACAACGGGCGAATTCTCAAACCGGCTGCAAATCAAAACCCATGATGAAATCGGATTGACTGGAGAAGCTTATAATATACTAATGGATACACTCCAGACGGCCATTGATAAAATCAACAACATCATGGAAAAGGTGGCTGATGGAAACCTGACGGAATTCATCGAAGGAGAATTCAACGGTGATGTGGCAAAGCTCCAAGGCAGCATTAACCAGGCTTTGAAAATGCTTGGCAATACTATTATGCAGGTTGTTGCCGTCAGTGACGAAGTGAATGCCAGCTCCAATGAGCTGAATAAGGCAGCCCAGACACTCGCAAACGGCAGTACTCAGCAAGCTTCCAGCATTGAAGAGATCTCTTCATCCATGGTGGAAGTCCAAGGGCGAGCCAAAAAAAGTGCTGAAAATGCGGAAAAAGCGCTGGAACTGACCACAGGAACCATTGAAACAGTGACACAGGGAAATCAGCAAATGGAAAACATGCTTCATTCCATGAACCGAATCCATGGGAACAGCCTTCAGGTCGCCAAAGTCATCAAAGTGATCGATGAAATTGCTTTCCAAACTAACCTGCTTGCTCTGAATGCCGCTGTAGAAGCCGCCAGGGCCGGAAAATACGGGAAAGGTTTTTCGGTAGTGGCTGAAGAAGTTCGTAGTTTGGCAATGCGAAGTGCGGAAGCCGCCCGTGATACCACAGGTCTGATTGAAAATGCAGCAAAGGAAGTTGAGACCGGTGTCAACAATGCCAATGACACGGCCGACGCATTTGATCAGATCTCGGATTCAGTCAGCAAGGTAGACGACCTTGTAAAGAATATTGCATTAGATTCCAAAGAGCAACAAGGTGGCATCAATGAAGTTAATGCAGGTCTGGAGCAAATCAACATCGTTGTACAACAAAATTCATCAATATCGGAAGAGACCTCGTCCGCCGCATCGGTTCTGTCTTCCCAGGCAGACAGCCTCAATATGTTGATGCAGAATTTTAAACTGAAAGAAGGGAGTGAAAAACAGCGGTAGCCGACTCACAGAGATTTTTGTCGCCGATAAAAAGCCAGGCTGTTTGGAATATAGAATTCAGGATCAGGCAGGCTAATATTGGATGAGGATAACATGGAAAGGGTTCTCTGGTTTGAAAAAGACTGATTCTCAGCAAGGTAGGATAAGAAAATTGAAAGATTGTCAAATGATTTAGTCCATTTGGTTTTTGGCAACAAACTAAGAACACGGATTATCGTTTTAAACAATGATAGAGAGACTTTTTTGGGCTTTTTTTTAACCTCAAAAAACATTGCTGATACTAACCCTGCAAGAGAATTTAATGATACTGCGACCTCACCGGAAACCAGGTGCAGGATTTTTAAAGAAAGATGCTCATTCCGGCTTGACCAGTATACGACATCGCTAACGTAATCTATCGGCACCGTATCCAGGATGAACGTTTTAAAATCGGGGATTAATCCGAAAGTATGCCTTCCTGTCAGAAATTCGCAAATGTAATAAAATACCTGAAAGTTGTATATTTCGCCTGATTCAGAGTCTCCTATGACCATACTGGGTCTATGAACAGTGATATTCCACCCATCCTCTATTTTTTCTTTAACCAGGTTTTCTGAAACGTATTTGGCCAATTCGTATGAATTTCTAAATTGACAATCGTCTGCAACCCAATCCTCCTGAAAACTTCCCTTAACCTTACCCGCAACCCCAATGGTGCTGACATATTCCATTTTTTTAAAGTCTGTCATGTCCTCCATCATCTGTAACATGTTGCGGGAAATATTGGATGTCTGTTCAATGGCCCGGTCTTCAGGGCGGTTTAGATTAACATCGGCTGCGCAATGAATTATGTGAGTACAGGTATTAGCCAGCGTCGCATAGTCTTTTGAATTTAAGCCAAAATGGTTTTCGAGCAGTGAGGCTCTGATCGGGACCACGCTGGAAGTACTTTCCGGATTTATTCCGCAGTAACCGTACAATTTTTCCAATCTTCGCTTCAAATGTTCCTCGGAATCAGCCCGAATTAAAAACGAAACCTGTTCTCCATTCTGATAGAGGCGCTTTAAGATGGCACTCCCAATTACACCTGTGGCCCCTGTCAGCAAGTAATGTCGCTTTCCTTTTTCTGCTGCACTTGGCCCCAAAACTTTATTTTCCATATTTTTCTATTATGACATCTCTTTTTGTTTTCAAATTGGCCGTCAATTCACCCGTTTCGATTGAAAATGATGAATGAACAATAATATAATCTGCAGGCTGATAATAAGAGGGCAGATGACTGGAGTTCTGACTGACAAAACCTTTGATCTGATCAACAATGTCAGCTTCGGACAAACTCTCATCTGTCTGCTCTTTCCACTTTTGAGAAGTCACGTTGACAACAGCAGAGACCATCTTTTTGTTCTTTCCATAAACAACGGCATGATCCACAATATCCAATTGTTGAATAACCTCCTCTATCTGGCGTGGCACGACCTTCCGGCCTGTGGATAGTTTGAAGAGATCGCTTCCTCTTCCTTTTAGCCATAAAAACCCATCTTCATCCAGTTCCCCAATATCCCCGGTATCATAATATCCTTCCCGGTCCGTTTTTGTTGCCGATTTGGATAACCCCGGGCATTTGACCTGGATTTCACCATCAGGTCTAAATTTTAAAGAGTTGGCAACCAGCGGTTTTCCCACTGATCCAAATCTGTGATCATCAACAGTGCTGATGGCTATTGGCACGATGTTTTCACTGATGCCGTAACACTCC
>JAKSDL010000347.1 GCA_022360105.1 Pseudomonadota bacterium
ACTTCATCTGAATGCCAAAGCTTACAAGGGAAACAAACAAAGGGGAATTGAACTTTTGAAAGGCATATTGAACGATGACGTCGAAGATGAGGAGCTAGCTGAGAAGAAGCAGGAATCGGCGTTTATTCTGGGAACCTTGGCAACCGAAAAAGGGGGAGAGTTAGATTTTTTATTTGAGCTGTGTGAGCAGGATGACGAGCTGGCACTCAAGATTTTTCAAGCTCTCAACTATGCAAATAATCCATTTATTTGCGAGTGGATAACAAACCGGTTTGATTCTCTTTCGCCTGACACTCAAAAAGGTCTGGTTGGAATCCTGGAATACAAAAACAAGCTAAAGACGGATGATTGGTATCTCTCAGCAAACAACAGGGAACCTGAAGTACTGGAAAGAATCTACAGGGCCCACGTTCAAACCGGTTATTTGAATTCTGCCCCGGATGTTAAACCCCTTTTACAAGACCCGAATGCAGACTGGTTTGAAGAGGCTTTGTTTTCAGCATTGATTTCCGGTGATGAAAAGGCTTTGATTGCTGCTCGAAAGCGAATGATTGAAGCTCCGGACAAGGTACAAAAACTACCCATCTATTTTGCTTGTACCGCAACCCGCAGCGACGATTTACTGATTGTCAAACGCTGTATCCCGGAAGAAGCGATCAGAACACATGTGATTAAAGCATTGGGTATCTTAGGATTACCTCTTGCGGTTCCAGCGCTCATCGAAATGATCGATGACCACATCAAAGATAAGGAGCACTGGGATCAACAATATTTAATCCTGGAAAGTCTAGACCTCATAACCGGGGCATCGCTGCCGTTGTTATTTCCAGACATCAAGGAAGGACCTGAAGATAAGAGGCATGAAGTGAAAGTTGAAACAGCATGGAGAAGCCAGTGGATGAGTTGGTGGATTGAAAACCAATATCATTTTGATTCAGATTTCAGGTATCGGCGTGGAGTGCCTTTCACCATCGAAAGCTGTATTAATGAGATGATGTATGAAAAAGGCAACTACTGGTGCAGACAGCTTTCCTTTCATGAGCTTCAGATTCGCACAGGACAATGCATAGTCCCATTCTTCGCCGATTGGGATATAAAAGATCAAATCAACGCCATCAACCACTGGCACACCTGGTGGGGGGAAAACAAAAGCAAATACCCTTCCTCCCAATGGTTATATGCAGGAAGAGATATTTAGTCCGAAAGCGAAGCTTTCACATTGCAGAAAATCTAAAATCTAAAATGCCCTATGTGGTCTATTACCAACGAAACGCCATTTGAAGCAAAAGGAGCCGTAAGGCTGGATCATAAAACCTCCCGAAAAATGTGGCTGGTAGCTGTGAAGGCTACATTTGATATTCTTATGGATGGAACCTTATCGATATCAGATACCCAGGAGGAAGTCCTTGAAGAGCCAGTTTATAGGGGTGAAGAAGGGACCAGCAGTTTGCTATATGACAGCGATTTGTTCGGGTATAAGGAAAACGTTGATGTCATTTTGAATAGTTCCGGGTATCAGACGAATGGTGTCCCGCATAAAGATTTGATCGTTGGGGTGACCATTGGTAATTGGGGCAAATCCCTCAAACTTATCGGTGATCGGTTGTGGGATCGGTTTTTGGGGATCACATTAAAAACCGATCCCCAGCCTTTTAGAAGAATGGCCATCCAATATGAAAACGCCTACGGAGGATCTGATCAAAAAGCCAAACATGACTATTTGGAAAGTGATACCAGGAATAACATCGGTAAGGGATATGCTTCCAGAAAAAGACATCTTTTTGGTAAAAAACTTCCAAATGTTGAATATTCTGGCTTTCCAACAAAATCAAACTATAAAAAAAACAAAGTTGCCGGATTTGGAGCCATTCCTAATTACTTGAAACCCAGGATCGATTACGCCGGAACCTACGATGAGCAGTGGAAAAGCACCCGAGCTCCTTTTTTTCCGGAAGATTTCTCCGCCTTATATTATCAATCCGCACCAGCCGACCAGCAAGTCCCGAATATATTTGGTGGAGAAAAGGTGACCCTTTTAAATGTGATGCCTGAAAAATCAGAATTTTCTTTCCGTCTTCCCGAGCTGGAATTCAAACTCATTACCAGCATTGAGGACTCAAGCAAAAATCATAAGGCAACGATTAAAACCGTTATTTTGGAACCGGATCACCCAAGGGTGATCCTTACATGGCAGTCGTATATCGATTGTGATGAAAAAGACCACCTTATTGAAACAACCCATATAGAAGCAATCAATCACAATGTTCAGCTATTACCATCTTGGCAGAATGGTGATCTTGTTGAATCACTTCTGGTGAAAAACTGAGGATAAACGATGCACAAAGAAACAAATCATACAAAAATAATCGATCACTCAAAAGAATTGAATAAAATTCATGGATATCGCCTGGGAACAATAACCACAATCGAGCTTACAAAAAATCGTATTTGGGTTGATTTCCCGGATAATCCTTTTAATAAAGCGATCTTGGCTCAATTGGGAACACCCTGGATTTCCAGTGATGAATTAACAGTGTTCAGGGATAAAGTGGATTGCGTAAAGCTGGAATTCCTTGATAACAATCCTGCCAAACCTGTTATTAGGGACCTCTTTTATTCTGTTAACCAACTAAACCGTTCGGGCTCCAAACCTTTTGAAGATAAGGTCGTTGAAGTTGAGGCGGACAGAATAATTTTAAAAGGAAAAAAAGAAGTCATCATCCAATGCGGTGAGACCAGAACAATCTATCAGGCAGAGGGGTCGGAAATTGTTCACGAAGCAGAACAGATTCAATCATCGGCCAAAACCGTCAACAGGGTGGAGGGGGGAAGCATCCTTTTCAATTAGGTAGGTAATGAACCAATTCAGAAATTCAAGCACGTTGCTCACTGAAATCATTAAATCAGCACCACAAGGTAAAGTGGGAAACAAAATAACCAGTCTCAGCGGATTGGTGCAGATGGCAAAAATCAAACCGAGTATCAAGACGGAAGCACCACTTACAGAACACAATGATGACTACTACCTAGCCCTGCTCAGGGAGTTGTATAGGGAGGTAAAGTTCTATTACCTGCTGTGGAAACGAAAACAGAGTTTGGCTGAAGCCCGTTTAAGACCTCTGCTGATGGGATTCGCTCGAACAACAGCAAAACTGGATGAGGCTTGTAAGGATTTTTTCTTCAAGTCGGTTCGAAGAGATGTTGAACCTACCTGGTTTCTTATTGCCGGCTTAACAGGGGCAACCAATGTAGATGGAGATTATTACCGGAGAAAACTATTCAGTTTTATAAAAAACTCCATGCAACTAACAAAAGAGTTTAAATCTGCTTTAGTTCATGCGAAGACAAACAACCCGTCCAGGCTGCTACAAAAGGTTTTTCCAAAAACAACCTTGGGCACCCAATTGGCTCTGTTGGATATTATGCAGCAACGTCAGGAGTTGGATGATGAATGGCTAAAATCTATTCTGATCGAGGCAGACATGATTTTGAAAAAGAAGGTTGATGAGTTGGTCACTTCTAATACCAGTGCTCATGCATCAGTCCTGTCACATTAACCTGATCAAGAAACTATTCCAAAGCTATGGAACTTTGCCTGGTAAGTTATGGGGTACAATCTCCCACGGGAACAGATGCCCCAATGTCTATTGCCAATGTCGTGGCAGGGATTTCAAGAATCTCCCTTGCCGATGATATCGTTGATAAAAACTACAATGCGGTCCCTATTGGTTTGGCAAAGTATTTAAGCGATACTTTACCCAATACAGAACGTATGAATAATCTTCTCTTGATGTCGATAACAGAAGCGTTGGCGACCTTGAATGCATGCAAACCAGTCCCAAAACCCGTTCATCTGATATTGGGACTACCTTCAGAGCGTCCCGGTTTGGATGACGATTTGGAAGCAACGATGAAAAACCGTCTCGAAGAACTCGGAATTACTATTGACATTCAATTCACAATCGAAATCGTTCGTCGAGATCACGATTCAGGTTTGGTAGGACTGCAAAAAACCCGGGAAATCTGCAAGTCAAATCCGGAAGCTTTTGTATTAATAGCCTGTGTTGACTCCTTCGTCAGCAAAAAAACAATTCAATGGTTAGAACAAACAAAGGTTTTGTATTGCTCGGCAAATAAAAAAGGATATACTCCCGGAGAGGCATCGGCCTGTTGCCTGGTTTGTACAGAGGAAACAGCCAGAAAATACCGGTTGCCAATCAGGGCAAAAATTGTAGGGGTTTCCTCCGATATGGAACCCTCCAAAATAAACAATACGCTTGTTAACGCCGGAAGAGGGCTAGCCGAAGCAATGAATGACGTGTTGAAGTCCCTACCCGAAGGAGAATC
>JAKSDL010000317.1 GCA_022360105.1 Pseudomonadota bacterium
AGTGGTGTGGGCAGAGGTTGCAGCAAAGATCTGCTTCTTCATGGCTTTGGTCTGTGAGGTTTTTTTCACAATCATGTTCATGCCCGGTACAAAGGTGGTTACCTTCTTACCTTCCATGACTCCCAAGGCGGGTAATTCACTTTTCACATACCATCGTGTCTCTACCCATTTACCAGGGGTTTTTTTTCTTTCGATATGGTCAAATTGGGTTTCATCCGCCTTATAATCCACATGACAGCCGTAGCATTGCGGCGCCCAGGCCGTGTGACAGCTATCACAAGTCAAGCGTTCGTGACCGGAAACCGTGTGATAGTACTTTTCACTGGTCAGGGGAATGTTGAGTTGTTTACCGGTCAATTTGGTTGTCATCACTCTTTTTTCATTGAGTTGATTTACATGATAAAGAGGTGATTGAAATCTTTCCGAAACCAGTACTTTGTCGGATGCTGATATGTTGATTTTATCTTTATACAGTCCAAAGTATTTTCTCTCCCGGGGAGTCAGGCTGTTGATTGATTTTTTAGCCGTTTCCGGCGCATGGCAATCGTCACAGCTGATATCGTTTTGTTCTCGCAGGAAATCAACTCGTTCACCAGTTCCCATCAGTCCTGTGCCGGTATGGCAATCGATGCAGGACATCCCGGCTGTATGATGCACGTCTGCTGCTTTTCGTTCAACCAGGCGATTATCATAAAGATAGCCAAAATCCTTGATCCGTGATTCATCGATTTTTTCAGTCTCGGCCCAACCCAGGTAGTTCATTGAGATTCTTCCGGAGCGGCTATGGCAACCAAAGCAACGATCGTTGGAGATTTGAATGGTCAAGGTTGGATGCGTTATGCCAATACCTGTGATGTTGCGATCCTTATCCAGACCAGGAGGTGTTTTTTGAGCAGGATAAGTCTGCAAATGGCAGGCTGAACACCCACCTCCTCGATCTCTGAAAGATTGTTGATGATTCTTGCGTTCCGAGCCCAAATGACAAGATACGCATAGTTTGCGCAGATATTGATCCGACCTGCTGTTCGCTAAACGTTCAGCAACAGTTCTATTGCCATGGGGCGGATTGTTATCTTCATAAATTTCGCGAGTGACCGTCAGCATGCCATCCAAAGTATTCATGATCGAGTTTTCGACCATGGGAACAAGCTCCGCGTGGCACTGGCTTTGTCCGCAGGATTTATCAAGGGTTTTCATCCTTCCGGGATAAGCTTCCAAACCCAGGTGGGCTATTTCTTTATGATCAGCTTCCGGATTTCCGCCGTGACATTGCTCGCAGGAAACCACGTTTGGTCCGTGAAACCGGGAAAAAGCAAATTGCTCTTTGTGGCAATTCGTGCATTTCTCAGCCAAAAGAACGCCTGGCAGGAATAGGAAAAAAAAGATGACGATGTGTTTCATAATCAGATTTTTGGGATAAGTACCTGACGCAGAGTTACTTAGCTAAGCGAATCCGGATTAGGTGTCATCCTGAACGGATGTGAAGGATCTGTCAGAGCTCCAGAGAGATTCCTGTTCGGAGCTGTAATCCTACCAGGTGTCACTCCAGGGTAGAAAATCGACCAATTCTCCTTTCTTCAGAATTCTTTTGGCTCCAGGCATTAAGAACAGTCCCTGGCTGTCTGCAAAGTTTGAAAAGTCACCACTACCTCTTATATAAACAGGTTCTATTTCAGTCGCCGATGCAGTTGCCTTAATCTTCCCTGGTGTATAGTGGTCGCGTGGCGTTTTAGATTTGGCGTCTTCGCTTAATGGTAATTTCAGGAACATGTGATGAGGTTGCATGTACCCGGACAGCTTTTTGATCAGAGGTTCAACAAAAATTCGAAAACAGGTTTGAACAGAAACCGGATTCCCGGGCAATCCGAAAACATAGGTGCCGTTATCCGTTTTTCCAAACCAAACCGGCTTTCCCGGTTTTACTTTGATTTTATGAAAGATTTTTTTAACGCCATTACCGGCTAGCAGGTTTGGTACATGGTCGTAGTCCCCCATGGAAACGCCACCGGAAAGCAGCAAAATTTCGGAGTCGAGTCCTTTTTGAATTAAACCGGACAAAACCTCTTCATCATCCTCACCAATGCCTAAAAACTCATTGTCTAATTGGTAACGATTGCACATAGTCCGCAAACTATAAGAATTACAATCTCGAATTTGGTGGGGTAACGGTTTCACAGACGGATGAACGATTTCTGTTCCGGTTGAGATGATTTTTACTCGTGGTTTTTTGTACACCTCGATTTCAGCAAGACCAACAGATGCAGCAACGGCAATATCAGCAGCGGAAAGCGGTTTTCCGGATCTGACTAGCAGATCTCCTTGAGATTTATCTTCCCCCTTGATAGCGACGTTTAAGCCCGGATACATCTTTTCTTCACGCAGAATGACTGTATCTCCTTTTAATTCCGAGTTTTCAACCTTGACTACAGCGTCGGCCCCCTGGGGACAAGGAGCACCCGTCATGATATTCACAGCTTCCCCTGCTTCTATTTCCAGCTCACTTTCTATCCCGGTTTGTACCTGCCCTTTCAATTTGAGTTCAACTTCCGGCAAATCGAAATCGGCAGAACGAACAGCATATCCATCCATGGCAACCCGGTTAAAGGGAGGCAGGGGTCGATCAGCCAAAATGTCATTGACGGATACAAAAGAAAGAGCTTTTTCAGTCGCTACCGTTTGAGTGGAAAGCGGAGTTGCATTATCCACAATAATCTTCAATGCTTCTTCAACGGATATCATTTGTGTTCTAGGGAATGTTATTATAGAAGGACTCAAAAGAAAGGAAAGACAACACAGGCCTCTAAGAGGTCTACACATTGATTGCCTAAATCTACCAAAGCAACCCTGAAAACACAACTTTGATTTGGAAACCCGGATTAGCTGGATCAGCTTTGGGCTCAGGTTTGCATCTTTGGATTTTTTGTGAAACGTCCGGCCGCTATGGAGGGGATCATGGTTGGACAAACAAAAAACGGGAGCTGAACTCCCGTTTTTTGTTTTATAGCCACCAATAGTCCGGCTTTAATGGTGGGTCCCGTTTGACCGGGGTAACCCCTTTTTGCTTCAACATCTCAATTAAGGCATCGATAGCCTTCTCCATCGCGTCATCAACTTCGGGAGTCATCTCGAAACCATCATTGGTGTTTGCCGGGATGATACCGATAAGATCAATTCCTTTGGGTTCTGTTCCTTCCATTTTCATGAGTTGGATCAGATCCAGGAAACCAACCTGATGCGGCGACATTTTGGTTGAGCTCGGTCTATTAATAAATGTATCGCCGGATAATACCTTTACTTCTCCCGGGTCGCCTTCGACGTCAAGTGCATCAACAATGATTACCCAATCCCTGTTGACGATTGAGGTATCCAATTGAGCCCCTACGGTTCCACCATCAATAAGGTCAACACCTTCCGGAAACTCGTATTGAGAATCAAGATACTTGAGTATCTTGATTCCTATGCCGTCGTCCGAATGAAGGATATTTCCCACACCCAGGATGATGCCTGTTTGATTACACATTAACTTCCACAACTCCCAATTCGTTTCCATCGGGGTCGAAAGCATGAATTGCGCAAGCAAGACAAGGATCGAAACTATGGACAGTTCTCAAGGCTTCCAATGGTCGTTTGGAATCTGCGATCGGATTTCCAATCAGGCTGGCCTCATAAGGACCTTTCTGGCCTTTCTCGTCTCGTGGACCCGCATTCCAAGTGGAGGGAACAACTGCCTGGTAGTTCTTGGTCTTACCGTTTTCAATAACAATCCAGTGAGACAGAGTTCCCCGAGGAGCTTCATGAAAACCAAATCCCTGAACTTCACCTTTCGGGAAGACCGGAGGATTGAAGTACTCGGTATCGCCACTGGCAAGATTATTGACCAGATCGTTCCAATGCTTGAGAGCCATGTCATTGATAACCGCACAGCGAATAGCCCTGGCTGCAACCCTACCAAGAGTCGAATTAAGAGCGCTGAGAGGTACGTTTTGCTTATGGATAGACTTGATAGCTCCGACTGCCGCACCAACGTACTTCTGGGTTCGCTTGTCACCCAATGCATAAGCTGCCAGTACTTGAGCCAGTGGACCAACCTGCATCGGTTTGCCCTGGAAGCGTGGAGCTTTAACGAATGAATATTCTTTATTGCGATCGTATCCAGTGTACTTGGGCTCTGTGGTTTCTTCATAAGGATGCTTGCTCCAGTTACCATCATACCAGGATCTGGCGATAGATTCCTGAACATTGTCCTCAAAATATTTGTCATTGAAGGTTTTGATTTCCTTCACCTTTGAGAGATTACCACCCATGATGACACCACCAACGGCGTCAAATTTGGTTCCTCTTTCATCAACCGGAAATTCAGGTACGGACATATAGTTGGTTACACCTTTTCCATACTTGGCCCAATCGAGATAGAAACCACCAACGGCTGCCACGTCTACCAGGTATACCTGGTTCACAAAGTCTCTTACTTCGTCAAAGAAGTTCTTAACTTTGAGCAGTCGGGTCATGTTCAGAGCTGTTTCATCATCCAGGTTGATAGCGTTGGCTACACCACCAACTGCCAGGTTCTGAATATGTGGCGTTTTACTTCCAAGCAGACCCACACAATCGTTTATCTTTCTCTGGTATTCCAGGGCCTGGAGATAGTGAGCTACTGCAATCAGGTTTACCTCGTGAGGCAGCTTCATCGCTTTGTGACCCCAGTATCCGTTCTCAAAAATACCAAGCTGGCCACTGGCAACAACAGCCTTAACTTTATCCTGAACAGCCTTGAACTCATGAACAGTGTTGCGTTTCCATCCGGAGATACTCTGGGCCAGATTTGCAGCTGCTTTTGGATTAGCTTTTGTTGCAGAAACAACATCTACATAATCCAAAGCTGTCAGATGATAGAAATGAACAATATGATCATGAATAGCATGCGCTGACATGATCAGGTTTCTAATATACTGGGCGTTTTTCGGGATTTCCAGCTTCAGGGCGTTTTCAACCGCTCTTACAGAAGCAATGGCATGTACTGTTGTACATACCCCACAAAAACGCTGGGTGAACATCCAGGCTTCTCTCGGATCTCTACCTTGCAGAATAATTTCAATTCCTCGGAACATGGTTCCGGAAGACCAGGCATTGGTCACTCGACCATTTGCCACTTCTATGTCGATCTTTAAATGTCCCTCAATACGTGTGACTGGATCTATTGTAACAATTTTTCCCATAATTTATTCTCCTGCTACTCTTGGCTAACGACTGGAAAGATTTTAACAAGTGTAATGAAAATCAAGAATTGTAAAGCAAACATGCCGACAGAAATCGAGAATTCCGGAATCGAAGGAAAGTAGGTCAGGCCCGGGGCCCCTTCAAAACCGATGATGTAGGTGTTAATTCTATACAGTAACCCACCTGACAGCATGAGACTTGCACCTGTAAATATGGCTCTTGGACTTGACTTCCTAAGTACGATCATACCGATCACGATTAGAATCATTTCAAGCCAGAAGAAAAAGAAATGAAAGCCAACATCATACAACAACGGGGCTCCACCCTGCCGGATAATCTCAACAAATCGGAAGATAATCCAGAAAACAGCTACGTAGATTCCGACTCCCAGAATCTTGTGCAAAAGTCCTGAATACTCCTTCTTTTTGAGATCTTTCTGGTGATAAAGCAGATCAACCAGAACAACGATACAGGTTCCCATGAAGATGGATGATGTCACATACAGGAAGGACACCCAAGGTGTTTGCCACAACAGGCTGATCTTTTGACCCATTAGTAAAGCCAGGGCACCCAGACCGGACTGATGCATGGTTGGCAGGAGAACACCAAAACCAACAGTCAGGAACAGAATCTTGTCCAGGAATGTGTGGAGTTTTGCTGCGAAGTTATTTGATGCTTTGCCTTCAGGCATGAATTTTTCCAGAAAGCCGGGTAGAAATTCAATTGCCAGCACGACAATGTATACCGTAATACAAATACCTACTTCAAACAGTGCTGAATTAGGCTGCATGTATTTCGGGACGAAGAAATTGAGCAAATTTACATATCGCCCAGTATCATAAACCAGTGATGTAGCAGCGATCGAATATCCCAGTAATGAGAATAAAACGGCCTGCCTTACAAATCGATGGTATTGACCTTTGTTAAAAATATAAACCAGAAAGGCCGTCACATAACCACCGTTAACAAAAGCTGCTCCTACCAGAACGCCCAAAACCTTCCAAACCCCCCATGACTGGTGGTCGGTAAGATTGGACACAGGACCGATCCCCGCGATATATCGCCAGGCAAGGACTCCTGCGCAGATAAGGAACAGCACGCCTAAAAAGACGGTATTGCTGGTAACCAGCTTTCCGCCTAATGCCTTTTCATGTTCCATCAGTCCTCCTTATGTCCAGAACGGTTCTTGAATGCTAACCCGGCCAAGACAAGATAAACTACTCCAGGTAGTACCAGGCCTTGATACAGCGTATGCTGAATGCCTTCACTCACACTTGCTTGTGAATGATCGGGCAGGGTAGGTAGTCCCAATTTTTCGAAAGGAACTTTGGACAGGTATAGAACAGAGGTTCCACCACCATCTTTTTCACCATAAATTTGGTTGACGTAGGCTGATGGATTCTTTTGCAGGCGTGATTTGGCTTCAGCCAACAGGTCTTTAACCTTACCGTAGATAACAGCACTGGCCGGACAGTATTCCGTGCAGCCTGGTTGCCCTTTGGTTATCAGATTGGTTTCCCGACACAGTTCGCATTTTTTGATTTCACCATACCAGTCATCCCACTGGTACTTAGGAATGTTATAAGGACAGTTCATCTGACAATAACGACAACCGCAGCAGGCGTCCTTGTCATAAGAAACAATCCCGTTTTCTTCCTTGTTCAGTGCACTGGTTGGACATCCGGAGACACAACTTGGATCAACGCAATGCATGCATTGCCTTTTTACAAATGATCTTCCTTCAGGACCGTCATAGAGTTTAATGATATTATAGGTATTGACATTTAAGTCCCTTGGAGCATCGAATGTATTTGTCGGATCCCAGTCGACAGCTAAGTTGTTTGCTTTTTTGCAACCGACCTCACATGCTTTACAACCAATACAAAGGGTTGCATCATAAAGCATACCGACGTGGCTGTCCTGTACCAGTTTAGCTTCTCTGGCCTGCGCTTTTCCGGTAAACAACGGAGCAACGGTCAGTCCCGCTCCCGCACCGGCAAGGCCTTTGAGAAAGCTTCGTCGTTTAATTCCCATAGTTAATCCTCCTCGCCAGGCAGGCTCTTAGCTTTTGTAACTACGGCTGCTCCAACAGCTCCAACAGCGGCGCCAACAACACCAGCTGCAATGGCCCCGACAGGTTTTTCTGATGCTTCGCCGATATTTGCGTATGTTTGTGGCGGATTGGGACTTAAGACTTCTGAAATCTCGTGGATTGACTGGTTAAATCCAACCTTGGATTCAATGCAGCCAAAACAGGGGTGTCCAACGTTAACCGGCCAGGTTTTTTCCCTGTTGAATCCGATTTCAGGACAGTTTCCGAAAGTACTTGGTCCTTTACAACCCAGCTTGTATAGGCAGTAACCTTTGCGATGTCCTTCATCGCCATAGGCATTGGCAAATCTTCCTGAGTCGAAATGACCTCTTCTTTCACATTGGTCATGGATCAGTCTGCCATATGCGAACATAGGTCGACCTTCTTCATCCAATGTTGGGATCTTATTGAAGAGCAGATAATGAACAACAGTTGAGAGGAAATTATATGGACTTGGTGGACAGCCGGGAATATTAACGATTGGCTTATCCTTAATAATGTCACTAACGCCTACAGCTCCTGTTGGGTTGGGTCCGCTTGAAGGAATCCCACCCCAGGTCGCACAAGAGCCGATAGCAACAATTGCTGCACAATCCTTTGCAGTTTCATTCAACATATCGATGGCAGTTTTGCCGGCGATTTGACAGTAGGCACCGTCCATCTTTTTAGGTATGGCACCTTCCACAACCAGGACATATTTGCCCTTGTAGCGCTTCATGGCTTTGTGAAGATTGTCTTCAATTTGATGCCCTGCAGCAGCAAAAAGAGTTTCATGGTATTCAAGTGAAATAACATCCAGAATAACTTGCGCTAAATCCGGACCTTCAGCTCGCAGCAACGATTCCGTACAGCCAGTACACTCTTGAAAGTGCAGCCAGATTACCGCCGGCTTTTCCTTGGCCTGCATCGCGTGAGAAATCTTTGGTATGAAAACCGGAGAAAGCCCCAGCACTGTTGCCACCTTTGTTGAAAGCTTCAGGAAGTCTCGTCTGCCGACTTCATTTTCAACAAATATGTTTTTACCTCGGATCATATGTATCTCCCTCCCTAAAATTTTAGGAAACAAAAAAAATAAGGGGGTTTGCGGCCGCCCTTATCTGTAAAGATATTAAGACATTAAAGCAAATTAAGGTTAGTGCGCAAATCTTACACGAATGAAGTGAATTGTAAAGGAAAAATTAAGCTTTTTACTGGTTTAAACCGAATACTGTCGGTGTTTTAGAAAGAAGTCAAAAAATAGTAAAATGTACTTTATTGAAATTTATAGAATAAAATCGTTCATCGCAGTGCTACGATTATGCATTTCGTAGCACAAAATCTAAAAATACCTTATTTCAGATCAATTTTTCCGACTTTTACAAAATATATCTCGATTATTTCCGGTTTTTTGTAGGTTGGGAAAGATGAAATTATAAAAAGAAATTATCGGCAATTTGTTATTAATATTAGACTCTAAACAGTACAATCTAAAATAATAGTTGATAAGGTCAACAATTGGCGTTAGTGTTTTTGACATTTTGTCCAATTCGACCTTAGAGTAGTAAGTGTTTTGGTATTGCCTTAAACGAGGATACGCATTCAGGAGAGAGTATGTGCCTTGCTGTACCCGGAAAAATTGAAGAGATTGACGTCAAAGGACCGATGGTCATGGCCAAGGTCAGTTTCAACGGGATTTTCAAAAATATCTGTATTGACTGGGTTCCCGACGCGAAAGTGGGGGACTATGTAATTGTCCATGCCGGGTTTGCTATTAATACATTGGACAAGGAAGAAGCTCTTGAAAATCTGAAGCTTATAGAAGAAGTGGCCAAGATGCCCGGTGCATATAACAAATGGTAGTGCTTTATCCTCAAACAAATGCACGTGATCAGGCATCAAAGGATTGATGCGACGCCATCCTGCTGTTATCACCTATCAGATCTAAGCTGAAAGTATCTCATAGAGATCGAATCAATCAAAGTGATTCCGGTAAATCGATAGCAGTTTCCAAAAGGCTCCTGCAATCAACAAACGACATTCCGATAACTATGAATAATAAGAGTAGTCAAGGCAACACCATTAAGCTGGGGCATGGCAGTGGAGGGCAGATGTCCCAGGATTTGTTTCGGGAGATTTTTCAACCTGGATTCTCCAATCCATTCCTGGATGAAGTCCACGATGGTGCCATTCTTGATATGGGAGGACAAAAACTTGCGTTTTCAACCGATTCGTTTGTTGTGAATCCTATATTTTTTCCTGGTGGCAATATCGGTGATTTGGCGGTAAACGGCACAGTCAATGATGTGGCCATGTGCGGGGCTGATCCCAAATATCTTTCTGCGGGATTTATTCTTGAAGAAGGATTTTCCCTGGATAGCTTGAAACTCATTGTGGATTCGATGAAAGTTGCAGCTGAGAAGGCAGAAGTGACGCTGGTTACCGGGGACACCAAAGTCGTGGAAAAGGGCAGTGTTGATGGCGTGTTTATCAATACCTCCGGGATTGGATTAGTGAGGGAGAGCGTTGATGTTTCTCCTACCAGGGCGGAAGTGGGTGATGTTGTGCTCATTAACGGCAGAATTGCTGATCATGGCATTGCGGTGATGACAAAACGGCAGGGATTGGAGTTTGAATCCAGTGTAGTTACCGATTGCGCCGCATTGAACAGGATGATTGCGACACTGCTTGACAGGGTGGAAGATGTGCATGTGCTTCGTGATCCGACAAGAGGAGGTGTTGCGGCAACACTGAATGAAATTGCTTCAGCAGCAAATGTTGGAATAGAGCTGTTTGAGGATCAAATTCCTTTGGATGATCAGGTTAAAGCTATTAGCTCACTGCTTGGATTGGATCCGTTTTACATTGCAAACGAAGGCAAAGTACTGGTTATCGTAAAAGAAAGCGAAGCAGAGACAGCATTGGAAACTATGAAGTCATTTGACGAAGGAAGGGAATCCAGCGTGATCGGCCGAATCGTGGAAAAGAACGCCGGAAAAGTGATTTTGGAGACCTCCATTGGCACAAGACGAATTGTGGACATGCCTGCCGGCGAACAATTGCCAAGGATTTGCTAGAAAACAGTAAAGTGGTCTTAATGTCAATGTTATTAAGTTAAGAATTATTGGTCAGGGTGTCATTCTGAACAGGAGTTGTGGGATGGGCAACTCGTTGCCCGTCAAGCAGACTGATCGTGAGAAGTGAACCTTGCTGTATTGAACGAATAATTTCTTAGTAGCACTGACAGATCCTTCTTTCGAAGCTGCAAGTTTCGCTTCTCATGATCAGGATAAAACCGATCCTAACTCTCTAAAATAAAAAGTAATCGCAACCAATTTGCCAACAATTTAATAAGCAATAATCAGGACTTGCCGTGCATGAAGTTTCGTTGATGATGAGTATTATTGACACTGCCCTGGAGACAGCGGAACAGGAGAAGGCCGGACGTATCAATCGAATTGCTTTGCAAATCGGTGCCAAGTCCGGTGTGGTCATCGATTCGTTGGAATTTGCTTTTGAAATGGTCAGCAAAAATACCATTGCCGAGCAGGCAATACTTGAGATTGAAGCGATTCCTTTAAAGGGCGAGTGTGTGAGTTGCGGTCATCAATTTGAAGCCAGGGAGTTTCTGATTTGCGAAAAATGTGGTAACTTTGCCAAAGCCATATCAGGACAGGAACTTAATATAAAATCAATCGAGGTAGAATAATGTGCTTGGAATGCGGTTGCTCCGAAACGGACGAAATCACGATCGATGGTAAACCTATCAAGGGGGGACATCACCATCACACCCACGATCATGACCATTCGCATCATCACTCCCATAACCATGACCATGGAGAGGCAAGGGAAATCAGTATCAAACAAAACATTCTGCATAAAAACGACCACATTGCTCAACATAATCGTGAACATCTTTCGGGGCAGGGCGTTTTTACCATGAATTGGATCAGTGCACCAGGTTCCGGTAAAACAGCCATGTTGGAAAGGCTGATCAAGGATTATGGTGCGGATTTGCCAATGTTTGTAATCGAAGGCGATCAGCAGACAGATAACGATGCACAGCGAATCCAAGATGCAGGGGCCAAAGCACTTCAAATCAATACCGGTGCTGCGTGTCATCTTGATGCAGAAATGGTCCACCAGGCGTTGCACAAAACCGAACTTAAGGATACCCGATTGTTGGTCATTGAAAATGTTGGAAATATGGTCTGCCCAACTGCTTATGATCTGGGGGAAGATATCAAGGTTGCTTTGGTCAGCTGTCCTGAGGGTGAGGATAAACCCGTTAAATACCCGGATCTGATACTTGCTGCAGACGTATTGCTGATCAATAAGATTGATCTCATACCGTATCTGGATTTTAACCTCGAAAAGTGCATTGAGCTTTCTCACAAGGTCAATCCGCAAATTACTGTTTTTCCTGTCTCTGCGAAAACTGGAGAAGGCATTAAAGACTTCTTTGATTGGTTGACTGAAAAAGCCGGATTTTAGATTAACCGGTTTGCAATGAAAGACAAACAAAGATTGCGGGTTGTGATCCGTGGTGCAGTCCAGGGAGTGGGATTTCGGCCGTTTATTTACAAACTGGCCACCTCTCTGCAGCTTGACGGATGGATCATTAATTCCTCGCAAGGTGTATTTCTTGAGGTTGAAGGCCTTCAAGACATCCTTCGCACATTCCTGCTCAAAATAGAGACCGAAAAACCAATCCACGCCTACATTCAAAGTCTCGAATCCAGCTATCTGGACGTTATTGGGTATCAAGGGTTCGAAATCAGGAAAAGTGAAGACACAGGTAAAAAAACCGTACTTGTTTTACCTGATATTGCTACCTGTCCGGAATGCCTTTCGGAAGTGTTTGATTCGACAAATCGCAGGTATCTCTATCCTTTTACAAACTGTACATTGTGCGGTCCCCGCTACACAATAATTGATTCCTTGCCTTATGATCGTCCCGGCACTTCCATGAAAGACTTTCCCATGTGCCATGACTGCCTGGAAGAATACAATGATCCGAATGATCGACGTTTTCATGCACAGCCAAATGCATGCCCGAAATGCGGACCTTATGTTTATGCAACGGATTCAACAGGAAAGCTCCTGGCCAGGGACCAGGAAGCCATTGAACGGGTAGCAAATGAGTTGAGGGCTGGTAAAATCGCTGCAGTCAAAGGATTGGGAGGTTTTCATCTGATAGTGGATGCCGGCAATCAGGAGGCGATTGATACCTTAAGGCAGCGCAAACGCAGGAATGAAAAACCGTTTGCAGTGATGATGATGTCTTTGGAGGAGGCTGCAGCGGAATGTGAGCTGGATGAATCGGAACGAAGATTGTTGCAGTCCCCTGAATCGCCTATCGTGTTGCTAAACCGACGTTTATCCTATTCAGAATCGAGAATTGCAGAGAATGTGGCACCCAGCAATCCGACCCTTGGGGTAATGCTGCCCTATACGCCTCTTCATCATATACTACTCAGGGCTTTTGAAAGACCCGTTGTAGCCACCAGCGGAAATCTTTCCGACGAACCTATTTGTATTGATGAATCTGAGGCTCTTGAAAGGCTGGGTGGCATAGCGGATCTGTTTCTGTTTCACAACAGACCAATTTTAAGGCAGGTGGATGACTCTGTGGCGCGGATCATGGCCGGTAGGGAGTTGGTATTGAGACGAGCCAGGGGGTATGCCCCGTTGCCAGTAAATATAGGAAAATCCGGGCATGTGGCTTTGGCTGTCGGAGCTCACCAAAAGAATACGGTGGCTTTTCAAATCGGCTCTAACGCCATCATCAGTCAACATTTGGGAGATTTGGAAACTGAGCAGTCGTTATCGGCTTTTCAAAATGCCATCACCAGCATTCAGTCTTTATTTGAAGTATCTCCAGAGAATGTTGTAACGGATTTTCATGCCGATTATCTTTCGACCAAGTATGCCAAAGAACTTGAACTGCCTTTGAAGACGGTGCAGCACCATCATGCCCATATTGCTTCCTGTATGGCCGAAAACCAACTGACAGGTGATGTGTTGGGTGTTGCCTGGGATGGTACCGGCGCAGGAACAGACGGAACAATCTGGGGAGGAGAGTTTTTGAAAGGCAATGAGAAAGAAATGGAAAGGGTTGGGCATTTCAAAACCTTTCCTTTGCCCGGTTCCGGTCAGGCAGTCAAGGAACCCAGGAGAACTGCTCTGGGACTGCTTTTTGAAGCATTTGCGGATGATCTTTCCCAAATCGAGTGGTTATCAACCTTTGAGGCTTTCAGCAGTCAGGAAAAATCCCTGATTATCCAAATGTTGCAATCGAACTTTAATTCGCCTTTGACATCCAGTGCGGGCAGACTGTTTGATGCGTTGTCTTCTCTGGTAGGACTCTGCCAAGTTTCCTCCTTTGAAGGCCAGGGGGCCATGGAATTGGAGTTTTCTTTGGCGGGCATTGATTGTCAAGAAAGCTATGGATTTGATTTGGGGTTTGAAATAGACTGGCGTCCTATGGTTAAACAGGTCATTGAAGATATTAGACTAGAGGTGGGGACTGGTGTCATCTCAGCGAAGTTTCATAACACCATGGCAGAAATTATTGTTGCTGTGGCTGCCAGGCAAAAAGTGGAGAGGGTTGTTTTATCAGGTGGCTGTTTTCAGAACAGATATTTAATGGAAAGGACAATATCCAGACTGCAGGCTGAGCGATTTAAACCGTACTGGCATCAGCGTGTACCGCCGAATGATGGGGGAATAGCTTTGGGGCAGATATATGCGGGGAATAGGTAAGTAAGCTGTCTAGATCCAAGGTAGTTCTGCATTGAAATTCAAGTTGGTGGATCCGCTTCCAGACTGTGCTTTATCGGGAAGATCCGGGGGCAGATTTCCTTGATTAATGCTATTTGGAATGCAGATCATACGGTAGGGCGGGGCTACGTCCCCGCCGATAGGCTTTTGCAAACAAAAAATCTGAGAAATTTTGCATAAACTTAATTGAATCGTATGAACGTGTTTTGGTCCTTCTCCTAATCCAATTCTTCGGCGGCCACGTAGGGCGGCCCTACCGTTCGTTAAGAGAATTGTTCAAAATTTTGCCTTTTATTGTTCCCCTATGTCTCTCCTAGGGAAATTGAAAATTTTGGGACAATACCAATATAGAATGACATTATGTAACTTTTTAAGGTTGCGAGTTTTTCTCTCATTATCAGCTGAACATATTAACGAGTGCTAAATCAAACACACATAACATCAAACAATTGAGGAAACACCATGGATATTAATCAGACCTTAAAACGATACGAAGACAAGGAACTGGTGAAAGCTTTAGCCGGAATGATTGAGAGATCGGTGGCAAATCTTGGCAAAACCAGGTTGATGCATGTGTGTGGCACTCATGAACACGAAATTGTTAAATATGGGATCCGACAATTGTTGCCGGCAGATCTGGAGATCATACCCGGACCGGGCTGTCCGGTTTGTATCTGTCCCGTAGAATTGATAGACAAGGCCATAACCTTATCTTATCAGGATCGTGTCACTGTTTTGACTTTTGGTGATATGTTGCGGGTACCGGCAACCAAGGAATCGTTGGATGATGCCCGTAAAAACGGCGGTTCGGTCAAAATGGTATACGGGCCTTTGGAAGCCATAAACATAGCCGAAGCAAATCCGGATCATAATTTTGTGTTTTTCTCGGTAGGCTTTGAAACCACTACAGCAGGGGTTGCGGGCATGATCAAACGTGGTGTCCCCAAGAACCTGTTTTTTCTGATCGCCAATCGTTATATTCCTCCTGTATTCCAGTTATTGATGGAGGTGCATGATCGTAAATCGATCCAGGGGTTTTTACTTGCCGGTCACGCTGCAACAATCACCGGTACGCAACCCTACCAATACATGGAATCCAAATACCAGTTACCTTCGGTGGTTGCAGGTTTTACACCTGTTGATATTTTATCTGCCCTGCAAAAAGTACTGGCTGCCGTGGAAAAAGGTGAATCCAAGGTAATGAATGCCTATGGCAGGGTTGTAAAGGAAGAAGGTAACCTGGCAGCCCTTAAAGTCATGGATGATGTGTTTGATTTAACCCCGGGAGTCTGGAGAGGAATTACCTCAGTCGAAGGTACGGCCTATTC
>JAKSDL010000836.1 GCA_022360105.1 Pseudomonadota bacterium
ATAACATGCAGCAGGCTGCCAGGATGTCGGATGATACAGCTTTTTTATACATGGGGGAACTGGTGGAATGCGATGAGACCAACACCATTTTCACAAACCCCGTGAATAAACTGACGGAAGACTACGTCACGGGAAGATTTGGGTAAGGGCATTTTAGATTTTAGATCTTAGATTTATGATTTTCTGTTCTGTGAAAGCGACGCTTTCTCGACTACTAAATATTAAAATTTCAATCTAAACTGCCTTAAGAATCAAAGTTGCCTTTTCCGTAAAGACTGTTGTTGAGGAATAATATAAAAATTGAAGGTCAGGCGAAGCCGCACCTTCACAAACCGAAAATCTAAAATCATCAATCTAAAATCTAAAATACCAAAGAATGCGTTTCTACGAAAAAGAATATATAGAGCTGAAGACAAGCATTGCTGAAATGGGCATCATTGCAGCCAACATGAATCATGATGCCATAAAATCACTTGTCAACAGCAATACTGAGTTGGCGATCGAAACCATCGAAAAAGACAAAGAGATTGATAAACTGGATATACGCATTGAAGAGTTGTGCATGAAAATTCTGGCTTTGTTTGAACCAAAAGCCATCGACCTGCGTTATATTCTTTCTGCTTCCAGAATAATCGTGGATCTTGAACGAATAGGTGATTATTGTGTTAACATATGTCATGAGGTCATTCGATTGAGCAAGCCCGGAAACGAGTTATCAATAAAACCGTTTGCAGAGATACAGACCATGTGCAGCATCTCAACGGCGATGACCAGGGATGTTATAAAAGCTTATTTTGATCAGGATGTAAAGCTGGCTAATAGCATTATTCAAGAAGACGATATTATCGATAAATTACATGATCAAATACTTACCGATTTAATTACCAAACAAGGCGAGCAAGCTGTGGAAGGCATTTTACGACTTATGGTTATCTGCCGCAGCTTGGAGCGTATTGCCGATCATGCTGTAAACATTGCCGAAATGGTTCATTTTATGGTTACCGGCATCAATATTCGTCATAATCATCAATTGGGGATTAACAATGAATAAAATATTATTGATTGAAGACCAGGAAGATTTAAGGGAACTGATTGTCTACAACCTGCAGAAAGATAATAAGTTTGAAGTTATCGAATCTGACAACGCCAACGATGCCTTGATTATCCTGGAAGATGTCAATGTCGACCTGATTCTGCTGGATTTAATGTTGCCGGGGCTAAAGGGTACTGACTTCCTAAGAATCATTAAAAATAAAGAAAAAACCGAGGAGATTCCGGTGATCATCATATCAGCGAAAACCAAAGAGCAGGATGTGGTTCAGGGGTTAAAACTCGGTGCCGACGATTACCTGACTAAGCCGTTTAGTACCAAGGTGTTAATGGCTAAAATCGAAACCATTCTCAGAAGGGTGAGTCCGGGTAAACAAACCACATTCTCTTATCAATCCATTCGCTTGAATCGGGAAAATCATAAAGTATATGCAGACGGCAATGAGGTTACCTTAACCAATAAGGAATTTGAACTGATTCTGTTATTTTTGAAAAAGCCACAAAAGGTCTTCCATCGCAATCAACTTTTAAATACTATCTGGGGATATGATTCCGATGTATTTACCAGGACAGTAGATGCCCACATCTCATCTCTCAGGAAAAAACTGGGAAAGCAGGGAAAACTGATCAAATCGATACCTAAGGTTGGATACGGTTTGGATATATGAAATCGTTTATTAAGCTATTAGCCATTATTCTGATCCCGCTGAGTGTGATCATGCTGTTGGCTTTTTACTTTTCCAACAGCCTGGTTATCGAATCTGCCCAGCATGAACTTCTCAAGGAAATGAGGAATAAATGGCTGATACTTGCCCGCCACACTCTCAACGCTAAAACCCCGCAGGAAAATGCCAGAATTATCAGGGAGATATCTCACAATACCAAGCTGAGAATTACTATAGTCAAACTAAGCGGAATAGTAGAGGACGACTCTTACCTGGACCGGGAAGATGTTCCGGAGATGGAAAACCATCGAAACCGTCCCGAGATCTCCGATGCCATCCTCGGTGATGAAGGCTACTCTTTTCGATACAGTATCACCACCGGAATGGATATGATCTATTTTGCCCGCAGGCTTGGTGAAAACAGCGTCCTCCGTATTGCTTACCCAACTACCTATTTGTCGGTAATGAGACAGGGCTTTACCAGGCAGAATCTATCCATATTTCTGTTCTGGTTTGGCATAACCGTGATAGTGGCTGTTTACCTGGCCAGAAAAATCTCTTTGCCTGTTCAGAAGCTGGATTTGATCGCCAGACAGGTTGAAGCCGGCAAACCAAAGATCCATTTTCCCGATTTTCAGGATCGGACCATGGGTAAAATAGCCGGGGTGATTTACCGGATTTACAATGCGATGATCAGGGAACAGGTGCAGCTCCAGCAAGAACAGGAAAAGCTGGATCATGTGTTCAGCATTCTGGAGGAAGGGATCATTCTCGTGGATGATAATTACAATATCATCCATTTTAATGCCAAAGCTGTTAAATTGCTTGATTATGAGTTGAGCGAGGTAAAGAATCTGCTTGGGGATATCAATGATCCTGAAATCATCAGCTTTTTTCGGGATACCTTAACGACAGATCAGGACAAAGCCTGGAAGAACAAAAAATTCAGCAACAAAATTTTTGATGTCAACGTAACGATTCACCAAAATGAAAAGCTGATTGTCTTTTTCAATGTCACCGAAGAAAGAAAATACCAGCGATATAAATCGGAACTGGTTGAAAACATCTCCCATGAGTTGAAAACACCCCTGGCGATGATTTTGGGATATGCGGAAACCATCATCAATGATCCTGAAATGCCACAGGAAATCACCGATCGTTTCCTGAAAAAGATATACAACAGTTCCAGGCGGATTAATGGAATTATTAACGATCTGCTGGAACTTCATCGTTTGGAGTCCATGGGACGAAAAATCATGCCCGAACAAGCAATCGCCGTCGATGAAGTCATCCAGGATGTAAAAAGCAGGTTTGCGGACGAACAATCCAAATCCCTGCATTTTAATGTCAAAGCAGAAGAGATGTTTATTCACTACGAGCATCTGTTCAGCATCGTTGCAAATCTGACCGATAACGCAGTGAAGTATTCAAATGGCGACAACGTTTACGTAGATATTTCACGAAACGGAAAACAAATTAAGATTCTGGTGGATGATGAGGGGCCGCAAATTCCGGCTGATGACCAGGAAAGAATTTTTGAGCGCTTTTATACCATCTCACGTTCCAGAAACAGAAACAGGGCAGGATCAGGACTCGGTCTACCCATCGTCAAACATATTTGCCAGTTGTATGACGGCAACGTTTCCGTATCAGTGGGAAAATACGCCGGGAACCGCTTTACAGTGACGTTGAAGGAATCTTAAACGCGGTTATCGATCTCGACAAATTGTAGGATGGGCAACTTGTTGCCTATCAACATGAATATGTCTCAACCTTCGGACTTTATCTTTCCCTTCGTTACTGCCTATTGCAGGAGGGCAACTTGTTGGGACCTGTAATATTATGTAAGAATCCGATTGGTGGGTTCGTTGTTTCACTCCTTAACCCACCCTACACTGATGCAAAGTCGGTTGATTGGTCGAATACCTCTTTTTGAGTAATCAATAATCAATTGATAATTGTGAATTACCAACGAATGAGAGTCTGCAATCGGACCTTCTATCGTTTAATATTTTTATTGGAATCGAAAAGAACGGCGGTGCCACTTTTTGTGATAATACCAGGAGAGCAAGATATTAAGAACCAAACAGCAAAAAGTGACACCTAGGAGGAGAGGAGAGATCTGGATGAATACCTGTGTATTGCTTAATGACTGATCGAGGCATGTGTAAGATCGATTGATATATTTATTCTCTTTTTTGCCTGTCCTGATATTACCCTATCCAAGGTGGAGCAAGTCCGGGTTATATTCTGATAAAAAAAATGTAAAATGGACAAAGCCGGAAACCAATACTACATTTTAGATTTTAGATCGATGATTTAAGATTTAGAGGTTGTGAAAGCTTTGCTTTCAATTTCATATTTTTAAAATAGTAGCCACGTTATTTACTGAGTGCTGACAGCTGAACGCCAATTGCCAAAAAAATGATCGAACGCCTTAAACCCATTATTCAAAAAGTGTCTGAATTACAGCTGGGCCGGTACCATACCGCTGGATTGACATTTGATACCAAAGCCAGTCCCTGTGATTTTGTTTCGGAAGTTGACATAAAATCTCAGGAAATGATTGTTGGGGCAATTGAAAAGGAGTTTCCGGAAGCTGGGGTATTAGGTGAAGAGGGTGTTCAAAAGAAGGTGGAAGACTCAGGATATCTCTTTGTCATAGATCCACTGGATGGGACAAGCAATTATCGCTCTAAGTTGGACTGCTGGGCTGTCAGTGTCGGTTTGTTGAAGAATGGTTATGTTTATGAAGGAATTATAAGTATTCCTTCTACCGGTACCATCATTTGCAGTCCGGAATTACAACCAAACCGGAAGTTTACCTTTACATCAAATGAAGAGTTGTTTCTTTTCGGAACGGATCGGGTCTTTGAACAGCAGACATTTCCCTTCAAATACTTAAAGAAAAGAATCTTCGGTGCCACTGTACCGACAATTTATTACTGCTTTAAAGAAGCGTTTCAAGGCAGACCCGGCTTTGATTTTGCGTTGTTGGGAACACCAAAACTCTGGGACATTGCCGGAGCAGCAGCCTGCTTAAAACAGCTGGGTGGATCACTGTTGGATTTGGAAGGCACCGATTTGCTGGAAACCAATCTCATTTCCAAGTATCGCAATCACGATGAAACCATCACCAAATCCTTCCCTGTCATAGCATCCCTTTCTCCTGAAATAGCCAAGCTAATCCTGGAAACAATTCAAATCCAACAGAAACAGGCAGCTAGTTTTTAGCGATTAGCAGTCAGCGTTTAGCTGTTAGCTTATATTGAGTAAACAGGTTTATGTTTGAAAAATGCTATTGACTGCTGGCATCTGGCTTTTGGCTGACAAAGTGTATATGTTTATAAATTTTTAATTAAAAAGCGAAGCTTTCACAAATCGTCAGTTTTGAACAGCGTCTGCAGCGGAAAATACGTGGTAGGGCATCCAGGTGTAGTTTTTTTGGAAGTAGAGGCAAATATTATCACAAGTCCATTTAAGAGATGAGGGAAACATCTCTTTTTTGGATCTCAAAAGTTCTTTTATTCTTTCGTATCCGGAACGGGTCACATCTTTGTAAGCAAGCGAAAGGTGGGGGTGAAACTGCTTGTTTCTTGATTTAATATAAGGCTCATATTGACGCAGCATCTTGTGAAGATTATCCAGGGTTTTGTTTTGTTTAATTCTGTAGTAGAAAAAATAACTGCTGTCACCCTCTTCCAAATGCTCTTCCTGGGCGATGCCTTCTGTTTCAATTTCGAATGATTTCCAATCTGCAACATGATTCCCAAAGCCTTCGATAAAGTTATCCACTTCCTGCTTTGGAACAATGGCACCTGTTCTCAGGGTGATATGGGGAGGATAACTTGCAGCAGTATAGGTTTCCCCGACATGCTTGATGAGTTGAATAATCGAAGAGAATTTGCGAAACACCACACCCTTGGGAACTGTGATTACAATGAATCGGACCGTGGATAGATCTGCCGGTAAAATCGGTATATTCATGACTTTGAAGTGGGTGATAGATTTGATTTTGCTGATTCAGTCTAGACCCACCGATCTGATTTTGCCTTCATATCGATATAAATTCTCTGTAAAATTGGGTAGTTGTAGGATTAGTCGTTGAAAAGAGAGAGGTGTTCAAGAATTGTAAACTGTTGCCATATGATGAACTCCTTGTGTTTAATAACAAATCCGACATTTTCCCTAAGATTGAAGCAAAGATTACGGGATAGCATCAGGATTTGTGGCGAGAATTTCGATTGAATTTATCTCCATCTAACGATAAAAACCTCTATAATTCTCAGGAGGGCCAAGATCGATCGTTTAAGCAGAAATTGTTAAAAAACAACGGACTCTACTTTGGCCTCTTCTTTGCGGTAAAATACTTGTCAAAGCATCGTTAGATAAGCGTTAATAATTGATGTTATTCGATTGTCTGCGAGAATTTTTAGTGTAATTTTATCGGTTTGAAGGTATTTTAAGTTATTTCATCGTAGAAGCTGAAGACCTGGGTTAAAGCCAATGTCGTTTAGTTAAGTCAATCGGAACTGCATGTCATCCTGAACGAATGTGAAGGATCTGTTAGAGCCCTTGAGAGATTCTTTTTTGAAGCTGCGAGCCTCGCTTCTCATACTCAGAATGGCACTTACCTGGCCAAGATTCCTTTATTAAATGTCATTGAAGTTAAAGCTGTTGAAACCTGCCAGGTCTTTTTTAATAATTTTTATGAGGGACTATTTGTGGATTTGTATCTAATTGATGCAATTGGGCCTTTTTTTGTTGGGTATAAAAAACGCGTGATTAACTGGTCCAAGATTCCATTTGAAAACCTGGAAAAGGAAGACCAACTGGATAACAAAAAAATTGCTGCCATTATTCCGGCCTTTGAGCAGTTTTTAAAAAGCGTCAAGGCGATAGGATACAATGGTATCACTATTGACGATGTTGCCCATTTGGTTGACCTGGAAGTCTATCCTGAAGAATACAGCAAAAAAATCAGACAGTACCAGGATCTTTACAAAAAAGTGATTGATTTGGCGCTGGAAAATGATTTGAAAGTGTTTTTTAACACCGACATCATGTTTTTTAACCAACACATCCGGAATGAAGTTGGCAGGGACAGGCTTAAAACTATGGACTTATTGCAGCAAGCCGTGTCTCAAGCCTTATCACAGTTTTCAATTGATGGAATTATCTTCCGCATTGGTGAAACCGACGGTGAGGATGTAACGGGGGATTTCAAAAGCAAAATGATCGTCAAAACCCCCAAACAGGCTAATCAACTGATTAAGGATCTGCTCCCGGTTTTTGAAGAGCACAACAAACATTTGATCTTCAGAAACTGGACAGTCGGTTGCTATGCCATAGGTGACCTGATGTGGAATCCCAAGTCTTTCAACAAAACCTTCGCGGGTATCAACAGCCCGAATTTAATCATTTCAATGAAGTTTGGAGACACTGATTTTTTTAGTTGTCTTGAATTAAATCCGCTGATTTTCCAATGTAACCACAAGATTCTGTTGGAGCTGCAAACAAGACGGGAAAGGGAGTGCTTCGGGGTTTTCCCCTATTATGTTGGCTGGGAATACGAAGCGTATTACAACCGATTAAAAGCGCTGAATAACCTGGTTGGTATAACTGTCTGGAGTCAAACAGGTGGCTGGTCGAGAAATAGAAATCTGACCTGGGTGGAGGATTCTTCTGTTTGGAACGAGTTAAATACCACGGCTACCATTCAGATCTTCAAGGATGGCATCAGCGCCGAGAAAGCCATTCGCCTGTTTTTTCAAGATGAACGATATGTCGAGTTTTTAAAACTTTTTTATGATGTGTTTAGACGGCTGCTTTATATTGAGGATTTTGCCAACAAACAACTCTATTTTCGCCGGACTCGAATTCCCCCCCTGCTTTGGTTCTCTTGGGATTACATTACTGTAAACCCGGTTATGACAGCCGTATACCAGATTTTCTCCAATAAGATTTATGGTTTTAACGAAGCCAAAATCGACAGAATCTACCAGCTGGGAGAAGAATTAAAAATCGAAAACATGGAGTACTGCTACGATACCTTAAGGTTGCTTTCCCAATGCAGAAAGACCCTGCTGGGACAATACGAGGCCTTTCGTCTGCTGGAATACATAGGTCTTTTTCGAAGAAAACACCGCCATTGCAATATCAAATTCTTTGTCAAGAAAGGAAACGAGCATGTTTTCTGGGTGCGCTTGCTGTTAAGGATATTCACGCGTCAGCGTGCAAAGTACAGACTGGTTGATCGTATCTTTCTGAATCGAATTTTCGCCCTGACCGTATTTAAGGTAATTTTATTGCTGGTGAAGGGTCGTATGCCTAAATTTACAAATAAACATGCGATGAAGCTGGAGTTGTTATTCAAATAAATCAAAGATTTATTTGAATAACAACATTTTAGATCCTAGATTGATGATCTAGGATTTATTTGGGGATTTTAAATTTTATATTTTCAGGCCGTGAAAGCGAAGCTTTCAGTTCAAATATTGAAACGTTTACACGTTTTAAGCTAGAAGCTAATCGCCAACCGCCAAAAGCTAAAAAAGCTATATAGCTTTTTTCAATTCCTTTCCAATTTGTTCCGGGAGTAATTGAACTCTTCTCTGTTCCGATTTGGAAGCGGTGAGTTTGTCTTCACCAGAAAGGCCAATGTTCTTCACAAATGCTTCCATAATCAGTTCCGGTTTGTAATCATTCGCCCTTTTCAAGCTGTTTTGCTTGAGGCTAAGCCTGAAAGTGGAGTCCCTGATAAACAGCTCCAGTTTCTGTTTCAAATCGTCCAGATCTTTCGCCAGAATACCATTTTTGTTGGTTTTGATAATGGCTTTTGGTCCTTTCTCATCGTACGCTGCGACAGCGGTTCCACAGCTCATGGCTTCCAGAATGACATTGCCAAAGGTGTCAAAGCGGGAAGGCAGGATCAACATGTCGACCTGTGAATAAATATCCGGCATTTTGGCTTTATCCACCCAGCCTAAAAAGACGGCATTAGGCAATTGTTGCTTTAGCCTTTCCTCCGCAGGGCCTTTTCCGGCAACGACCAGCTTTACATTTGGATAATCTTTTTCCAGGTCTTTCATCAAAACAGGCAGATCAAAAACACCTTTTTCATCGCTGATTCTTCCGGCATAAAGAATCACAATGTCGTTTTCTTCCACTTTATTATCAAACACAATCGTGCGATTCAGTTTTCTGGGATGAAAGGCTTCGTCGACCCAGTGAGCAGTGTAATGAACTTTTTTGGCCTCGTACCCAATGGAAGGTCCTGTCAGCCAATTGGCATGATCCTGGTTCATTACAAAGATGCCATCAAACTGCAGATAAAAGGCCCTGAGAATCCTGCGAATCCTGTCAACCACCTGTGGTTCCAGGTTGGTGGTTTTGTTTACAAACTCCATCCAGTCCGTATGCAGGAAAAAGTAAACAGGAACAGCCATGGACTCTTTTAAATACAAGGCTACCAAGCCCATTAACAGCTCGGTTGAACACATAATCCTGTCATAACCGCCTTGGAAAAAGATTTTCTTGATCTCAAGAATATCGGGAACATGGAATGTCTGGTCAGGATAGCTGGGAACGGCAAATCTACCCACCGGTCTGACAACCTTAAGGTGAGGCTGATCTTGCATACTGTCATGACAAATTAGAAAATCGATATCCAGGTTGTTTTTCCTGATGAACTTCAATTTTGCAGAAAGCGAAGAAGAGACCCCATTTTTATCCACCAGGGTGTCAGTCAACCACAGGACTCGCTCAGGATGTTCATGCTTACCCAGGGATTTAGCGAAATTATTGACGAATTTCCGCTGGTTCATCAGAACCCTGGTACTGATTAATGATGCTCCGGCAATGAAGGCGGAAGCCAACATTGGAAAGGACAGGGTGTCCAAAAACTCGGAAAGGTTTACCTGGGAGACATCATCCATTTTTCGGTCATGACTGCCCTCAAAAAGTGCTCTGAAATGGGTGGGGATTTCGAATTTGTTTATTAGCGAAGACAGATCGATATCAGCGTTTAAATCGATCTGTTCCATTTGTGATGATTTATCTTTAATCCTCTTGGCAATTACCCTGTTCAGGGTCGTGAACATTTTTGGAATACTGTTCTTCAACAGGCTGAAATATTGTTCCTGATCCCTGTCTTTCGATTTGGCAATCTCATCAATTTCCCTGATCAGGGGCTTAAAATCCGGTGAGACTTTGAATCGTGTCAAAATCCCGGGTCTTTGTCCTTTCAATGCCTCGTGCAGGGTTTTAAAGAAAAACATGGTGAAGCGGTGTCGTCTCAGTTCCTGCATCATGTTGCTGAATCCCAGGCAAATCAGCTTGTCTTTAAGGCTCCCCTGGTGCAGGAACATCCGGATTAAACCCGGTTCCTTCATATGTAATGCGATCTGGGAAAAGTAATCGATAAAGGCGATGTTTAATTTCTGATGATTTGCTACCGATCCGTATGGATGAATATCACCGTTGCGAATGGCTTCCAGTGCCAGCTGGGACATTGGGGTGTTTTTTTGTCTTTCGCTTAGATTTGGTACATGCAGGTAGCTCCCGCAAGAGCCTGCAAAATGCCCCATATGATCATCGGAACCACCTGTAAAATGCTTTATTAATGAGTTTTTACAAAAATTAGCAGAATTTATTCCATGCTTTTTCTGCAAAGTGTCGATCTTTTCTTCTGTAATTGAATTTAGCCATTCCCAGGTTAACAGATTCTGCCAAATATCCCTTTGGCCGTTCATTACCTCAAACCTTTCAAACATCAGCAGCAGCTTTTCGAAGATTTCAGGGTTAATCTGCTCTTTGGCCCTGTACATGTACAAGGGGTGTGGGAGAATGGTGGGGATATTGTTTTCAACGGTGTAGGTTAAGAAATGATACAGGTTTCTTCGGTAGTGGTTAAGTTTTGCCTCTTGCTCGGGGCTGAATCCGTAAGCAAGAACATGTAAGTGGGTGTTATATTCGGCAAAATAACAGGTGAATTCTGAAGCAGCCAAAATATCCCGACCTTTTTCCATCACCTCCCAACAGGATCTGGCATTGTTGTGGTTAGTGATAGTAATGGCGTTGCACTGGTTTTTCTCCAGGTTTCGTATCAATTCTTCTGTTTTCAGCCAGGTCTCAGGAAATCGTAAAATTCTACCAAGCAGCTCATCAGTGACATCGCTGTTGTAGTCATGACAATGCAGATCTATCTTAATCCTTTCATGCTTCGGAACTTTCTTTCCCTGCTTGTTAAGCAGGGATTGATAGACCCCCTGTATCCGTTTTTGAAATCCAAGACTATCAGTCATCTGCTGATCCCCCAAAATAGTAATGTTACATTTCCAGAACTGACGTTTGCATCAGTTGAGAGGAATACCCCTTTTGTCTTTGATGGTAGTTTTTTGATTTTTAAAAGTAATTTCAGGGATATTCGCTAACTATATAAAAACTATAACAATTATTGAGAGCAGGAGTGTTGAATCGATATTTGAAAGTTGTAAAATCTTCGTGGAGAGTTGCGGTAGACGGGGCTTATTACAAAGAACCTATAGCAAAGGCTTCAGGACGATCCGGTGCTATAGGTGATCAATGTGTAAAAACAGTAAAATACCTGGATATGTTTGGTTAAAGTGAACATTTTTCTTTTTTACAATTCTCTCACAGGTAGATAATTGGTGCCTGAAACATACTTGTATAATTTTATTTGGTTATCGGTTATTTAATGTCATTAACTCAAGTTTCGCACCTGTTTTTGCAGTAGATGATTTATATGGTGTAAAACCACCATCAGCTATTCAGTTAAAAGCATTTGGCTATTAGCGATCAGCTGCTAGCGTTGATTTGACTTGTGTTTTGAAGATAGAAGATTGCCTCGGGGTTTCCAAGGCACGATGAATTTAGGAACGTGTTTTTTCCAACAACCAAGCCATATTCTCACCTAGAACCTTCATAATCTCCATACCCTCTTCATCTTTTTCCACATCGCCAGCTTCAAGCCCAATGCCGACATTCCAGTAACAAGAACCGGGTATGAGCATTTGACCGTAAAGGAAAAAATGGTTTAAGGCGTCAAATGTAGTTACTGCCCCGGCTCTACGAACAGCAGCCACAGCTGCACCGACCTTGCGCTTGAAGATGCCGTTGTTTGCTCGCCCTACCAATCCCGCTCGATCGATCAAAGCCTTAATTTCGGAGGTCACGTTTGTGAAATAGACCGGCGAACCCAGGATAATTCCATCCGCTTCTACCATTTTGGCGATGCACTCATTCACCAAATCGTTGTCCATGGTGCATCTGTTGTCTTGATTTTCAAAGCACTTGTAACAAGCGCGACATCCTTTAATCGGCTTGGCACCAACCTGTACGATCTCCGTCTCGATATTTTTTGCTTCCAGCTCTTCAAAAACCTTATTGATAAGTATCTGTGTATTCCCCTTTTTCCTGGGACTTCCATTAAACGCGACTACTTTCATTTCGTTCCTATTGTTTGATTGGTAAGTGATAAAAAGGATGGTGGACATTTATGAGGATCGGCTGAAGATCTGATCCTTAGACCTTTTCCTGTCTTGAATGCCACGAAGACAAAGGCGACAGGCCCTGAACCAAAAGGTAAAGGTTATGCCCCTCAATGTCAGTTCTGCCTTTCAGTCGGATACTAGCTTCGAGTCTATTATGCAATGGAAAGTGTGTCTACAGAATTGGGCGAAGTGGCATACCAAAAACTTACAGGCATGTTAGAGAGGCAAGTTATCTGCTCAAGGAATTCTGAAACCAGAAGTTTCTTTGGACTGGTCGAACAGGACAAAAGGGAGAGCAAACCATAAGGATAAGAGGGTAGCAAAATATTAGTTGATTCATTTTCCCTTTTGTCTTGTGTCACTATCAGCAATCTATATGCCGAAATGGTACATTTATCTCCTTGTAAGCCAAAGATATAAAATATCAATATATTATAACGAGTTTTTAATTCGAAAGCAGCCGCGAAAGTGTGCAAAAAGAGACCAAATGCAGTGCCAGGGTTGCAAATTTGCGACTAAACAAAATGTTTTTGCTTCACTAAAAATCAAGGGATTTTTAGAACAGAGAGCTATCTTGTTTCAAACATCGGAGAATGGCTCAAGGTATTCCGGTTATGAGTCCATAAATTCAAAATTGTTTTTGTGAATTAGGAATCAAATGGATCGCATTATTTGAGGTTTTGGGGCAGTTGCTCCAAAGAGCATAAGGTGTTGAGCAGTGTAACCCTATGCTGAGATCTTTGACAGTCATTATGATATGAAGGGGCATTTCAAAATGCCAAATAGAAAGTTACAACGGTCTGAATGAGTCGTTCATTCAATTAAAAACCAGCATTCCTCGTG
>JAKSDL010000502.1 GCA_022360105.1 Pseudomonadota bacterium
GACCGGTATACATTACGATGACGTTTTCCGTGGTTTGGGCAATGACGCCCAAATCATGACTGATCATCACGACCGCCATGCCTGAGTTATCTGCCAATTCACTGATTAGCTTCAATATTTGATCTTGAACTGTTACATCCAGGGCGGTTGTCGGTTCATCTGCTATCAGAACATCCGGTTCACAGGCAATGGCCATGGCTATCATCACTCTTTGCCGCTGCCCCCCGGAAAGCTGGTGTGGGTAAAGGTTCAAGGGAAATCTCGGTTCCGGCAGTCCTACCCTGTCCAATAATTCCAATATCCGCTTTCTACATTCAGACTTATCAAGCTTAAAATGCAGGGTCAGGGATTCTGACAGCTGGTCTCCGATGGTTTTGACCGGGTTCAAAGCTGTCATTGGTTCTTGAAAGATCATGCTAATGCGCCTTCCCCGGATGTTACACATCTGACGATAACTTTGTTTCAGCAGGTCTATTCCATCCAATTGCACATTGCCCGATATTTTAGATTTGGGAGGCAACAACGACATTAGAGTTAAAGCAGTAATCGATTTACCGCAACCCGATTCACCGACAATCCCCAGCCGATCCCCCCTGCTAAGGGAAAAGTTAATGTCTTTGATTACCTGCAGAGGACCATCGATAGTAGGAATGGTGACTGATAAGCCTTTTGCTTGAAGTAAGGGCATTGATTACCTGTTCCTGCGCAATTTTGGATCCAGAACGTCTCTTAAGCCGTCTCCAAAGAGGTTTAACCCAAGCACTGTAAGAGCGATAGCCAAGCCCGGATAAATAGCAAGCTGCGGTGCAAAATGCAAAAAAGTCTGGGCTTCATTGAGCATTTTTCCCCAGCTGGCGGCTGGTGGTTGCGTTCCCAAACCAAGGTAACTTAAACCTGCTTCAGCAAGAATTCCCAGTGCAAATTGAATAGTCGCCTGAACGATCAGCACGCTGAATGTATTAGGCAGTACGTGTTCTATAGAAATCCTGAATTTTCTTTTTCCTGCACTGCGTGCTGCCAGAATGAATTCTCTTTTCCAAATACCGAGGGCTGCCCCCCTTGTCACCCTGGCAAATACGGGGATGTTAAAAATGCCGATCGCTATAATTGAATTGATCGCCCCGGGTCCCATGATTGCGGTGATCATAATAGCTGATATCAGGGAGGGAAATGCAAAAGTAAAATCATTAAATCTCATAATCAGCTCATCCACCCAGCCCTTTCTGGATGCCGCTATCAAACCCAATGGAACACCAAATCCCATCCCAATTCCGATTGCTACGAAAGCTACTATAACAGAGTTTTTAGCGCCCATGATCAGCATCGATAATATATCCCTGCCGAAGTGATCGGTTCCCAAAAGATAGTTCCCGTTTGGCGCTAACAGTTTATCTGAAACATTGAAATCTTCTATAGGATGCGACACCCAAATGTAAGACAGGATTGCAATCAAGAAAAACAACATAGTAATTGTTCCGCCCAAAACAAAACTTCTGTTCCTGATACCATGACGAAAAATTTCCAGGGTGCGCTCAAGCATCCTCACCCCCTCTCAACCTGGGGTCTATCGAGGCATAAAGAAGATCTACGATAAAATTGATCAGAATAACCATGACAGCGAGCAGGATGACGAGATTCTTTACGACAATCAAATCACGCTGGGCAATTGACTGGAATATTAATCTTCCGATACCCGGAAGATAAAACACATTCTCAATGATAATGGTACCAGCCAAAAGAAAGGAAAACTGCAGTCCCATGATTGTCACAACCGGAATCATGGCATTGCGCAAGGCATGACGCCATAAAATTCTCAAACGGCCGTTGCCCTTGGCCTGGGCAGTTCTGATATAATCTTCTTTAAGTACCTCCAGCATCGAAGATCTCGTCACCCTTGCCAGAATTGCAGATTGAGGAAGTGCTAAAGCAATAGTTGGCAGAAGCAAAGAAGTAAGCGCCGGGATCATTCCGGCATCCCATCCGGCAAATCCTCCTGCCGGCAGCCATCTCAGACTTACCGAAAAAACAATAACCAACAATAGCGCAAACCAGAAGTTCGGAACTGCTATTCCCAGCTGGGAAAATATCATCACAATAAAATCCAAAGGATTGGAATGATTAGAAGCGGCAATGATACCAAGAGGAATAGCAATAACTGTGGAAAGTGTGATGGCAAAAACAGCCAGGGGAAAACTGAGTTGGATACGTTCCTTGATTAATTCAAAAACCGGCACGTCATAGGTGTAGCTGGTCCCAAGATCGCCCTGGACCAAGTCTCCCAACCAGCTGATATATCTGACTACTACCGGCCGATTTAGTCCCATTTCTTCCCTAAGAGCGGCGAGTGTTTCAGGCTCGGCGTTGATCCCGAGCATGACGGCTGCGGGATCGCCCGGAAGAATTTCCAGGACAACAAAAACGATCAGGGTAGCGACCAGCAAGGTGAGAAACATCGTTACCAGTCGCTTGAAAAGAAATACTCTCATCCGGAACTATTTCCAGTATACTTCTGTCAGATCATTGGCTTGAACAGGGCTGTTTTCCCAAAGTCCCATAATGTTTTTATTCCAGACGCCATGCTTGGCCAGTTGAAATAAAAAACCATTCACACAATCATTGGAAATGATGCGCTGGGCCTGGCCCATCAGCTCATAACGTTTTTTTGTATCCACAGTTGCGTTTAAATTAGTAATCAATTCGCGGAATTTTGGATTATCGTAGTTAAAATAGTAGTCGGTACGGGCATAAATTCCAATATCCATGGGTTCGGTGTGGGATACAATAGTTAGATCATAATCTTTTTTTCTGAAGACCTGATCCAACCATTGGGCCCATTCCACAGGCACAATTTCAAGCTTAATACCAATTTTAGCCAATTGGGATACAATGATTTCTCCACCTCTCCTCGCGTAACTGGGAGGAGGCAGCTTGATTACGGCATTAAAACCGTTTGGATAACCCGCCTCGGCAAGCAATTTTTTAGCCTTGTTTATATTAAACTCAAAATGGTCAGTGAGGTCGACATAAGCCGGGTGATGGGGAGCAAAATGGGTCCCGATGGGAGTGCCATACCCAAACATGGCGCCATCGATTATTGCCTTCCTGTCAATTGCATGTGCCATGGCTTGCCTTACAGCTAAATTGGCAAATGGCCCTCTTTTATTGTTTGTAGAAAGAATTGTTTCCCCTTCGGTGCTGCCAATCACAACTCTGAATCTAGGATCTGTTTTAAACTGGGAAACACTCTCCGGGGCCGGGATGTTTGCAAAGGCATCAATGTCTCCTGCCATCAATGCAGCTACGGCCGCCGCCGGATCAGGTATGATTTTGAAAGTCGCTCTCTTTAATTTAGCTGGTTCACCCCAATAGGTCAGATTCTTAGCAAGCTCAACTCGATCGCCCTTGACCCAACGCTTAAAAATAAAAGGGCCCGTTCCTACGGGCTTGCTTTTATTGGTAGCGGCGCTGTTGGAATCTACAATAACTGCATCCCCCCAGCCCATGTTGAATAAAAAACTACCTGTTGGTTGCTTCAAGGTAACCACGACAGTGTGTGCGTCTTTCTTTCTTACCAGTTTTATCGGTTTGAACAATTGTTTCTGGGCGTTCACGCTTTTTTCGGAACGAGCTCGATTTAATGAATACACAACGTCGTCTGCATCGAATATTGAGCCGTCATGAAACTTAACCCCTTTTTGCAACATAAAAATGTAAACCAGTTTATCATTCGATATTTTCCAACTTTTAGCCAAGGCCGGTTTCACAGCACCATTTCTATCGATTCGGGTTAATCCCTCAAACACGTTGGCATATACAATCTCATCAATTGCTGCTGCCGCGCCTGCTGTCGGGTCCAAGTGAGGAGGTTCAAGCACCACGCCCATGGTCAAACTGTTTTTAAGCGCCATGGCTGGTGATGATATGGTTAACAATGCCAAGGTAAACAACAGTCCTTGAAGTATGAATTTTGAACCTTTCATAGGGCCTCCTCCTTTGATTTTCTGCTCCTTGAAGTGAAATTGATGATGGTATTATCCCAATTACAATCAACCTTTAGATAATTGTTCACGAAATTTGTCACGATAGCTTTCAAATCCTCCCAGACTTTCGGCTTCATACACTCCCCTGGCAATGGATCTGGTGACACAATCCGCGGCCAACATCCCGAGTTTCGCCAAAGCAGCAGCAGGATCCGAAAGTGCTTGTTTACCGGTTGATATCACGAAAACACTGTCTCCATCAAACGGAGAATGTACAGGTCTGATGGC
>JAKSDL010000150.1 GCA_022360105.1 Pseudomonadota bacterium
ATCATAATTCTCAAATCCTAAATGTAAAAATGTGGTCGATTAACAACAACACTCCCTTTGCGGCGAAAGGAACCATCAGATTAGATCACAAGACAGCACGGAAACTCTGGCTGGTGGCAATCAAGGCAACATTTGATATTCAGGACAATGGAGTTCTTGTTGTTGCGGATGAGCAAGAAGAGGTCTTAGAAGACCCCATTTTTAACGGTGAAGAGGGAATCAGCAGTCTTAAATATGATAGTGACCTACTCGGACCAAAAGAAAAAGTCGATGTGATATTAAACGGAACGGCCTATCAACCGGGAAGCAAACCGGATAAAGACTTGCTGGTCGGTTTTAAAATCGGTGACTGGGGAAAATCGCTGAAGATCGTTGGCAACAGGTTATGGGATCGTTTTATGGGGAGCACCTCGAAAACCATGACCCAACCCTTCACTCAAATGGCTATCCAGTATGAAAATGCTTATGGCGGTGTAGACGAAGAAGCCAATTACCAGCACCTGCAATGTGATTTTCGAAACAATGTTGGCCAAGGATATGCGTCAAAAGAAAAGGCATTGCATGGAAAAAGACTTCCCAACATCGAATACCAAGACTTCCCCACTAAAACCAATTATAAGAAAAACAAGGTGGCTGGTTTTTGTGCGATCCCGAATTACTTGAAGCCCAGGATCGACTATGCCGGAACGTATGATGAACAATGGCAAATCGAGCGGGCACCTTTTTTCCCAATCGATTTTTCTCCCCTGTTTTTTCAATCGGCACCTGAAGATCAACAATTATCTTATCTGTTTGGAGGAGAAAAGGTGGGGTTATTCAATCTTACGGCTGGGAAACCGGAATTCAGATTCAGTCTACCTGAATTGAGATTTAACCTAAAGACCAGAATAGGAGACTCCAGCCTTGAGCATGAAACCGCTATCAAAACCGTGATAATAGAACCGGATCATCCACGATTGATCATAGTCTGGCAATCCGCCTTGGATTGCCATAATAAAGATCACTTGGTGGAAATGACCCATATTGAATGTACAAACAAGAATAAAACAACCTTAATGTCATGGCAGGATAAAGCGATTGTTGAATCCCTCCTTGCCGGTAATTAGGCTAGAATATGCAAAAAGAAACCAACTTATTAACCATCGTCAATCAGACAAAAGAGCTGAAAGAGATTAGTGGATACCGGTTAGGCACTATCGTGAAGATGGATTTGAATAAAAGCCTTATCTGGGTGGATTATGCTGATAATCCATATACTCACCCAGTATTAGCAAAACTGGGGACACCCTGGATAGGAAGTGACGAGCTGACCATGTTCAAAAACAAAATCGACAGCGTAAAAATTGAATTCTTAGAAGGAAATCCTGCCAAACCAATCATCAGGGACCTGTTCTTTTCCGTGAATGAGATGAACAGGTCAGACTCAAAGGCACTTGAAGACAAGCAAGTAAAAGTAGAAGCGGATGAAATCGTACTAAAGGGCAATAAGCGGATCATCATTCAATGCGGTGAAACAAAAACCATTTTTAAGGCTGATGGTTCAAAAATCATTCAGGAGGCGGATCAAATTACATCATCTGCACAAGTGACAAACAAAATTAAAGGCGGGAGCATCTCTCTAAATTGAGTGAAACAGTAATCAATCCATGAAAACACAAGGCTTATTAAAGCAGATCATTAAAAACCCGAACAATAAACCTGCATGTATGCCTGTCAGCAGGGCAGCTAGTTTGTTGTTTTATGCTAAAATCTCACCAGCTATAGACTTTGCTGAAAGCACCCTCGGCAACAAAAACAAGTATTATTACAGCATATTGGAAGAGTTGTTTTTTGAGCTAAAATTTTACTATCAGCAATCAAAAACAAGTGAATCAGCAGACATTAGACTGGAAAGAGCACTAAAAGGCCTGGCAAGCACACTAAACGAGTCTAGCACTATTGCAATCGAAAAATTCCTTGGATCGGTTGTTGATGAGGTAGAGTGCTCTTGGTTTATGATTAGTTCTTTCATTGATTACCCAAGCATCAAGCCTGATGTATTTAAAGATTACTTGCTAAATTACATTAAAGACTCGATCCAACTGAGTAATGAAGTTCAGAATGCCTTGATTAACTCAAAAGCCATGACATTAGGCAATGTCCTTCAAGACGCATTTGCCCATTCAACACTTGCAAGCAAATTAGCAATTTTGGATATTTTGGCGACACGTCAGGAGATTGATGAACAATGGTTAAACTCGCTCGAAAAATCGTTTGAGCCAATCCTGAAGGCAAAAATAGCTATCTTGCATAATCCGGGTAGATAGGATGGTTTAATAAAAATACTTGATTACGCAAATCGCAAATCCAATCTCAAAAATCTAAAATGACTGTATGTATCGTAAGTTATGGAATGCAATCCCCAACCGGCACGAGCGCTTCCATGTCCATTGCCAATGTCATAGCCGGTATTGCGCGTACGGTGAGATTTAACAGCATTGAAGATATGAGATTCAATCCTGTTACCCTAGGGATGGCTCAATATCTTCCTGACGATAGCCCAAACAGTGGCCGAATCTCTCAGTTGATGGCACCTGCATTGGAAGAGACCTTGAAGGACTTTTCGAAAGAAGATTTGGGAACACGCCCAATAAAGATCTATATAGGTATTCCCAGACACCGGCCTGGGCTGGATATGTCCATCGAATCATTGCTAGGCCAATCGCTGGAAATATTAAAACTACAGAAGTCGCTTAACCTGGAATGGTCTTTTATCAGGGAAAACCATGACTCTGGTTGCATTGCCTTAATGCATGCCATGGAAGATTTAGAAACCAAGACATGTAGGTTTGCGGTTATTGGCGGAGTAGATTCTTTTGTCAGCGAAGAGACTGTGGAGTGGCTTGAAAAAGAGAAGTACTTAAAATGCTCAACGAATCCGAAAGGGTTTACTCCTGGAGAAGCAGCATCCTTTTGCCTTTTATGTAGTGAACAAACAGCAAACGAACTGAATCTCCCTATCAAAGGCAAAGTCCTTAAATCAGCGACAAAAAAAGAGCCTCATCTACCGGGAGCGGAAAGCCCAACTTCTGGAAAAGGGCTGTCCCAAGCTATCGAATCTGTTTTGCAGACACTGCCAGAAGACCAACAAATCGACGAAACGTTTTGTACCCTAAAAGGTCTGCGACATGAAGCCGAAGAGTTTTCCTTTACCATACCAAGAACAGGTTTCAGGTTTACATCACCGGGGACATTTACGACCCTGGTGCCAAACTGGGGAGACATTGGTGCCGCTTCGGCACCTGCTTTGATCTGCTATGCCTTGGAAAAAAGATCGCTTGAGTTTTCAGAACCCGGTTATAACCTGATCTTTACACAATCACCCGGAAGCTCAAGATCAGCAGCCTTAATCCAGACATTGTAAATTTAAAAATCGAAAGCAACGCTTTCACATTACAGAAAATCTAAACTCAAAAATCCAAAATCTAAAATGGGAAAACCAACCGTATCAGCAAACGGTCTAAGCGTCGTCCACGCCGGATCTAAAGGAAAACTAACGTCAACAATACCGGATGTTTGCCAAATTCCAGGTCCCAACGGCCCCATTCCAATCCCTATTATGAATTCTGCCGAAAGCAAAGACCTTAGCGGAGGAACAGTTACTGTCAAGATTGAAGGAAGCTCAGTGGCGGTGATGGGATCAAACATCTCAAAAAGCTCCGGAGATGCAGGTGGTGTTTTAGG
>JAKSDL010000818.1 GCA_022360105.1 Pseudomonadota bacterium
ATGACCTCAGGTATCAATTGTTCCGCAACGTTTTGATTCACAAGCAAGGTTTCAACAGCGTTACAGGCCGATGGGTAGTCCAGTTTTGCATCCAAAATTACAGGAATGGCCATTTCAGAATCATATTCGGAATCTATATAAATATGACAGATTCCCGAGGAATGCCCCAACACAGGTATACGGGTATTATCTTGAATATATTTAACAAACGAGTTGCTTCCTCGAGGAATAATCAGATCGACGAATGTATCCTGCTTTAGTAATTCAGCTACGTCCCCCCTGGTTTCGATGAGATTCACCGTATTGCTCAGATCAAATTCTTCCAGAACTTCGTTGATTATCTCAAACAGCACTCGATTTGTATTAGCCGCTTCAGTACCACCTTTTAAAATCACTCCATTGCCGGACTTCAAACTCAGGGCTGTGACCTGAATAACCACTTCAGGACGGCTTTCGAAAATAATAGCTATCAGTCCCAATGGACAGGTTACTCTCTCTAGATCGAGTCCATTGGCCAACTTCATGGCAAACTGCCTTTTTCCTACCGGGTCTTCCAGTCTGGCTACTTCCTCCAGATAAGTGCTCAGTTGCACTATTTTATCATCTGTAAGAATCAGCCTATTTAAAAGTGGTTTACTCAGTTCTCCTTTTTCCAATAATTCCCTGGCAAATTGAACATCTTGTTCATTGCATTCCTTGATTCGTGAAGTACTTTGTTTGATACGATCACTGATGGCCAGTAACAGTTGATTCTTGGTTTTTGTGTCGACATTGGCGATCTTTAAACAGGCTTTTTTGGCATTTTTAGCCATTTCATTTGTCGAAAGGTTAGTTTCCATAACTATTCCTATTGTTGCGGACTGTTTTCTTGATGTTTTTTACTATCCGGAATGAAGAGCAGTGCAATAAACGGTTCGTGTTCTGGGTCCGTCAAACTCACCAAAAAAGATTCCCTGCCAGGTTCCGAGTACCAATCTCCCCTGGGATACGGGTACCATGACCGATGTACCCAATAAAGAGCTTTTCAGATGAGCGGCAGAATTACCTTCACCATGTCTGTCCTGACTAGCCCGCCAGGGAGCTACTGCTTCCAAGCGATGCAGGAGATCGTGCACCACATCCGGATCTGCATTTTCGTTGATCGTCAATCCGCAAGTGGTGTGCATGACAAAGACATGAATTACACCATTGTTCAGATTTAGTTCCCGAACAGCATTGGATACGGAAGAAGTAATGTTAATCAGATCGGAATGATCAGTTGTTCGTACTGAAAATTTGGCAGCTGATTCCATAATAACCTTCGGTTTGAGGGGGAAAACAAAAAAGGACAATATCTACAATTAAACTATCTCTGTAGATCGTTCAACCCGATTCAAAAAAGGGAAAATCATTAGAATGGAGATAAGCTGCAGCTGGCGGGACTGCTTTAAATCAACGATCAGGGCAGAATTAGGACTATACGCCCTGATCGTTTTCAATAAGGGATGACAAGACTTTTAGCTTCTAGGAAGCAGCGTTTTGTCTTGAGACCGCTATTTTAATTTGCTGTTGCAGGTCGTTGGCAAGGTCAATTTTATCTGAATCTTTCAATACTTCAGCCAATTCGGCTTCGGCTTTTTCTTGATCAGATTTGGCACCTTCCAGATCGATATTCTCTGCTAACTCAGCCTGGTTAGCCAAAATGGTGATTTTATCCTGACACACTTCAGCATATCCAAAATGAACAGCAATCTTCTTCTCTACACCACTATTTTTATAGCTTAGTACTCCACTTTGCAGATTGGTAAGCAGCGGGATATGGCTGGGCAAAATTCCTAATTCGCCCATTTCTCCTGGAATGGTAACGTATTCCGCTTCAGTTTCCAATATAATCTGCTTTGGAGTAACGACTTCTAGAGTTAAATTTTGGCTCATGAATACGTTTTGAATTAGAGGTTCTTAGCCTTTTCCAAAGCTTGTTCAATTGTACCAACCATAAAGAATGCCTGCTCAGGAATATCATCCAGTTCACCGGAAAGGATCATGTTAAATCCCTTGATGGTATCCTTGATGGATACATATTCTCCGTCCGTACCAGTAAACTGGCTGGCTACTGTAAATGGCTGAGATAAGAAACGTTGAATTTTTCTTGCTCTTTCAACAATTTTCTTTTGCTCATCAGAGAGTTCGTCCATACCAAGAATAGCAATAATATCCTGCAGATCTTTGTATTGCTGAAGAACTTCCTGCACGTTACGTGAACATTCGTAATGTTCTTTACCAACTACGTTAGGGTCGAGAATTCTTGATGTTGAATCCAGAGGATCAACTGCAGGATAAATTCCCATTTCCGAGATAGCTCTTGAGAGTACGCAGGTAGCATCCAAGTGAGCAAATGTTGTCGCCGGAGCGGGGTCAGTCAAGTCGTCCGCAGGGACATAAACTGCCTGGATGGATGTAATGGAACCCTTGGAGGTTGATGTAATCCTTTCCTGCATAGCACCCATCTCAGTGGATAGAGTAGGCTGGTAACCTACCGCGGATGGGATACGACCCAAGAGAGCGGAAACCTCAGAACCGGCCTGGGTAAAGCGGAAGATGTTATCGATAAACATCAAAACGTCCTTACCTTGCTCATCCCTGAAGTACTCAGCAACAGTAATACCACTCAAGGCTACTCGAAGACGAGCTCCGGGGGGTTCGTTCATCTGACCGAAAACCAGGGCAACCTTGTCCAGTACGCCGGCTTCTTCCATTTCTACCCAGAGGTCATTTCCTTCACGGGTTCGCTCGCCTACACCTGCAAATACGGAGTAACCACCATGATGGTGGGCAATATTGTTAATCATCTCCTGGATTACTACAGTCTTTCCAACACCGGCACCACCGAATAGGCCAATTTTTCCACCCTTAAGAAATGGGCAAATCAGATCGAGTACTTTTACACCAGTTTCCAGCATGGATGCTGATGTGTCCTGTTCGTTAAATGAAGGTGGAGTTCTGTGAATTGGCCATCTTTCTGTTGTTTCAACCGGACCTTTTTCATCAATGGGGTCACCGGTAACATTCATGATCCGACCCAGTGCATTGTCACCGACAGGAACGGTGATCGGTCCGCCAGTTGCGGTTACTTCCATACCTCGAACCAAACCGTCGGTTGCTGTCATCGCAACGGTCCTTACAGAGTTTTCACCAAGATGCTGTTGTACTTCCAGAATAAGTTCTTTCTTTTCACCTTGGTATTCAAATTCTACAGTTAACGCTTCAAGTATTTCCGGTAAGTCTCCCTCGTCAAATCTGACATCGACAACCACACCGATGACCTGGATAATCTTTCCTTTTACCATTATTAAGCCTCAAATTTTATTGTGACAGGATAATAGATTTATAAAAATTTGTAACAAGTTATATTTTCACCTGTTATACAGCTTCAGCTCCGGAAATAATCTCAATCAATTCGGAGGTAATCGCTGCCTGTCTTGCCCTGTTGAACTGAATCTGCAGTTTGGCAAGCATATCTGACGCGTTGTTTGTTGCGGCATCCATCGCTGTCATTCGCGCTGCATGTTCACTCGCGTTGTTGTCCAGCAAACCAGTGAAGGCCTGATTTTCAACGTATTGCGGGAGAATAGCGTTCAGAATGGCCATTCCTGATGGTTCAAACACAAATTCAGTGTTTTCTTCAGGATTGGAACTCTCCCCAGTCGGAGGTTCAATCGGCAAGACCTGCTTGATAACTGGGGTTTGACTTACAACGTTGTTGAAGCGGTTGTAAGCTATATAGAGGTGATTGAATTCACCTTCGGTATAATTCTTGATTAAGTCACGAACTGTCTTCTCCAATGAATCTGCTCTTTGCTGATCCTTAAGATCTTTAAAAGACTCTACGATGTTGCCACCGCGATTACTGAAGTATTCAGTTCCTTTCTTACCGAAAGTGATAAGTTCAACCACGTCGAAATTGTTAGACTGATCAGGGATAAAACTGCTCAGTTGCTTGCAAAGGTTGACATTAAGTCCGCCGCATAGTCCGCGGTCTGTAGATATTAATAAAACAACAGCTTTGCCACCTTCGCGTTTCTCAAGTAATGGATGAGCAGATTGATCAATTCCGGTACTGAGATTCGAGATAATCGATCTCAGCTTCTCCGAATACGGCCTCGAATTTGTGATGGCTTCTTCAGCTCTTCTCATCTTCGAAGCTGCAACCATTTTCATGGCCTTGGTAATCTGCATCGTATTTTTGATGCTGCCCATTCGCAGCTGGATGTCTTTTAAGGTAGCCATATGTTATATGTCCTGTTTTTTTAGCTTTTAGAGTTGGAGGTTTTTAACCTGCGAATTCTTTTTTGTATTCTTCAATTGCACTCTTGATCTTGACGATGGTGTCATCGCTAAGCTTTTCTTCGGATGCAATTGTGCTAAAAATTTCAGGCTTGTTTGTGGCTACAAACTTTTGTAATCCAGATTCAAATTCTGGAATCTGGGTAACTTCCATATCATCACAGTAACCGTTGGTTACTGCAAAGATACTCACTACCTGCTCTTCCATTTTCATTGGAACATATTGACCCTGGTTAAGGATTTCAACCAGTCGCTCACCCCTTGAAAGCTGCTTTTGGGTGGCTTCATCAAGATCAGATCCAAACTGGGCAAATGCCTGCTTTTCTCTGTATTGAGCAAGATCCAGTTTCAAGGTACCGGCTACCTGCTTCATCGCTTTAGCCTGAGCAGCTCCCCCTACCCTTGATACGGAGATACCAACGTTAATGGCTGGTCGAACACCTGAGTTGAACAATTCAGTTTCCAGGAAGATCTGACCATCAGTAATTGAAATTACGTTGGTTGGGATATATGCGGATACGTCACTGGCCTGGGTCTCAATAACCGGTAGAGCTGTGATAGAACCAGCACCAAGTTTGTCACTAAGCTTACAAGCTCTTTCCAACAAGCGGCTATGTACGTTGAAGATGTCTCCAGGATAAGCTTCACGTCCGGGAGGTCTTCTGAGGAGAAGTGATAACTGTCGATAAGCAACGGCCTGCTTGGAGAGATCATCGTAGATAATCAGAACGTGCTTGCCTTTGGCTGCGAGATATTCTGCCATAGCAACACCAGCGTAAGGAGCGATAAACTGAAGCGGGGCAGGTTCACTGGCTGTAGCAGATACAATCGTCGTGTAGTCCATGGCACCATATTCAGTCAGCTTTTGTGTTACCTGGGCAACTGTTGAGTTCTTCTGACCGATCGCAACATACACACAATAAACATCACCGCCTTTCTGGCTGATGATGGTGTCTACTGCAATCGCAGTTTTACCTGTCTGGCGGTCACCAATGATCAATTCACGTTGTCCCCTTCCGATTGGAACGAGTGAGTCAATCGCTTTCAGACCTGTCAGCATTGATTGGTGAACAGACTTTCTTTGCACGATACCCGGGGCAATTACTTCCAGTCGGTTAAATTCTTTTGTGTTCAGAGGACCTTTACCATCGAGAGGATCACCGATAGGTGAGATAACACGACCTAAGATCTCTTCACCTACAGGAACTTCCATAATTTTTTCAGTCCGCTTAACCGTATCTCCTTCCTTGATTGCTTCACCGGAACCAAAAAGAGCAACCCCCACGTTATCTTCTTCCAGGTTCAAAATCATTCCCCTGGTTCCATCAGGAAAGTCAACCAGCTCGCCAGCCATGGCTTTATCAAGACCATATACACGAGCGATACCGTCACCGACACTAAGTACGGTTCCTACTTCTTTTACTTCTACCTCTGAATCAAACTCCTGAATTTGACTCTGAATAATTGCACTGATCTCATCTGCTCTGATTTTCATAGTTTAATTTCCCTTGGATATGGTTTCACGGATCAGGTTAAGTCTATTTTTGATGCTGCCATCAAGAACGAGACTGTCAATTGAAGTAATAACGCCTCCAAGTATGGATTCGTCCACTTTTTCAGAAAGAGTAATTTTCTTGCCTGAGTACTTGGAAAGCTCTTTTTCCAGGTTGCTTCGGTCTTTATCAGACAGTTTTTCAGCAACAGTCACTTCTGCTTTGGCAACTCCAAGTTCTTCACTGGCGAGTTTGATGTAGGCTCTGTTGATGTCGCCTATCATCTCAAAGCGGTTTCTAGATACCAGATACCGACAATACTTATTGAGAAGCGTGTCACATTTCATCTTCTTGACCACTTCCTCCACAAATGACATCTTTTTGTCCTTGCTGAGCTTTGGCTCCAAAATAACATCACGAACAGACTTCTCTTCTGCGTACAGTTCTGCAATGTCGTTCAGATCCTGTCCGATTTTTTCGATGTTTTTGTCATTACCAGCAAGGTTTATCAATGCTTTTGCGTAACGCCTTCCAATACCACCGTTCATAGTTCCCCTTTATCGATTACGCTGACTCTTTAATAAATTTTGCATAATTTTCAAACAAGGCTTTGCGCTCCTTGCCACCAACTTCCTTTGCAATTGCTTCTTCCGCCGTTTTAACCGATTCACTTACCAGGAATTCCCGTATTTCAGCTTTGGCTTTTAAGATGTCCTGTTCGATTCTGGCTTGTGATTGCTCTTCCAGTTTTTTTACCTGGTTTTCAGCATCCTCTATTAATTGCGCCTTTTCAGTTTCAATAGCTGCTAAAGCACTCTTGCGGCGCTCTTCCAATTCAGTTTCCATATTTGCCAGTTTGGATTGATAGTCCTCCAGCTTTTTCTTGGCTTCTGCCAATTCTGTTTTGGCGTCGTCCACAGTTTTTTTGGTGTTTTCAGCTGAGGAGGAGAGCATCTTGGCGATGGGTTTTCTGGCAAATTTATTGAGGAGGAATAGTAAAAGCAGGAAGTTGATTGTCTTGAAAATCATATCCTCAAGAGCTTTGTTTTCCAAAAATATCCCTTCTGCTCCACCACCTGCGGCAAATGCAGTCGCGCATAATCCGGTGGCTATGGCTGTAATGAACAATGTTTTAAACATAGATCCAGACCTCGGTTTGATTTAGTATGTGATTGTTAATATCGACTATGCGATAACTTTGGATTTGATTAACTGAGACAGTTCTGCTGTGAGAGACGCAGCTTGTTCCAATGCTGACTTGCGCTCACTTTCAAGTTCCTTTTCAGCGTCTTCAAGTTTTTTTGCTGCGCTTGCTTTGGCTTGATCCACTTTATCTTTGGTACTGCTGATTGCCTCATCAATCGCTTCCTGGCGAGATTTCTGAATGGTTTCTCGTAGGTCGGCTAGCTTGGCTTGGTAATCCTGTTCGGATGTTTCTATGGTCTGGGCAAGACTTTTAGACTCATTAGTGTTTTTATCTAATTCAGATTGCCTTGCTTCCAAAGTCCTCAAAATGGGCTTAAAAAGCATTGTATTCAAGACAGTCATGGTGAGTAAAAAGATAACAAAAATAAAAAGGGCTGTCGGCCACTCAAGGTGGAGCATCCCAAAATTAAAAATCTCACCTTTTCTTGCGCCTCCGTCACCCGCAGCAAATGCGGTTGTACTTATTCCGGCAGCTATGGCTGTAATGAACAATGTTTTAAACATAGATCCAGACCTCGTTTAGATTTATTTGTGATTTTAAATATCGACTAAGCGATAACTTTGGATTTGATTAATTGAGACAGAGTTCCATAATAAGTTGTATTCATATACAACAAAGATTATGAGAGGAGTACTGAACGAAAATAATATTCAAAACGAACATATATACTACTCGAAACGGGTGTCAATATAAAATATGTTTTCAGATTTGGTTCAAATCAACCCTTTAAATCCTAAAAACATGGTTAGGCAAAGGTAAGAAAGATTTTGATGAGCTTGTTAAGATTAATTGATCCTTTTTTAAACATTGATGTATATCAGGATGAAAGGGTTCAACGAGCTCACTGTTTTCAATTCTTTAAAAGGATTTATTTAACATTGTTAGATCCATTTCCGGATTAAATACAACCCTCACACAGAATTTATATGGCATTCAGGGGAAAACAAGTTTCCGTGATCCTGCTGGCAGCGGGCTCAGGAAACCGGATGAAAGCAAGTAAAAACAAATTGTTCCTTCCTATCAACAACATCCCGATTTTGTATCGAACCTTACATAGACTGAATCAAATCCAATTGATCGATTCAATAATTTTAGTTTGTAAGAACACAGATAAAGGACAGATAGAGAAATTAATCAGCAAGTATGGAGAAATACAAAAAGTAAGGTCGATGATTGCCGGAGGCAAAGAACGCTCAGATAGTGTTAATTGTGGTCTGGAAGAAGTGAGATCCATCCAACCGGATGGTATTGTGATGACTCACGACGGAGCCCGTCCTTTTATTAGTGAAACCCTGGTAAAAAGGCTGGTTGAATCCTCAAGCGAAGAGTCTATTTCCATTCCCTCGCTCAAAATAATTGAAACAGTAAGGAAGCAAAAACCGGATGGACTCACTGCCGTTGTTGATCGACAACATTTGTTTACTGTTCAGACACCCCAAGTGTTTCATGTGAAACACATCCAGCAATGCTTTCTGAATACCGATAAAGCAATGTTGAAGCTAACAGATGAAGCTTCCTATTTTGAGGCTTCAGGGAAAAAGGTAACCCTGGTGGAGGGGGAAAAATGGAACATAAAACTGACTACTCCTGAAGATATTCTTTGGGCAGAGTATCTATTACACCAACACAACCAGTTAAAACTGACAGGTCTTGAAAATTGATAAGTCTCTTTGCCAAAGGATGACAGAAAGCAATGGGCAGTTGCCGGCTATTCTGTTAAGATTAACGATTAAACAGATCACACCAAAAATTGATGTTTTTGAATTGGGTGAGAGTGGACATTTTAAAAATCGACAGTGATGAATAGAAGTATTTATTTAGAAACCATGGGCTGTGCAAAGAATCGGGTAGATTCGGAGATTATGCTTGCCAGTCTGCTGGACAATCAATTCACTTATGAGGAAGACATTGAAAATGCAGATATAATCATAGTGAATACCTGTGGTTTCTTGTCCAGTGCCGTGAGTGAATCGATCGAACGCATCCTTGAATTGTCTAAGTATAAACAAAAAGGAAACTGCAGTATGTTGCTGGCTGTCGGTTGCATGATCGAGCGTTATAAAGACACCTTACTGGCTGAAATTCCGGAAATAGACGGTCTGCTGGGTACTTCGGACTATACCAGGGTGGTCAGTGCAATTGCTAACTTCTATGCCGGAGAAGAATACCAACCGGATTTTACGAAAAAACCTCTTTATGCAGAGCGGAATTCCGAAGTCAAACGTATCCTGTCTACCCAGTTTCATGCCTATCTTAAGATAGCAGAAGGCTGTTCAAACAATTGTTCTTTCTGCAACATCCCTAAGTTGAGAGGGCGTCAGGTCAGTCGTTCTATGGAAAGCATCAAAGATGAATTTGATTTATTGGTATCGAGTGGAATCAAAGAAATTAACTTGATATCCCAGGATTGCTCATCCTATAGCTATGATCTGTACAAGTCTCAACGACTACTCGAATTGGTTCGTTTACTACTAACATCAAAAGAACAGGATTTCTGGCTTAGAATATTCTACACCTATCCCAATCGGTATCCTGCGGAACTGTTCGAGTTGATGAATCAGGACTCTAGGTTGGTGCCCTACGTAGATTTACCTTTTCAACATGTTTCAGATCCTG
>JAKSDL010000554.1 GCA_022360105.1 Pseudomonadota bacterium
GATTCAGTGCCGTTGATTTTATTTCCGTCATGTTCTCTACCTGTTAAGTCCGAGCCATTGTGGCGAGTTATCCAGTTCTTCAGCTGATGCAGTCGACTGTTTTATGGCTTCTGTCAGATCTTCGTTGGTAATTATCCGACCTCCAAGTCCAATAATATAGTTGTGAACAAAGGGTCTGTTTTTGCTCGTATAAAGAGCAGCCTTCAGATCGCTGTATACACCGCCCTGGTAACCATAACTGATCGACTTTTCAAACACGATGACGCCTTTGCAATTTTCCAGAACATCCCTGATCTCTTTTTGGGGAAAAGGCCTATACAGATGCAAGCTAAGTACACCGATTTTTATGCCATTTTCTCTAAATCCGTCTGCAATATCCTTTAAGCGGTTGGAAAGGGAGCCCATCACAACAACGATATAATCCGCATCATCGCATTTATACAAGGTAAACAAAGAATTACCCCCCCTCCCCACCAGGTATTCGTATTCTCTATCCACATCAACAAAGGTTTCAATGGTTTGCCTCATTTCCTGATGATGGCTTGCTCGTATATCCATATATCCGGTTCTAAAAACCCCTTTTGCATCCTCCCTGCCGGAAGGCATAGTCACCGTATTCAGGTTCTCCGGTTTTTCAGGATCAAGGGTATGCTTGAAATGATAAGCCGGAAGGTATTCATCAATCAATTTCTGGTCGGGAATATCAAAAGGCATATAGGTATGGGAAAGATAGTAACCATCAAAACAAACCATGGCAGGAATGCTACAGGACTCCGCCAGACGGTATGCTTTTATCACCGTATCGATGATTTCCTGATGATTGTTCACGTAGATTTGTATCCATCCTGCGTCACGTTGCGACATGGAATCCTGGTGATCATTCCAGATTGTCCAGGGGGCACCCAAACCGCGATTAACGACACACATCACCAAAGGCAAACGGGCTCCGGCAGCCCAGTGAACCTGTTCACTCATATACAACAAGCCGTTGGCAGATGTGGCAGTGAAGGCCCTGGCACCTGCGGAAGCAGCTCCAATACAGACACTCAACGCACTGTGTTCACTTTCAACTGCAATATATTCGGCCTGCATCTGTTCTGATTCCACCAGTTCAGAGAGCTTTTCCGTCAGAGGGGTTTGCGGAGTGATTGGATAGGCTGCAATAACCTGGGCTCTGGCCAGTTTTACACCGGTGGCTGCCGCCACATTTCCGGATTCAATCAGCTTCATGTTATTTCTCCCCCTTTTCAGCCAGTTCTCGTTCTTCCACCATCTTAATAGCTTTGGTGGGGCATTCCTCCGCACAAATACCGCATCCTTTGCAGTATTCCAGGTCTATTTTTGGTTCAATCTCTTTGGTCACCACAGCATCCGGGCAGTATAACCAGCATAGATGGCAAACCATTTTTCCTTTTTTAGCCGGAGTACACTTGCCCATATCTATAATCGGGCGTTCCACGCGCCATGACCCTGTTTTCCCGGCATCCCCCTTGCCGCTGGTACTGTTGGATGTAACAACTTTATATTTCATATCACTCATTTAACCCTCTCCCATGATTGTTCGTTCAAAAGTTAAACGGGCAGACAAGGCATTCTCTTTAGGTTTTCTACCGGCAAATTCCTTTTCAATATTTTCCAGTAACAATTCCAAATCCAGTAACTTTGAAGCCTTCGCCAAGGCACCAATAATTCCGGAATTAACAATACCTTTTTTCAGGCCGGCTTCGTTAGCGATGCCTGTGACATCGACCAGGGCAAACCTGATGTTGTCAAAGCGATAGGTTTCAGCCTTTTTAGGAGAGTTCAGCACCAAAAGACCTCCTGGCTTCAGGCCTGCTGTCACATCCTCCTCATCCAGCAGGAGATGGTCCAGAACAACAACGATATCCGGTGTGGCAATTGGAGTCAGATCGTTTATTTCGGTTTTGGAGATCTTCAGAGAGGTACTGATGGGGGCGCCTCTTCTTTCCGTTCCAAAACTGGGAGCCATGATTATCCCTTCATAGCCTGACTGAAAAGCTGTATTGGCAACGATTTTTGCAGCCGTTATTGCCCCCTGGCCACCTCGACCGTGCCATCTGATTTCAATGGTCTTGCTCATTTTTTTATAAACAGGAATGATTCGTTCTTAGACGGGAGTAAATCCGCAGAACATCAGGACAGGATTGAGCGTTTTCGTATTGTTCCATCAAAAAAGATGATTTGTAAACAACAAATCGGGCTCAATACGCAACGAAAAACGTCGCAGGGCACAATTCCCTTTTAGATTTTAAATAGATATGCGTATGGATCTATTGATTAAAACCGATAAAACAATTTAATCACTATGCATATTGCTAAACTCATCCAGTGTGTAGTTTGCCACTTTGGGATTTGGCCTGCCCAATGCCGCCAGTATCTCATAGCAGCCCGATTTATCAGCCAGTTCCTTGATATCAACATTGGGGCCCACTACTTCCGCGTAGCCATACTGATCCAGGATGTTCTGGGGGATATCGGTAATATCGATTGTGGAGGCGCCGAGAGATATCTTTCCCATCAACGGAGCCCGATAACCTCCGATGACCATGTAGACGCCTTTTGAATCCTGATCGGTTTCGCTAAGCAACCGCAGGTAACCATCTTTATAACCAATGTGGGCCAGGGCCAATCTGGTATCTCTTTTAACTGTATAGGCACCGCCATACCCGATGGTTTTTCCCTTTTTTACCCATTTGAATTGTGAAATTTTTGTATACATTTCCAGTGCATGACGGGCATTTTCAGAAACAGGTTTATCGGCACCGGGTGCTCCTCCGACCAGTCCGATACCGGGCCTGATCAGATCAAAATTGACATCGTTGTTGTTTAACAGGATCACACTGTCTGTACAAGCAATCGAGACTGGTGCGGGAGGCAATTTGGAAAGATAGGTTTTCAGCACATCAAGCTGCTGATAACAATTGGTGTGATCGTCTCCCTTGATATCATAAAAATGGCTCATGTAGAGCACAACTTCCAGATTGGCAGTCAATTCTTGAAAATTAACTGCCAGCTCTTCCACTTCATCATCGAGTAAACCCAGTCGATTCATATGGGTATCCAGATGGATCACGACCATGCCTTTTCGTGATGGTTCCCAACCGGCATTCCATCTTTGAAGCTGTTCCAGACTGTTTACACAGGGGATTAGATTGTGCTTGATAAAGTAAGACTCCTCGTTATCCAACAGTCCTGCCATAGCAAATATCTGAACATCGGAATCCGGCAAGATCTCTCTAAGGGCGATTCCTTCAATCAACTCTTCGATGAAAAAATGCCTGACTCCGGCTTGATACAGGGCAGGCGCTACATCTATCATCAATAAACCATGGGCTTCCGCCTTGATCACTGCTCCGCAAATAGAATTGGTCGCGTCTGCTTTTGCTTTAAACAGCTTGAAATTTTCAACCACAGCCTCAATATCCCGAATCGTGACGATAGGTTTGGTACCAAAGGCTTCTTTAGGGATAGTGCGAAAAAAGGAAGTCATTTATCAAATCTGACGATGTTGTTTGAATCCTTCGCAACAATCCACGGTGTTTTTGAGCAGCATGGCAATAGTTGTGGGTCCGACACCACCCAGCCTGGGTGTAATCCAGCCAGCCACCTCTTCCACGGATTCATCGACATCGGGAACCAAGCGTCTTCCTTCCCAGGTAATGCCGCCGCTAACCACAACGACACCCGGCTTCACAATTTCTTTGGTTATAATACTGGGAATACCGGCCGCAGCAACCACAATATCCGCTCGTTTGGTAAACTTGGCTATATCATCGACCCCGGTATGAACCACTGTTACAGCGGCGTTGGCACCTTCCTGTTTGGATGAAAACAGCAGTGAGAGAGGTCTTCCCAAGGTGGACCCTCTGCCCACAATAACAATCTCTTTGCCTCTGACAGGAATGTCATAATGCAAGAGCATGGCTTTAATACCGGCAGGAGTCGCAGGTACGGGTCCGGGCTCCTGCAAAACCAGTTTACCAAGATTAGCAGGATGCAGTCCGTCTGCATCTTTATCCGGGTCCATGGCCATCAGCGCTTCAGCAAAATCAAATCCTTTGGGAACAGGATATTGGATCAGGTAGGCATGAACATCCGGACTTTCATTAAAATCCTTAACTGCCTGCAACAGATCCTGTTGCTCAGCATCCGCGGGAATATGTTTATCAAAGGAAACAAATCCATGTTCTTTACAAGCTTCATGTTTTTTTCTGACATAACCGGCACTGGCAGGATCATCTCCAACCAGAATAGTCCCTAATCCGGGAACAATACCACGTTTATACAATTCCTCGACTTTTTCTCTTACCGTTTTCATTACCGAATCAGCTACCGGCTTTCCTTCCAAATACTTAACTGTCATTATTTCTCCGTACAAAAATCAGGCTTTTAAAAACGTTACATCAATATACTTGTTAATAAAATGGATCGGTTCCCTTGGTAAGGCCAGTTCCGCTTAGATTAATGCTCCGCAATCTTCGCAGCGATACTGAGAAGAGTCCTGTTCTGCAGCTTCGATCTGCTCAAAATCGTAGCGTTTCCTCCCGGATTCTTCGTAACACTCCGGACAATAACTGTCATTAAGTTCATCCGGTGTGATTGTTAAATGGCAATGAATACAACGCAATTTATCTGAAGATTCTTTAATTAAAACAAGGTTTTTGTGCAGGCATTCAGACATGGTTCAACACGATCGATTTCATTGGTTGCTGTTTAAGAAATTTTCCAGCTTGTTTTGACTGTCGTTGGAAACAAAACATAACTTTACAGGAAAAATAATCCCCTGGCTATGATTGATCCGGCAGCAGCAAAGCAAGTTTTTGTATTTTAGGCTCATTTATGTTTGCTTGGACGTTGTTTCATAATCGATCTTGTTGTTTTTACTTAAGTCAAAGGCTACATCTTCTGTATTTGTGGAAATAGCGTCAACAGTTTTGTGTGTAGGTAAAACTAAATTGCTTGTAAGTGAAATCGATAATTTAGATAATTTGTTTTGAATATTGTATATTTCGTTTCATAAGGTTAGCCTGAAAGTTAGACACAAATTATTATTCATCCCGGGTTTTTTTATTGCGTTTCATTTTTTAACTTATGGACAAAAACAACACTAAAAACCAAACCAATCGTTTTAACGAACAGGAAAAACTCAAATCAAGATTATCATATATTGAAGGATGGCTATCAATCGTTATCAACACGATATTGTTCGCCTTAAAATACTGGGCCGGGTTGATATCAGGCTCAGTAGCCGTCATGGCAGACGCCTGGCACACTCTCTCTGATTCTTTGACATCCATTGTCGTTCTGGTTGGAGCGAAGATTTCCCAAAAATCTGCTGATGAGGAACACCCTTTTGGTCATGGCAGGGCGGAACTGGTTGCCTCAATCATCATCGGTGTTTTGTTGACCATCGTCGGTTTCAATTTTTTGGTTGAAGCTATAGAAAAGTTGCAAACCAGGGAGAGTGCAACCTTCAATTGGATTGTCATTCTGGTGTTTGTTATCTCCACCCTGGCCAAAGAGGGAATAGCCCAGTTTTCCATCCGGGCAGGGAAAAAGACCGATTCCAAGGCATTGATTGCAGATGGATGGCATCATCGCAGTGATGCTGTGGCCTCTGCTGTAATTTTGGCAGGTGTGTTTCTGGGAAAATACTATTGGTGGGTCGACGGTGTCCTTGGTATCTTAGTCGCGATTTTAATATTGTATACCACTTTCGAAATCATGAAACAATCGATCAACCCCCTAATCGGTGAAAAACCTGACGAACAGTTAATAAAGAAACTCAATGCCATTGTCCGGAATACCCTTGATCAAAAATTCGATTTGCATCACATCCATATCCATCGCTATGGCTCATCCACCGAATTGACCTTCCATATCCAGTATCTTACCCCAATTTCCTTTAAAGACGCCCACGAAGGTGCCACCCGAATTGAAACCAGGCTAAAGCAAGACATGAATATCAATGCCACCATTCACATCGAACCACCGGATTAGAGAATGCAAAACTTTTTGTTTCGCTTGATCTTATAGTAAGTAGACACATCAAATAACCTGTTGCAGTTTTTTTTCCGGACCGATTACCGGCTCAATTTGCACAGTAAGAATATGGAATAAGTCTGCCGATTTATTGATAGCATTTCCGGGTACAGTCAGGAGGGGCCACGAAGCAGATTTTGAGAATGCCGCTAACCCACTATTGACAAGAGTTTAACCAATAAATAGCGTCTAAAATACCTCTGTTACGATGTTTGACCAATTACCTAATAATTGTTAGAGTTGTTACCTTTAAACTATAAAGATTGGGCAATCTGCTTACTCATACTATCAGTCCTCCCTCGTGTAATTTACCAAATGGTTTTATGTTCTTGCGCGCTCTGATTGCCGACGATCATGACGTGGTACGGCATGGATTGAAAGAGATTCTCAAATCATCAAAAAGATTCAAGATCATTCAGGAAGCTAAGAATGGAGCTGACGCCATTAATTTGGCGCTTTCCAACAATTTCGACCTGGTCATACTCGATATTGGTCTTCCTGACGTTTCCGGAATTGAAGTGCTTAGGTCAATAAAAGCAAAAAAACCTCAAATCCCGGTTTTAATCTTAAGCATGCAATCGGAAGAGCAGTATGCTCTTCGAGTAATTCAGGCTGGAGCAGCCGGTTTTTTGCACAAGGATAACAGTATCGAAGAGCTGAATAAAGCTGTCGATACAGTCCTAGGTGGACAAAAGTATATTACCCCTTCACTGGCCGAAACGCTGATTAATTATGTAGATACAGCCCAGGAAAGACCTATTCTTGACACATTATCCGCAAGAGAAATTCAAACACTGACCCTGCTGGCTGAAGGTAAAACAGTTGGTGACATTGCAGCATTGTTAAATGTCAGCGTAAAAACGGTCAGTACCTACCGATCTCGGATACTAATTAAATTAAAACTAAATAATAACAGCCAATTGATCCGATTTGCCATCGAACACCGTTTGGTCGATTGAAATCATTGGCTCACACACTGCGTAAAAAATGATGAGACTGTTGCCATTACTTATTGCTGCTATTTTTCTATTATACGGTTGCCAATTGGATAAATCGGATTCTCAGGATGATCAATTGGAAGACCGCCGTGTAGCCACGGAAATGATTAACAATCTGGATGCTGCTCTTATAACTGGCGGTTTAGAAGAGGGGCAGGCCAGTGTTATATGTGAAGGAGCCGAATCGCAGGTTAAAACCATGAACCTGGAAGACTCTAACCTCATCGAATCGGTTGCCCCCCAGGTTGTCAAAGGAGCTGAAGCTGCCATCAACTCGCCTGCAGCCCTGTTAGCCACTGATAGTGAAAAACTGGAAGTCCTGGGGATTATTCTAACCAGCGTGACTGAATCCCTCAAAATAGGGGTGGCACTTTCCTCAAGTAACACGTTAAAGCAGGAAAGTTTCACACAAGTACAACCTGCCCAGGATTACAATTTAAGCCAGACCAGTCTTTACTCTGAAGCGGTTCAAAACATTGCAAATATTGCAACCACCGGAATTTCGGAGATGGGATTAACGACTACCGATCCCGAAACTGCCACAACGGTCATAGTCGAAAACATCAGCCAAAGTTTTGCAATTGCCGGGATTAACGACGGAGAACTACCTGAAGTTGCCGGGAACCTCATGACCGGCTTATTAAGTGCCCTTCCCTCGGTTGACGGTTTCGCAGATGCATCGGGTGATATTGTGAAACAAGCTAACAAAGCATTGTATTTAGGCCTCGACACCGCAGGTTATGAAGATGAAACCCTGCAATCCACCATTGATATGGTGGGCGAAGGGAGTGTATATGGCTTGAAAGCTGCCAATTACAATGATCAGCAGATCGCTTGCTTTTTAAGCCCAATTTGTGGGGGCGTCATCGAAGGATTATCAGCTACGGTTTCTGATTCCTCGGTTATTCCAACCATAGAAATATCTTTAAATCAAGCTTTAGACCAGGGGCTTTTAAAAGTAACCCCTCCGGAGGTTTTTTCTCTTTCTCCTGATTCCTCAACGGACATTCCGATAAATACTACCATCGCCATAACTTTCAACAAAGGAATTGATACCTCAACCATCACGGTCAATTCCGATAGCCAGACATGTAGCGGTTCAATACAACTTGCAGATGTTTCAGACCCTACTGACTGCGTGCCTTTAAGCAGAAACATCACATTTTCCAATGATAACAAGACTATCACCTTAACACCGCGGTCTGATTTAAGCTATGAAACGGTTTATCAACTCAAAATTACAGACAACGTTAAAAGCCAGTGGGGCATCAATCTGGCCGGTGAATTCGTCCGAAATCCCTTTTTCAAAGCGATAAGTCCACCGGATACCGATCCACCGGGAATTGTGCAAACCGCTCCTGCCAACAACGAGGTTGAAGTATCTATTGCCACGGATTTTGTTATAGAATTTGACGAAGCTGTGGAGATTTCGACGATAACAGGCGCTGTAGATGGTAACTGCACCAGTTCGGTACAATTGTCAAAAGACAGCTTTGTCACCTGCGTTGCCTTCTCGCAATCGGTTGCTGAAAACGTCCAGAACAGCACCATTGTAAAATTCCAATTGAATGGCGATCTTGATCACGACCGGAATTATCAACTGAAAATGACGCAGGATATCAAAGATGTAGCAGGTAATCCGCTGGATAGCGACTATTTTATTGATTTTACTACCACAACGGATAATTCCCCACCACTAATATCCAAGGTAGTTCCTGGTGATTCATCCGCTGATATTCTCCCGGAAACAACTATTACCGTCACTTTTGATGAAGCAATGGACCCTTCCACTATAACCTCCACGAACACCGCCGTCTGCCAGGGAGCCGTTCAGGTTTCCCGAGATGAATTCGCCACCTGCGTTCCCATGGTCGATACAACAGCCAGTGCCTGGAACAATGACCTATCATTTACCTTTACCCCTGAAAGCAGCCTGGAAAATGCCTCCACCTATAAAGTAAGGGTATTGACAGCAGCAGAAGACAGTAAAGGTAATGCCCTGGCAACTGCCTACACATCTACCAACGGATTTACGACATTGACTGAAATGACCAAAGTATCGGCCGGGAGGCAACATGTTTGTGCCACCTTTCCCGATAACACGGCAAAATGTTGGGGAGCCAACAATTACGGACAATTGGGTCAAGGTAATAAAAATCGCTATGGTACTGACCTGGCCCCTATACCGACCCTGCCGGCGATTTCATTTGACTCGGGAGAATTCCCCC
>JAKSDL010000251.1 GCA_022360105.1 Pseudomonadota bacterium
AAGTTAATAGAAGCTGATACAGCCAACAAATCATGATTAATTTTATCGATTACGAGTCGCTATATAACACTTGTTAAAGAAGTCATACATAAACCGGGTGACAGTATACCTATTTACAAAAACAAGTATACTGTCACCTGATTTAATTGAGTCTTGGGACTTATTCTACAGCCCCGTTGGGAGCCGAATTTATTGAGTATTCGGTATGTGTAAGTTGATCGGAAGATATTTAGAAAATTGCTGAAAGTCTTGGTCTATAGTAAAAATGCCAAGGTTATGATTTGCTGAAACGGCACAAATTAAAAAATCGGTATTCGATCCTTGAACTCCTTTAGCACGACAGATATTAAAATATCGAGCAGCAAGAACATAGTCATCCTCTTTAAGCTGAAGATCTGCGAATCCGTTTAAATGATCTTTCAAATTTTGAAACTGGATTTCATCTTTAATGCCAGATAGGATTTCTTGGCGGACCGGCCCAATTAATTGAACCCTGAAATCCCCAATGAGGCTTTTCAATTCAGCGACTATACCATTTGAAATTTCTTTACTACGGCGAAGAGCTAATGACCAAACACAAGTATCAACGATTATTTTCATTTTTTAGACCGTTGATCTTTATAATTATAATCGCTTTCGTATTCGATTGTTCCAAACAGGTCTAAAACCTTAAGTTGTTGAAGGTGTTGATTATAAGTAATTAATGCTTGTGTAACAGCTTCTTTTTTGGTGCGATGACCACCGAGTTGAACAGCTGTTTGAATCAGTTTGTCATCAATCTGTAGATTTGTAGCCATAATTACCTCCTTTTACACAAAATATTACACACCATGAGGTGTGAAAGCAATAATTGGTTTTATAACACTCTGTTACATATGAAATAAAACACCTGAATTCAAGCTTCTAACTTTTGTTTCCAGTTGACGTGCCTCGCGGCCCGTAACTGAAACAGAAATCAGGTGACAGTATACCTATTCACGAAAATAAGTATACTGTCACCTGATTTAGAAACGTTTGAGCCGTTTGACGGGAAACTGTCACGTATGGTTCTTAGGGGGAAGGGGGTAGTGATACTCCTGACCTACCCGATTGGAAAAAACTGATATGGGAAAGAATTTAAGTGATATGACCAGAAATGAGTTGGGATGCCTTTTCCCAATCATTTTATCAGAACCAAAGATTGAATGGGCAAATCTATTTCTTCAGGAGAAAAACTATATCATTTCACTACTGAGCAGAGAAGTAGCAATTAGAGTCGAGCATATTGGTAGCACAGCAGTTCCAGGTCTTCTCGCAAAACCGACAATAGATATGCTGGTTGAGATTCCAGAAAACAAAGATATAGATAAAAGAATAATCAGCATATTGACATCAAATGAATACAATTACATGCATGATAATACAGATCATCTGATGTTTGTTAAAGGATATACTGAAGATGGATTTAAAGGGCAATGTTATCATATTCATATGGGACCAAAAGATGATAATAGTCTTTGGGATAGAATCTATTTCAGAGACTATCTTAGATTAAATCCATCTGTAGCCAATGAATATGCAACACTGAAACAAGAGCTTGCGGTTAAATATAAAAATGACAGAGAAGCTTATACACAAGCAAAGACCGATTTTATTAAAAATGCAACGAAACTGGCTAAAAACCATCTAAAATCAAAATAAAACACCCGACAAAAGCATTTATCCGACGGTACTCGCTGCGCTGCTTCCGCGGATGATGCAGACGTTAGACCTTGCTCAAGTAACTGTTTTCAAGAGGACATATGTTTGATCACGTAGTATTCAGCACCAGCGACTATGAAGCAAGTAAAGCATTTTACCTCAAGGCACTGGAACCGATCGGTATAGCTGTACTCTCGGAGGGACCGCTCGGCATTGAACTTAGCTCAGATGGAGAATCTTCATTATGCATTCGCAGAATCGAGGAAAAGCCTTCACATCTTCATCTGGCATTTAAGGCTGAAAATCGCAAACAGGTTGACGATTTTCATCGTGCAGCATTGGAAGCTGGCGCTAAAGACAATGGTGCACCAGGCCTGCGCCCGAACTATAGTGGAAAATATTATGCAGCTTACGTTATTGGTCCAGACGGGCACAACATCGAAGTGGTGTGTCACGAAACTGATGTCTAACAAAAATTTAGAACCAACGGCTAACACCTTGGGTGGATTCATTTGTTCAAGTTCCATGGCAACATCGTCGTAAATCAACCGTCGTTTAAGCCGCAACTCAAACCGGCATTAACACCTAAGCCATATGAAAAAACTAGTATTTACGATTTTTACATTGTTTACTCAAGTTTCGCACCTGTTTTTGCAGTAGATGATTTATATGGTGTAAAACCAACATCAGCTATTCAGTTAAAAGCATTTGGCTATTAGCGATCAGCTGATAGCTTTGATACGACTCGCTTCGCTCCATCATTTTGAGTATCAATGTAAACGTACCGAAGGTGCTCAGTTTAAAGCTAAAAGCTAACTGCCAGTAGCTAATAGCTTTTATGTAAAAGTCATCTTCCTCAGTGAACTGCAGAGCCACTGATAGAATAAAACAAGGGGGCGAAACTTGAGTTGTTTATTTGTAATAATGCATTTGCAAAGGAAAGTCTTTGCTTTGGTACCACATCAAAAGAACGTCATTGCAAAACAAGACCAAAATCTGGCGGGTTGTATTTGATCCCAAACTGCAACCTTATCTGTTTAAAACCAAATATGGTGAGTATTTAAAAAAGAGATCTTGGGTAAGACACGACGAACACCACTTACTCTAGCCTTCAAAAGATTCTCGGTGCTGTTTTCCTGAATCCCCAATTTCGTCCCAAGCTGCCTTTGAATCAACCCAGATATGATGGCCTACTCTGAGAGATTCACTTCCATCTGTGATCAATCCAGCAGGAGCAAACATACGCGACTCATCGTTAATGCCTGGTAAAGGCGAACCACAAGTTTTGCAAAACCAGGTTTGCCATTCCTTTTTGGGTTTTTTCCACGTCGAAATTTGATCTTCACCCCGTATCCATCGAAACAGTTTTTTATCGAAGACAACTACCGCAATTCCATTACTACCTGTAGATTTCCTACAGATAGAGCAATGACAAACAAATACTTCTGAAATATCGGTATCAATTTCAAATGCGACTGCACCACAGTTACATTGACCTCTGGTCATTGTTTTCTCCTGTTAAAAGTTGAGTTGTTAATGATCCGATTTGTTTGAATCGCTTAACACCGGTTTCAGTGGCCACGTGCAAGGTTTTGCTGTTCGCGAAGGATTATTATACCTATTCACAAAATACTGTCACCTGATTTGACAAAACTGTGGAGAATTTTCCGTAAAGGGGTAAAGGGGTCATAAAGGGGTCAAGTCTACGTTTGACTGTTGATCGACTTTGACTTCTCATGACCATCCATTAAATGGTTCATTAAAAAAGATAAGTCAAACGAAGACTTGACCCCTTTTTCTTTTTAGATATTCAAGCTTGTTGGTCGGCCGAAGCGAATTGGGGATCTGGGAAATGAGAGTGCACGGGGTGTCGGGATTCGTTTCTGAGGCATCGTTATATTACGAAAATACAACGATGTAAGCCTGGCCTCTTCAGAACCTAAGTCAAAAGAAGACTTGCGCCTCTTTCTTGCCCCCTTTTCACCC
>JAKSDL010000187.1 GCA_022360105.1 Pseudomonadota bacterium
AACCCTGTTAATTTTATTAACATAGGGTCGGCAGAAGTTATGGACATTTGACTGGGAGCATGCACCCAAACAGAGAACTGCGCAATCCATGACACTGATAAAAAAGGATGCGGTTACCGTTTAAATACAAAACATTCTAACCCGAAAAAAATCATATTTGAATGTGACAAGGCACCCAAGGAAGCTATATTTGATATTTTGGAACCTGTCGTAGTATCTTTTATACCGAATGATAATCCACCTGAAAGCCAGAGGATTGTTGAAAATTTTCCCTTGGCCAGGGTCTTGATTGATGCCAGGCGTTTATTTAGGCCCCTGGTATTTATTGAATTTTCAAGCCAGATATTTTTTAATGTAGTGCCTGAAGTTACACAAATGCTGCCTCAAGCAGCAAGTTTATTCAGAATCAGGTTGACATTCATTCTGACTAGAAAATGTGACAATGGACCGGAAGAAACAATTAAAACATGGGAATATGCAAAGGAAGTTACATTAGAGGACGCCCTGGAAAACGTTATCAATGAAAGAACCCTTTCAGTACCCTTTTCTGTTGTTCATTGTGAATCCCTGACGCGTTGTGATTGCGATTGTTGTGAATATGCAGTCTTGGTGACCGCCACTTCCACTTCCGAACCTCTTTTTGAACAAATAGCCGACCAGGAATTTGAACTTTTTACTACATCGGATTTTATCAATGTTTTTTCTGCAAATGTCACAAATACCAGTATGAGCGGATTTGCCCAAGTTGAATGTGACGGCTGCTGTTCATCCGGTCCCTGCTAATACTTTTTAAAAACTCATGTTTTTAAAGGTAAAAAGACACGAATAAAGAAAGCAGATTTGTAACGCTTTTTATAGAACCATTAATATGATGCACAACAAGCTGCCAGGGAAAATGCGAAACCCCTTCTCAATGGTTAACAACCCGGAAGGGGTTTTATTTTGTCAAAATTGGGCTTTGGAATTGATTTAGCATTTATTTGGAATAAAGGGACGGATATTAAGGGATGGCCCATTGCCTCCTTAGAATGAT
>JAKSDL010000181.1 GCA_022360105.1 Pseudomonadota bacterium
GTTGTTTCATCTGTTTTTTATTATGTTGACAAATATCTTTGCCGTTAAAATAGATATCACCGGATGTGGGATCTATCAATCTTAGAATAAGGCGACCTGTCGTGGACTTTCCGCATCCGCTTTCTCCAACCAGACCGACGATTTCGCCTTTCTTAATAGTAAACGACACATTGTCGACCGCATGCACGTAGCCCGCTGTTTTGGAAAAAACGCCGCTTTTGATGGGAAAATGTTTTTTGAGATGTTTGACTTCCAGTAAATTCGTTTTCATGTGTGGTCATCAGTTCAGTATCGCATTTATTCATGTAACCAGCATCTAACCCGGTGGTCTTTGATGGCTGATTTTAACTCCGGTTTTTTGTGTGAACAGATCTCAATACTTCGGTCACACCGGGGCTCGAAGAGACATCCCTTTGGCAGTTGAGAGAGAATGGGAACGACTCCCTTTATTTCCTTCAAGCGATCCCGCCTTTTATCCTGCGCATTCACACGGGGGATCGACTCCAGCAAGCCAATGGTGTATGGGTGCATCGGATTCTCAAAGATTTCGTAAACACTGGATTCCTCGATAACCAGTCCGGCGTACATCACTACAACCCGGGCTGCGGTTTCGGCGACAACACCCAGATCATGGGTGATCAAGATAATGGCCATTTCCAGTTCCTTTTTAAGGGAGGCCATTAGATCCAATATTTGCGCCTGAATCGTCACATCCAGGGCGGTAGTCGGTTCATCGGCAATCAGTAAACTGGGATTGCAGGCAAGGGCCATAGCTATCATCACACGTTGCCGCATGCCACCGCTCAGTTGATGAGGATATTCGTTGACTCGTTTCCCCGGCGAGGGGATTCCCACCAGGTTCAGCATTTCTATAGAACGCTCCCTGGCTTCCCCGGCTTTCATTCCTTGATGCCATTTCAATGATTCTGAAATTTGATTGCCGACAGTATACACCGGGTTAAGGGATGTCATGGGTTCCTGAAATATCATGGAAATCCTGTTACCCCTGATTTCCCTCATTTCTTCTTCTGATAGTTCGAGTAAACTTTGACCGTCAAAGATGATATCACCATCGACGATTCTACCGGGCGGGTCCGGTATCAATCCCATAATCGATAGGGCGGTCACACTTTTGCCGCATCCCGACTCTCCCACAACCCCCAGGGTTTCCCTTTTGTTTACCGAGTAATCCACGCCGTTGACCGCCGGATGTACGCCGTTATCCGTATAAAAGTAGGTTTTTAGTCCCTTGATTTCAAGTAAGGTTTGATTGCTCGTGCTCATAATTATATATAGTCAGAGAAGTTGAGTTTTCGTTCGCTACATTACTTTTCTCGGATCAAATGCGTCACGAAGTCCATCCCCGATGTAGTTGATGCTTAGAACCGTTATAAAAATCATAAAACCGGGAACAATGGCTGTCCAGGGGGCGGTAAAAATCTGATCCAGGGCGTTCTTTAACATGTTTCCCCAGGTGGCGGTCGGAGGTTGCACTCCAAGCCCCAGGAAGCTCAAGCCGGATTCCGAGATAATGGCGTCGGCAACGCCAAAGCTGGCCGCAACAATAATCGGTCCCATAGCGTTGGGAAGAATGTGACGAACAATGGTGCGGAAGTTACCGGCTCCCAGCACTCGAGCCGATTCAACGTATTCCTGGTTCCGTATTTCCAAAACCGACCCCCGAACCAGCCGCGCGACATCCATCCAACCCAACACACCGATCACTACAACAACACGTGCCACGGGTGCCTCGTATAAGACTCCGAATATCCAAACAATGATCGGATTGTCACTAAACGGCGGTCGCATAAAGATAATGGCAAAAAGGATCAGTATGAATATCCTGGGAAATGCCAAGGCGAAATCCGTAAACCGCATCAGAATATTATCGACCACTCCTCCGAAATAGCCGGCAATTGCCCCAATCACGGTGCCGATCGAAACAGCTACCAGCATGGCAAAGACACCGACAATAAGTGATATTCTGCCACCGTAAAGGGTCCGTGTCAGTAAATCACGTCCCAGTTCATCGGTTCCCAACGGATGCGCCAGGCTTGGAGAAGCCAACATGTTAAACAAGTCGGGTTCTTCCGGATTATAAGGTGAAACCTGGTCGACGAATATCACCGACGTGACCAGAATCGTCATGATTACCAGCCCAATAACCGCCATCCTGTGACGGAGAAACTGGCGGGCAGTTAAATACCAGAGCTGATTCTTATTCCTTTCATGAAAGTTACGATATGCCTTCAAGCGGCTTCTCCCTTTAATTATAGGTAATACGCGGATCAAGGATTCCATAGATGATATCTGCCAGGAGATTTGAAAGTAGAACCAATATTGCAATAACCGCCACAATACCCATCACAACGGAGTAGTCGAAATTGGTAGCGGACTGCACAAATAGTCGACCCATACCTGGCCAGGAATAAATGGTTTCGGTAAACAAGGCACCTGCAAACAATACCGGCAGGTCCAGGGAAACAACGGTGACCAGAGGTATCGCCGCGTTACGGAAAGCGTGCTTGTACACCACGACCCAATGCGGTATTCCTTTTGCTGACGCAGTGCGAATGTAATCCTGATGGATGACTTCCAGCATACTGGTCCGCAAATAGCGAACATATTTGGCAGCTATGACCATTGAAAGGCTCAAGGTCGGCAAAAACAAATGATGCAGTCGGTCAACCAGCGAAAACTCGGCATTCAACGAATGCATCCCACCACTGGGAAACCAGCGGAGCCAAATACTGAAAACAATAATCAGCAACATTCCCGAATAGTAAACCGGCATGGATCTTCCCACGTAGGTTAAAGATGTGATCGTATGATCGACCAGGGAATACTGCCTGGTTGCCGAAATAATACCCGCGGGAATCGCGATTAACAGTGATACCAACAAAGATGCCCCGGTCAGTACAAGTGTATTGGGTAAACGGTCCCAGATTTCGGTGAGAACCGGGCGTTTGGTTGTGAAAGAATAGCCCCAATCACCTTGAACAAAATTGCCCAACCAGGAAAAATATTGCACATAAATCGGTCGGTCAAGTCCCATTTCATGGCGAAGCCGTTCAATATCCGCCTGCGTGATATCGGGATTGTTCTCGTACGCCGCGAGCGGCCCACCGGGTAACATTTGCATCAGCGCAAAAGTGGCCAGTGTGATGATAAACACGACGGGAATCACCGATATCAATCGTCTTATAAAAAAGGAATAACGCATAAACACTCATAATAAAATGCCTTTCGGCCCAGTCAGAAAACAAGGCCAAAAAGCTGATTGATGAACACGTTTTTAATTCTCAAGATACCATTCCGCGATATTCCAGGTCGAAGCCGGTTTATTGATTCCATATCCATTCTCCTTCCAACCCTTCACGTGCGTTCGGAAGGCGTCCACACTGATACGGCGATACAGGTAGATATGGACGACCAATGAGTCAATAATCTCTTGGGCTTTGCCGTATGCGGCGGCACGTTCTCGAATGCTTGTCGCTTTTCCGGCGATTTCGATCCATTTATCCAGCTCCTCATGTTGGTGTCGCGAATAGTTGGCTCCTACACCTCCATTTGCATCCGTTGGAATCCTGTTGGAGTGAAAGAGTTTTTCTATTTGCGCATGAGGGTCGATGCCTGGGCCTGTGGTATACATCACAATGTCAAATCGTCCTTTTTTACGATCGCTGTCTTTTGCCCAGGAGCTGAACAGAACGGAGGAAGGAACATTTTCAATATACAGGTCAATGCCAACTTGTTTGAGCATTGCCCCCATGACCTGTTGGCTCATTTCCCGCAGTTTGTTTCCCGTAGTAGTAGTGATTTTTAGTCTGAGCCGTTTGCCGTCTTTTTGACGAATACCGTCCGATCCGGGAATCCAACCCGCCTCATTCAACAATCGCTTGGCTTTTTCCGGATTGTACTCACTAGGCTTAATATTGGGATTGCTGGCCCAACCGGATGGTATTTCAGCAGTTCCCACCGGTGCTTTTCCGAATAATAGCTTTTCGGCAATCACTTTTTTATCAATGGCATATTGAATCGCTTGCCGTACTCTTAAATCACCCAGTATAGGGTGGGGATACCTGGGGTTGCCGTAATTTGGCGCTTTGGTCGTGCTAAGATTGAGTAGCATCCGCTCCGAATCCAGACCCGGAGACAGGTTTAGAGCAATGTTCGGATTTCTTTCCATCATGGGAATCTGGGCTTCGATCAAATCCCATACCATATCAATATCACCGGCATTGATTTGCGCGATTCCGACTTCCCGGCTGGGGACGACCTTGAAAAACAATTTATCAATTTTCACTTTGTCGGCATCTCGATAATGCGGGTTTTTAACCATGGTGATATGGTCACCGGCTACCCATTCCGTCACCATAAAAGGACCAGTGCCAATCGGGAGTCGGTTAAACGGCGCATCATTGATGTTTTCCAACTGACCTAGCACATGCTCCGGTAGAATAGGGGCAAACAGGGTGAGATAAGGAGCGAAATACTCTTTAAACTTGACCACCGCAGTCAGTTTATCAGGGGTTTTTACGGATTCGATTAACGAATAGCCTGTACGAGTTTTCACCAGGTTCTTGGGATTGACGACGGCCTGCCAGGTAAACCGAATGTCTTTCGAGGTTACCGGGGCACCATCACTCCACTTTAAACCGGGCTTGAGTTTATAGGTGATAGTGAGCCCGTCCCTGGAGACACCACCGTTTTCAACGGTAGGAACTTCCTGAACCAACTCGGGATAAAAATTCCCGTTTTCGTCCACATCGACCAAGTACTCGGCGAATGGCTGGTTGCAGAAGGTAACGACATAACCGGCACCCAAGTAATAATTCAGACTGGGCGGTTCCTGGTAAATCCCCAAGGTAACGGTTTTTTCTGCATAGGCAATCGAGGGAATAAACAATAACCCGATTGCTATCACATACTTGAGCCTGCTCAGGATTTTCTGACCTTCTCTTTGAAAATACTTTAACATAAGCTACTCCTCCATAGTGGTGCATAGGTTATGGAAATATACTCCTGTTCCCAAGAATGAAACAGGATTGGTAAGCCGTCAAAACCCTCCTTTGCCTTTGCAATGTTTCAGAGAGCAAATCCGAAGCTATCTTCTCTTGAAACGCCAGTTCGGGATTGGCATGAATCGTAGTAGCCAAATGTCACAACAACTCAGAATAGTCTTCAACGGCCGAAAGAATTTTTTGTTTTACATCAACGTTCATTTTAGAGTTCTCCACTTCCAGCCTGACAAATTCGACAAACTGGGAATCAATGTTGGAATACAAAAGCAATAAAAATTGCCATGTGGATACTTAGCGCAATTTTTTTTGCGCTGTCAAGATTATTTGCAATTAATATTGCATTTTGACATTATGGTTATTCCGTGTTTATCTTTAATGTTTCCTCGAGGAAACAACTCCTCTTTTATCCAAATACCTTATTTTACCGAACAGAAAATTCATCGAATCTTTGCAATAAAAACCGGCAAATTTCAATTGAAGGAGACTAGTTGGATCCCACAAATGATGTAATTTCCTATCTGCAGATTAATTTTGAATCGTTCACTCGATCCCAAAAACGCATCGCTCGATTTATAATTGACAACTCACAGGAGTCCACCTTTTATAAGGTGGATAAAATGGCAAAGATGTGTGAAGTCAACCCATCAACAGTCGTTCGGTTTTTCAAAAATATCGGTTTTGATGGTTTTCCTCACTTTCAAAAAACGCTTCAAGCCAATCTTTTAAAAGAAATCAATAAGCTAGAGAGTCAAGTCAATCTAAGTCGCCCTGCATTGGCAAAGCTACATCAGGACGATCTTTCGCTCCCAACACTGTTATCTCTCAACAACGACTTGAAGGTTCTCAATCACTTAAATTCAACTATCGAAGTTGACAAGATTCGAGAGTTCGCTAAACGACTTATTTCAGCCAGAAAACGTTATCTCGTTGCTGCCAAAGGCAGCTTTGGCTTGGGGCATCTTTTTTCTTATGGCCTAAGCAATGTTCTACCCGATACGATTTTACTGAAAGACTCAGATGGGGCCATCTATGATAATATTATCGATTTTAAACCTGATGATATTCTGGTTGCGATCAATGGGCCGCGATATACGTCCAGAACCGTAAAAACTGCCCAATACATTCACAAAAAAAAAATCTGCCCAATCATTTCCATCACCGATAGTGAACAGTCGCCACTATTCCCAATTTCTGAACTCTGTTTGTTCTATCCAAACCTCACAACTTCTTACGTCAGAACTTTGATCGGCATGCACTCAATAATCAACTGCATACTGGTTGAGGTAGTTGCCGAAAATAGGGAAAAAGCGATCGAACGCCTTGAAGGTTTTGAAGACCTATTTGAATATTTCAATATCGTTCACAAGTGATCAGTTCTCAGAGCTGATTAAACAAGTATCTCAAATATCTTGGCTACTCTGAAAGCTGTGAGTCCCCGTTGTCTCCTCTCCATTGAACCGATCGGGTTAAAGCCTCTTTGAATTTGGCTACGGCAAAGAAACCGTTGGTCATTTTCCTGGACACTGAATTCTGACTTCTTCTGCTAGCCGTCAAAAGCTGATAACGGCGGATGGAATCTGAATGGTCGTGGTAGCTCTTCTCACCAAAATCCCTTCAGATTCAATACTCCCAGTTGATCGTCGTCTCGAGCCGACTGATGAACCGATCACTAAACGGACCGGGTTAGGGACCCTTTGGCACCCCTTGGTATTGGTTCAGTTGATTTCTAAATCCACAAGCGGTCCGTATTGTTGACCGCCAAAAACATCCGAATCTTCAAAACTTCCCGATATATGAGGCCTTGGGATAGATATTTTGATTGAATTCGCAGCATCGAAGTATTCCACATCTACTTTGTCAATAGTTAGCTTGTATACTTGAGAGACGGATGACTTCGTTATCGCATTCGATTGTTTTACTGTGGAATACTTCGTTTCATCTTCAAACATTATGTCTATGGTAAGTATGAAAGGGCCTGCGTTTTTACTGCGAATGAGTTTCGCTATTTCCGATAATTTGACCGTCATGTTAAAACCTTTTCCTTAAATATTGTGATATTCTGTTTTAAAAATATCCTGATAGCTATCCGGATAGACGACATGGTTCAGAGTAAACTCATATAAAGGCCCTTTGTATGTTGCTGCAGGAGAGTAGGGATAGGCGAGACCAGTAATCAGTCCTGACCATTCGGGAACCGGGTAATGAACGCAGATGTGGGCTGCAACCGAAACAAGGGTGCGTACCAATTCTTCTGTGTCAGCTAAAACCTCTAAAACAATTCCGACCTCATTCGTGACTGACTTGTCAGACTCTAGACTTCCCATGACAGCGTCTTTTCCGTAAACCCTGAAAAACAATCGATACTTGCCATCAATGTCATTGCCGTAGATAGTGGCAAAACGTTGTCTGACTTTCGTTTCCATCCCTTCAAGCCAGGAATCAAGCTGCCGAATGATGACCGGATCTCTTACGCCACCCAGAATAATACTGAGGTGGCCTGCCATTTTCGCCCCTTCCATTTTAACGGAATAACGCTCTGCTGGCTGAAATTCACTACCCTCTACTCTTACAGAGCGGGTATCGATAGCCCTGTAAGTCGCCTTGCTGGTATCCAAAATACCTGAAGGTTCTATCAGTTTAAAGGCAGATGCATTTTCATAAAGCATATGCGAGGCAACTGAAACTGGAGTGCAAAAATACTTCGGATTTGGCGGTTCAAGACTAAACCCATTCATATCAATCGATCCGAACATGCAATCAGGGTATTTCCTTTGTGTCACACAAGCTGCTCCGCATTCCAGAATTTTTGCTGCGTGCCAAACAATGCCCGGTGGGAATCCTTTCTGTAGTGGCAAGGCAGCATAAATCGAAGTATCGCTGGAGCGACCACCTATGATAACGTTGCACCCGTTATCTAAACAATCAATAAAGGGTTCAGCGCCAGCCAGACCAACAATGTTGGTACAACTGTCGATTGTCGCATGATCAATTGCAGGAGCATTTGGTAAAGGCGATATTTTCCCTGCATCAAACATTTTTTTTAAATATGTTTTCTCAATATCAGATTTTATGATCCCTAACTTGAAATGCAGGTTTTCTTCTTTGGCGATTTCAAGAAGGATATTAACGACTATCTCCAGATGTTCTTTGGAACCTCCGGTTCCTGCGGAACCAACTATTGCGGGGATTCGATTCTGTGTAGCACCAAGTAATATCAAACGTAAGTCACGTTTAATGGCATCATGCGGAAAATGATTCTTACCCGAACCCAGATAGAAAGGACCGCTATCAGTCGACCCTGAATCACATCCGATCATATCAGGTTCCCAGCTCAGGCCTTTGTTAAATGACTTTTCACTAAAACCTGATCCTAACTGCCCGGAGGCTGCCATTACCTTGATCGTTTCCATGTTCGAAACTCCAAATTGAAAATTGTTTATTGTACGTTGAGATATTGATAGTCATTGGTGTAAAAATCTCATTTGATAAAAAATCCAGTTTTTTCCTATTCTTTTTCCATCTGTCACAGCACCTCAAAGTTCATTGGATACTCAAATCGTGAAGGATGGTTTTGTAAGGGTAATTTGGGTCTGTTCTTGAATCCTTTTGTGTAATCCGACTAGGCTCTCTTTTCTCTTTATGTGAACTCGCCTTCTGCCGCAGTCAACCATCAGCCAAAACAAATAAAAAAGTAAAATCCTGATGAAAGGGCAATGCCGAATTAGTTTTATAAATGAACGGAAAAATATCCTGTATTGGCCTTTTTCAGGCGCATACAGAACGCAAGAACTGCTATACTTGTATACCGGTATACAAGTATAGCAAAACTATTAAATGTCAAATTGAATTCTGTCAAGATCATTTTCTAGTGGTATTTAATTTTCCCGGGAAAAGAAGCGCAGAAAGGGGGACCAAAAAGGGATAGGTAGCAGGCTTGCATCTTTGGATTTTTTATGGAAGTTCGCCCCTTTCCCTGTAGATCAAGTCATTAATCGCAAACAAATACGACCGATATCAAGGTTTTGTCTGACTGATCCGCTATTCTGAAGGAAGAATAGAAAACCAAACATTAGATTCCTTTCACTCCATTCATCTCAACTATAAACAAATGACAGGTCAATCTGTTTCCCAACTCAAGCCACGATTCTCTATTTGGTTATTGGCCCTGCCTCTTTTTTTCATCAATTTTTTTGTTTTTGCCGAACATTTGATTGTGGTGCCGTTAAGCGCAAGTATATCTCAGGCTACAGGTTTGCCTTCTGTGAACAGTGGGTTGCTGGTCTCTATTTACCCTTTGGCTGCCGCCGCTTCGGCTTTGATTTTGGGTCCCTTTTCCGACAGGTTGGGCAGAAAAAAAATGTTAATGTTGCTTTGTCTAGGTTTTAGCGCATCGACGTTTGCCTTTGCCTGGGCAGACAGCGTGTTCACCGTTTTGGTTTTCAGGGTGCTTTCCGGTGTGTTTGGCGGTCCTATTCCTTCCAATGTGTTGGCTTACATTGGAGATCGTTTTCAAGGGAACGAACGCACCAAGGTCATCACCACGGTGATGTTAACCTTTTCCATTGCTTCAATTTTCGCGGTTCCCCTGGGAGCCTGGCTGGCTGATCTGTTTAGCTGGCGAACTCCGTTTATTGCTATTTCCGTTGCAATGATTTTTTGTATCTTATTGATTTCACGTATGAAAGCAATTGAGACCGGTGCTGAATCGGGCAATGTCCTCAGGCAATACGTTGAATTTGCAAACTTGCTGAAGCTACGAATCGTCAGAAAAGTATTTACCCTTCAGTTTTTTATGATTATCGGCCTGTTTGGATTTGTACCCAATATCAGCGTCTGGCTAAGTACGGTTTATGGCTTTGACTCTACCCAAATTGGTCTTTGCTACATGCAGGGAGGAATTGGCGGGATTATCGGAAATAATATTTCGGGATATTTTATCAGTAAGGGGCATAAAGGAAGGCTGATCAGTATTGGCTCATTAATCATGTGCGTTGTGCTCTTTTTTTCAACCTGGAACCTGTTACCACCTATTTTCACAGGGCTTTTCTTTGCTGGTCTTCTGTTCGGCGGATCCATCCGCATGCCGGCTTTCCAGATTATCCTGACTGAAATTATTCCTATCAACCTGAGGGGCAGAATGATGGCCCTCAGTATGATTAATGCCAACATCACCATGGGCGTGGGTGGTATCTGGAGCCTGGCATTCCTGGATATGCAGAATGGCGTCTTAACAGGTATGAGAACGGTCACCATCATCGGAGCTGCCACACTGGCTTTGATTCCCTTAATGGTCTTCAATCTGGAAAGGGAGATCAAAAGATCTGATCAATTGCACTAACTATCCCCAAGTCCAATCTGCATTCCAGAAAATACCTTCAATTGAAGGAACAATCTCTTTAATTCTATAGCTAACCGTATTGGTCTCCGGCAATGAAGTGATGTACATTTAAAACCGTCGATTAACCTTACTCCTACTGATATTCTGTCCGTTCACATTTTAACATCGTTGGAAACTCTTTTGAGTTATTGTAATAAAACTCTACCGTTAAAACTGGACCCTGTAGTTTTCGGGTTTTCCAATTATCCCAGATGGACTTGGTATTCGAATCGGATACCAGGGTGAACTTAGCTCCCGTCAAACTGCTTCCTGTAGAGATATGGATCAGGTGACTGTTCAATTGTAGAGCTGCATTGATACATTTCCTGATACTCACCATATAACCTCTTTCCAGTTTGATGCAGTTTGCTGCTTCAGCTTTTTTAAACAATGGCTCTTCAATGGCAGCTTTTACTGTTTTATCTTTTTCATCCGGTTCTTCTGCATATGCTGAATATACGGCAGCAAAAATATCTTTTTCATTGTTTAATTCAACGCTGCTATTGATTTTTGTCCGCTTGCTCCTTTCCGCCTCGCAAGGATTTGCCAAGATTTTGCTTTGAAAGCTCAGAGTAATAACAAGTGATATGACAGCAGCCCCTAGCCATTTGATTCTAAACATGTTTGATCTCCGTTTTTCATTTTCTGATTATCAGTTTAGGCAAGTTCATGTTGTATTAGACCATAAATAGCAATTTTAATCATCCAACGGCCAACTCCCCAGCTAGTACCTGAACAAAAAGTCGCTAAACCCTTATCCGGCCTTGTGCCAGATCCCGAAATTCAGCTTGAAGTTTAACGTGCTGTCAGCCGCCAGCTCTCAGCGTTCAGCTTAAAACATTACAATTACAAACAAAAACAGGCTGAGAGCTGACTGCTGAAAGCACAAAACTTCGAAGTGCCAAACTGCTTTTAAAGCTTTTATTGGTATGGGTTAAATTAGTTTTCTTTCAGGCACTAGCTATAAACCTGGAGATGAACTCAAAATCCTTACATTATTTCGCAAGATCATAAAAAATTGAATTTTTCCAGTCAAGTGATTCAATTGCAGACACTCATGTTTTTAAAAAATTAAATCTGATTATAAATGGTTCGCAGTCAATTCTATAGATCGAATTGGAAGAGCTGTTATTTGATTTTGGATAAACCACCGGGGGATTTATCCAGCATGATTAGCCACTCGCAATTATCATTTGATTGTTGATTATTAAAATGA
>JAKSDL010000908.1 GCA_022360105.1 Pseudomonadota bacterium
AATATAGATCAAACGGTAGGGCGGGGCTACGTCCCCGCCAACAGGCTAATCCCTTGGCGGCCACGTAGGGCCGCCCTACCGTTCGTCAACAGAATTTATCAAAACTTTACCTTATTTAAGCGCTTATGGGACTTGATCCGGGGTCTATCCATTATTTTGGCACGTTGCACGATGGATTCCGGGTCATGAGATGCGAGGCTTGCAGCATCGATCGGAATGACGCAGAATCAAAATCTGCGTATGATGGCCAAAACTCTTGTTGTGACACAGCCTGTTTGTCAGGAATAACTATTTTGGATGTTTGGAAAAACTGTTGCCCTGAACACTAGGTTATGTGTACACTGAAATCGTGTAATTTCAAATGGAGGTCAGGATGTTAAAAAATATTACGCTCAGTGCCGATGAAAATTTGATCCGCAAAGCACGGAAAAAAGCTCAGCAGGAGCACACAACCTTGAATTCTCAGTTCCGGCAATGGCTTGAAAACTACGCCAGCTTGGGTACGAATTCCAATGACTATCAAAATCTGATGGAAGATCTAAGCTATGCAAAGCCTACAAAGGGTTATTCTCGGGATGAACTGAATGAAAGATAAATATTTTCTTGATACGAACATCTTTGTGTATTCTTTTGATTCCGGCGAACCCGGCAAAAAAACCGTTGCTCGTGATCTGATTCAAAACGCGCTAAAAGAACAGACGGGGTGTATTAGCTCACAGGTAATCCAAGAATTTTTAAATGTATCCTCAAGGAAATTCAATCCTCCTCTCACTCCTCAAGACAGTTTGAAATACTTAAATTCAGTGCTGGCGCCACTTTGTGACATATTCACTTCAATTGAGTTGTACAGAAAAACCATTGAGACTGCCGAACGATGGAAATATTCGTTTTATGATTCAATGATTCTTGCTGCTGCGATTCAGACAAACTGCACCGTCCTATACTCTGAGGACCTCCAACACGGGCAAAACATCGAATCCCTCAAAATTCTGAATCCTTTTCTTTCTTCTTAACACAAGTATAAGGCGGTGCAGTTTATTGATATCCGCAATTGGGAACTGACCCGCTTATTAAACAGAATTTTTTCTATGATTTTCGGGTTAAAAACGAAATAGCTACAAAAAACTTATTAAGAATTATCTGATTATAAATGATTCGCAGCCAATTCTATGAATCATATTAAAGAGCTGTTATATAATGAAGCTCCAAAGGAGCGACAGATAGTAGCCAGTGGTGAAAACCACTGGGAAAGAATTAAGTCCGTCAACCAGAGTCCTGTAGGGACGACACAAAAATCTGCCAAATCCAATTCTTGTGCCGTTCCTCCGGAACTCTGGAAAGTGGGCGATTGGTCTACCAGCGGTTAAAACCGCTGGCTACTATCTGCTGCTCCTACGGAGCTTGATACCGGTATGAAAAATGGTTATAACGATAAACCCGGACTTAAAAGTTTTCCAGAATGGGATGTCAATCATTTATAATCAGAAAGAATTTTCTCTTAATAATTTTTTTTGTAGGGGTCATTAAGAAAAAAGTTTTGATATCGCCAAGGTTGGCAAACAGGAAGTTTGGCTAAAGCAATCTTCGAGCGGATGGTATTCCAAGAGCTGCATAATGCCATGTGCCAAGGCCAGCACCCCATGGTTACCAAAGAATACCTGAAAGATTTACTTTAAAGCAGAAGCCAGAATCTCGATGGGGTGAAGGGGTTTTCTGGAGGTGCCGTCTTTGATTTGTTGGCGGCAGGAAGTGCCGGCGGCAGCGATGATGGTGTTTGAATCTGAGTTTCTTACAACCGGAAACAGGGAGAGTTCCCCGATCTCCATGGAGATATCGTAGTGCTCTTTTTCATACCCGAATGAACCGGCCATGCCGCAACAACCGCTGTTTATTTCGCTAATGGTTGCATTCTTGATCAACCCGAGCATTTCGATCACCTTGGCAGCAGTTCCAAATGCTTTCTGATAACAATGGGTATGGACCTTGATTACCTGGGGCTGGCC
>JAKSDL010000627.1 GCA_022360105.1 Pseudomonadota bacterium
AATAACAAATATTCCTTTACTGCATCTTTCTGGTTATCCAGCTGCTTGTTCATCATTTCAATATCCTTTGTCATTTTGTCCATAGCAAGCTGTATTATGCTAAATTCCTGACCATTTATTTCCTCCGGTAGAAGTCTTTTTTTAGCAATTTTATTCAAATTGTCTATTGGGAGATACATTCTTTTTGTCATGTAAAAAATACAAAAACCACTTACTATAACAACCAAAAGTAATATCAACATAGCTTTTTGCCTTAAATCTTTTACCTCCTTCATTAATACATCCTTATCAAGAAGATGCACATAATTCCATGTTGTCTGTTTCGAATTTATTGCAGATAATATATATTCATGTTGATCTATCTTCAATGTTGTATAAAGATAATCTTCAGATTTTGAAAAACTGTTTAAAATGATAGCAATATTTTTCTCTTCAATGGGTGTATTGGATATAATAAGGTCAAAGTTTTCATCAAATATTAATAGGTTTTCAGTTATGGTTTTTTCGTTTATTCCCATAAGATCCTTGATTGAGTTTTCACTGACTGTTACCAGAAGGGTCTCATCAGCAAACTTAGTTTCCATTGGTAAAGGATATATAAATGTAATGTATGATTTATTCTTATCTTTAACAAAATCCAACCCACGCACCTTTGATGTAACACAGCGGTTAATATCTTCAAAAAATTCGTCATGGTGCCATTCATTGAAAACAAATATATTTTTATTAAAATATTCAATGTCATAGCTGGCTTTATCTGAAAAAATTGTACTACTGCCTCTTGGATACAGAAAAATAGTGTCAATAAAATCGTCACCGGCCAGGTATTTATCCAATTCTTTGGAAATCTGCATATAATTATAACGTTTTTCATTTTTCCAGAAAAACCGGATTATTTCATTTGAAGACATGATCACAGGTAATCTGTTAATTTTTGCGACATTCATATCTATGGAATTTTTTATCTGATTCACTTTTGTTTGATGCTCTTTCACAACTTTTTGCTGTAAAACCATATCAATTTCTGAGAAAATAAAAAAATACAAAACAAATATAGGTATAC
>JAKSDL010000845.1 GCA_022360105.1 Pseudomonadota bacterium
AAATGATCTCCAGAAAATAAGTTAGAACTTTTATCAACTATCTGATTTTTATTAATAAAACGTTTGGACACTACTGACTTGATATCTCAAATAGATTTATTGAATAGTCGAAATGTTTTAACTTATGAACGATAAAAATAAGTGTCGTCTTGATTTCGGGAAAACTGAAACGATTTGAAAATAAATTAATATTATGGATCTTTATGCTGTCATACCAGTGGAGTGTTTAGATGTATTAACTTCAATGATTTCTCGCAATTTGAGGACGCATTCAGACATGCTTACCATAACTACCTTGTCTCCGGCCTCAACAACAGTATCTCCGGTTGGGATTAGGACTTTTCTATGATCCTTTATTATCGCTCCGACCAGGGAATTTGAAGGCAGTTTTACATCTTTTAGCGGTGTGTTCAGGATTCTTGAATCCTCCGCAGCTATCATCTCCATGACTTCCATGTTGGTTTCGGAGATGGTTGTGTAATTCAGATTTTGTTCCCTTCCTCGAATCATTTTTTTTATTTGTCTGGCGGTGCTCAGTCTTGGAGACACGTGCACATCGATATCGACTTGTTCTGCACATTTGACCATGTCCTGCCGGTTGATCAGGGCGATGACTTTTGTGGCTCCCAGGTATTTGGCAACCAATCCCGATGCAATATTCAGATTGTCATCATTTGAAACGGAGATAAACAAAGAAGACATGGCAACTTCTGCTTTTAGCTGCTCTTTGACTGATTCAAAATCTCCTTGTTTAACCGTGATTCGCTTTTTATTGCCAAAGCGTTTCTTCAGCTTGGTAGTTTCTGTTTCTGATCGACAAATCATCGTCACATGATAATGGCTTTTTGCCAAGCCTGCTGCCACTCTTTCTGCAATCAGATTTCCTCCCGCAATCACGGCTTTGCGGTTAGTTGAGATTCTGACATTCAAGTAGTTGTTCAGTGCAGTGGCTGTTTGTCTGGGGATAAGAATATAAACATAGTCACCCTGCTTGATTTGATCCTGACCTGTAGGAATCGAGGATTTACCATTTCTTACAATACTGGCGATTAAAAACTGAACCTCACTGTCGGATTGCCTAATGTCCTTTAAGTAAACATTTTCCCACGGTGAACCTTCTTTAATTCTGCATCCAACCAAAAGTACATTTTTCTCACCAAACGCAGACACTTCGGTGGCAGAAGCCAAACTTGCCGTGTCGATAATTTCCTGGGCAGCAACCATGGTTGAGTTGATCACCTGGCTGATTCCGGAACGAACATAATTGGAAATCACCTTCCTCTTCATGAACGATTCTGTCTTGGTAACAGCAATTTTGTGCTTTACCTTGTAGTGATTCGCCAGCAAGCAACAAATCAAATTGGTTTCATCGTGGTCGGTGCAGGCAATAACCAGATCCGACGATTCGATTCCTGCCTCTTCCAGCACCGACAATGATGTGCCGTTACCCAACACTCCGGCTACATTCAAACTTCGTTTGGTATTCTTCAGTTGGACCGGGTTTTCATCCACAACTGTTACTTCATAGTCATCTTCCGAAAGTTCTGAAGCGATATAAAATCCAGTTTCACCAGCTCCAATAATCAGAATTTTCATGAAAATTATTCTCCCAGTAGTTGCGAGATTTGATCTTCGGATACAACTACCACACCTAATTCTTTAGCCTTTTTAAGCTTTGAACCTGCTTTTTCCCCTGCCAGAAGATAGTCGGTTTTTTTAGAGACAGAAGAAGCCACATTGAAGCCCGCTCGTTCTAATTTTAATTTCCATTGATTTCTTGGCACCGTCAAGGTCCCGGTTAGAACAATGGTTTTTCCGGCAAAGGGCTGGTCTTCGTTTAGCTCAACAGGTGTCGGGGTGAGGCCTGTTTCCTGCAGTTTTTTCAAGGTTGCAATACTTGACTCTTTTGAAAGCCAATTAACTAACGAATCGATCATGATTGGACCAAAATCCGGCAACGCTTCCAATGTTGAGTGATCAAGAGCAGCAAAATCCTCCAGTGATTTTACCTTGGTCGCTATAACCTTGGCGGCCTTTTCTCCTATATGTCTGATACCCAAGGCAAATATGAATTGGTTAATTGGTATTTTCTTGCTCTCTTCTATAGCACTCAACAAATTATCGACAGATTTTTCGCCAAATCCCTCCATTTTCAATAATTCACTTTTATGAGTTGCAAGCTTGAATATATCAACAATATTCCCTATAAATCCTTTCTGTATAAAGGTTTCAATGTTGGCATTCCCCAGGTATTGAATGTCCATTCCTTTTTTGGATACAAAATGTTCCAGAGTTCCTTGTAAAATCGCCGGGCAGGACTCGTTTTCACAACGCAGGTCAATTTCACCATCAGGTTTTAGAAGAGTGCTTTCACATTTCGGGCAGTTGGTTGGAGGAGTAATCGGTTCTGCCTGATCGGGTCGTTTTGTATAATCGACTCCGACAATTTTAGGGATAATATCACCCCCTTTTTCAACAAAAACGGTATCACCCAGGCGAATATCCAGTTTAGATATTTGATCGTAATTGTGCAGAGTTGCACGCTTAACTTCAGTGCCTAACAATTGAACCGGTTCCAGGTTAGCGACCGGGGTTAAAATACCGGTTCTGCCGATAGAGTTTTCGATTTCATTTATTATGGAAGTCACTTTTTCCGCTTTAAATTTCCATGCTGTTGCCCATCTTGGGCTTTTTGCAGTGAATCCCAGCAGCTCTCTTTCCGGCAAACTTTCCAGTTTAATTACTACGCCATCAATTTCAAAGGATAGCGTTTCCTTGTCTTTTTGCCATTGATTGCAAAATTCAAATACCTCTTCCGCGGAATTACAAACTTGACGATAGGAATTTATTGGCAAGCCGAGTGTTGTAAGATAATCCAGATTTTTTGAATGATTTTCATGGGGTTGTCCTGAAACAACATCGTAGATTAATATATTGAGCCCTCGTTGAGCGACTTCTTTCTGATTTTTCATTCGAATCGTGCCGGCAGCCGCGTTTCTTGGATTCTTAAAAGTTTGTGTGCCTGAATTGGATTTTTGTTGGTTTATTTGTTCAAATCGCTCTTTAGTTAGAAATATTTCTCCCCTCAACTCCAAGGAAATCTTTTCTGGCAGTGTTAGCGGGAGATTTCGAATGGTTTTGACATTTTGCGTGACATCATCACCAATTTCACCATTACCCCTGGTGATGGCTTGTGAGTATTCGCCGTCCGTATAAATAATTGAGATGGCAAAACCATCGATTTTAACTTCGCAGACAGCTTTGAAAGCTTTCTGATCCAATCCTGTTTGAATTCGTTTAACCCAGTCCAACAAATCCTGTTCATTATAAAGGTTGGAAAGGCTGAGCATAGCATGATTATGCCTCACATTCTCAAAAAACTCCGTTGGCTGACCACCGACTCTTGCAGTGGGCGAATCGGGATGTGCATAATCCGGATACGTTTTTTCCAAATCCGAAAGCTGATTGATCAATATATCGTATTCGTCATCATTTATGCTGCTTTGACCCAAATTGTAATATTCTTCATTGTAATTGTTTATCTCTTGAGTCAGTTGTTCGATTTTTTTCTTCGCTTCTTGTGGGGTCATAATGCGGGTCTCAACCATGGCGGTATTATCAAATTCATAAACAGTGAATGACATTCATCAAGCTTGAATAGCTCTAATTCTGCAATTGTAGCGATTAAGAGATAGAATGAAAATACCAAATTTTTCATTAAATAACAGATGGTTATGATTTATGGTTGGAACATCAAAATGAGTAATGAATGAATAGTCGGATTTCCTGATAGAAATTGAAATCTGGAATAAGGTGTTGTCCGATATGCTCCAATGTCTACTTGACAAGAAGTAACGGCTTAGAAACACTAAATATCACTATATATAAAAGCGGTTTACGAATCATAAGAAAATACAACGACTTGGCATGAATTTATGCTTTGACAGGATTCCGTACCGACATGCTTAATTGACCTAAGGCTACCCCATGTTCAAATCTTTTTTTACTTTTCTTTCGCAATTGCTGTTTGATCCTTTTCGCACATTTTTCCATACCTACAGGGTCTTATCCCGCTTTCGGAAAGAAGCCAACAGAATGGCTTTTTCACCAAAGGAGCAAGGGCAGATAAACGAACGGATTCAAGCCAAAGCTTTGGAAATATTGTTGGAACGTATTGATCAATTCGGGGTGGATATCATTCAGAGAAATACGGGTTGGAAAATGCGCAAAGCGCTAAACGACGCCCTGTTGGATAAGGCATGCAGTGGTAACGACAAAGAAGTACAAGACACCACACATGATTTATTGGCTAAATATCTTGAGAACCTTGATATAGATTCGATTAATACAAAGACCAGGAGATCGGTTAACCTGTTTCTCAATGATGAATTAAACAGATTTGCCTGCAAGCCTGCCAATGAAAATCTGAAAAACAGAAAGGAGGAACTCTTCCTGGAGTACATGACATCGCTTGATACTGAAGTTATCAGCTCTGAAAACAAACGTAAGATTCTGGATTTAATGAACCAAAAAGGAATTAAATGGGTGTACGAAGCCAATAATAAACAGGTCAGTAAAAAAGTTGAGCAGTTGTACCAGGATTTTGTTGAAGGGTTGAACCAATCCAATATCAATCAGGAAACCCGGCAATCTATTGTCAATTTTGTGAATAGTGCCGTTGAGGAGATTTCTTGTAAAGAAGATAACGAAAATGTCATTGCCAAGTCTGAAGAATTGGCCATTGGGAAATTAAATTCCTTGGATGAATCCAGTATCTTACCGGAAACACTGGCTGCTATTCAAAAGCATGTGAACGAAGTGTTGTTAAATCATTCAGCTGATTCTGAAAACAAACTGATTCAAAAGAAGGTTGTTGAATTGCTAGGTGAGTTAATTGAAAAATTCAATTCTGCCATTCTTACCGAGCAGACCATTGAGGATTTGAAATCCAGTCTGAACGACCGAGCTATCGAGTTTGCCAAGATCAAAGATCACAAAGGAATGATCGAAAAGGCGGAAGAACTTTTGAATTTATACCTTGACCAGTGCAAGGTCATTGATACTGTAAACCAGGAGGCGATGTCATCGATAAAACAAAGCCTGAATCAAGTTATACTGGATCTGGTAGAATCTTCGGAACGAATTGGTGAAGAGGCAAAACGACTGTTTCACGAGATTCTCGAACACACCAACACCGATAATATTGACCCAATCATCAAGATGAAGACCGAAGCAGCCTTGTACAAAGTGATTGTCAAGGAACTGGCTGTATACGGGAATGATGAAATGGTTAAAAAAGCTGTGGAGTTCATGCATGATATCTCACAAAGACTACCTCATGAATCCACAACCAGCGACATGATTATGAATCATAAAATCAGGCAAATCCAATACTTAAAATAGACCAAAAGACTTTCCCTCCTTTTTGCTGAAAATTTAGCTATGCCTGACCCCATCCAGAAGGCTATCTCTTTGAAAGTTGATAGCCACCCTCGTTTGAGTGAATTTAATCGATTGGTTTATCCGGTGGTTTCAAGGAGAGCAGGTGGTATCTCGTTGGGTATCAATCTAAATCCTGCTAAAACCTGCACGTATAATTGTGTTTACTGCCAGGTTGATCGGACAGCTGAAATTAAAGGATTAAAAGTCAGTCTCAAACAAATAACTGAAGAACTGGAATACTGGATCAAAGAGATCAATGATCCTCGTGGAAGTTTTATTGATCAGTCCTTAAAAGATATTTCCATTGCAGGGGATGGTGAACCTACTCTTTGCAAATTGCTTCCCAAGATACTAGTCGAACTGGTGCAGGTAAGGAAAAGATTTAAGCTGGACAGGTGTAAATTGGTCCTTTTTACCAACGGAACGAATATAGATCGCACCGAATTGCAGGAAGTTTTTCCCGAATTTTACGAAAATGGTGGACAAATCTGGTTTAAGCTTGATTTTTGGGATGAGTCCAGCTTTCATCGAATCAATCGAAGTAACATTGCCTATTCAAAAATAATCGAAAACCTGAAGGCCATTGGCAAGAAACACCCTGTTATTTTTCAAAGTTGTTTCTTTTCCTGGAATAACGAACCTTACGCGCCGAACCTCTATGCCCCATACATCGCTCTTGTTAAGCAACTTCAGGAAACAGGTGTCAGGATTGAAATGATTCAGGTTTATACACTGGCAAGACAACCTGCTGAACCATCTGCAAAACCCTGGTCGAATGAAGATATGGATAGCATTCACGAGTTGCTTTCCAGCAAGTTGGATCTAAATCTCAGTATTATATACAGTAAATCAAGTAAATCATAATGAACTACACTCAATTGATTTTACATCGTTTTGATCCGGAATGGATTCATGATCGATCGATCCAATTCGGATCTGTAGTGGGGAAATTCAAAAGTTTTAGATGGGTGCTGGAAAAAGGGTGTGGGATTGAAAGCGATAAATTAAAGGTGACTCTTGGAAACCTGGATTTCCCCAATCCTATCGGTTTAGCGGCAGGATTTGACAAAAATGGAGAAATCGTTCCTGTTTTGCAAGCGATCGGATTTGGTTTTATTGAAGTTGGAACAGTTACACCGGTTGCCCAACCGGGAAATCCCAAACCAAGGTTGTTTAGGTTAAAACCTGAAAAAGCTGTCATTAATCGCATGGGCTTCAACAACAAAGGCGTTGATGCTTTGGTCAGGTCACTCAACAAAGTCTCAAAAAGGGTACCGATCGGGATAAACTTGGGTAAAAACAAATCAACTGATATTTCAAAAGCTGCCCAGGACTACATGATAGGTGTTGAGAAAGCCTGGGAGGTAGCGGACTATTTCACAATCAATATTAGTTCTCCCAATACGGCCGACCTCAGGGAACTTCAGGGAGAAGAATATCTCAAGCCTCTGATAGAGGCTGTACTCGAAAAAAGAGAGCAACAAAGGAAAAAAACCAGTCAGTACAAGCAGATCTGGTTGAAAATTGCTCCTGATCTTGAAGATAGTGAGCTGGAAATGATCTGCAGAACTATTTTAGATTCAAACATTGATGCACTGGTAGTTTCCAACACAACCATAGGAAGAGATCAATTGCCCGAAAGATGGCGATCCGAAGCAGGTGGGTTAAGTGGTAGACCGCTTTTTGAGTTGTCAAACAATGTGTTGGAAAAAGCCGGAAAATTGCTTAAAGATAACATCCCGTTAATAGGTGTCGGGGGAATACGTTCTGCAAATGATATCACGACAAAAATGTCACTTGGAGCAAGCCTTGTTCAAATATACACGTCTTTGATTTTTGAAGGTCCCGGATTTGTCAAATTGCTTAAACAGGACCTGTTAAACGTGTAACGCAACAACGTTTTTAAGATGTTAATGAATTAGTTGAGTTATGGTTCAAGAAATCCTATACTTGGCTCACTGCTGACATCAATCACTCCCTTTGATTTTTGATCTTTAGACCAGCAATAATATGGATACCATCACTACTACAAAAAAAGTAGAAGCCACATTAAAAATCCTCCACTTTTCGATGGGGAAAACAGATTTTGCCATCAGGCTTTCAGATGTCAATGAAGTAGTAAAATTAAAGGAACTCAGAAAAATTCCCAGAGTACCGTTTTACGTCGAAGGTGTCCTTCATTTAAGAGGGGAGCTGATTATTATTATCAGTCTCAGAAAGCTGCTTAATACCAGCGGTGAGCAAAATCCAAAATCCAAAATAATCATTTTTACACTTGGAGATAGAAAAATCGGATTTATTGTTGATGATGTTTATCGTATTATACAAAAAAGAGATGACGAGATTTTACCAGCACCTCCCGTAATATTGAAAGGACCGGCTCCTGATTGTATTGTCGGAGTGATCGAAGAAAAAGAAAAAAATTACCTATTGCTGGATTTGAAAAAATCTCTTTCAACCTTGGAAGAAGAGCGTTTGAATCAAGTATTGCAGAGAGAATTGTCATTTTTGATAGATCAAATTAACGAGTAGCTTTCAATCCATGTCCATAACATATTGCAATAACTACCAAATCAAACCTTGAACAAAGCAATGAGAATGAGAAATATTAGTTGTTTTCTGCTGCTAATGGTTGTTTCGTTGTTGTTTGGTTGTGACCGCAAACAATCTGAAAGCATTAAGGAATCAGATTTTAAACGATTTCTTGAAGGGAAATATTTTGAAGTCTCAAAAACCGTGGATCAACTATCGGACTTTGAATACCAATTGATTAACGGTCAACAGGAAAACCTTGAAAGCAACAAGGGTAACATTATCCTGTTGAATTTTTGGGCAACCTGGTGCTTTCCCTGTAAACAGGAAATGCCTGACCTGGAAGAATTGAAACATAAAATGAAAGGAGAAAAATTCAGGATTCTTGCTGTAAATTCAGGCGACAAAAAACTTAAAATTCAGCGTTTTTTAAAAAAATATCCTTACTCTTTTGATATTGTGATCGATGAAAATCGCAATATCAGCAACACACTGAAAATTGTTGGATTACCGACGACATTTATCCTGGATCGGGATTTAAAGGTTGTCGGGAAGATCATGGGACCGATTAACTGGAAAGATGACGCTTTCATCGAGTATTTGACCAGATTCAGTAGAACTTGAAGGAGAACGTTTATGTTTAATATGGGAATGACCGAGATGATCATTATTGGGGCCATCGCCCTCATTGTTGTCGGTCCAAAAAAAATGCCAGACCTGGCAAGAGCCATTGGAAGAGGAATTACCGAATTCAGAAAAGCAACCACTGAATTCAAGAATTCTGTGGTCAATGAGATGGACAATGCTGGTGGTCCCGAAGTAAAGGACCTGGCAAACATGGCGAATCAATTGAAAATGAAAAACACGCCTAAAAACATTGAAGACTATCTTGAAAAAGCCGCTGACGTGCTTGAGGATGCCGGCAAGGAGATGGAGCCTGAGGGGGGTAAGGAACAAGTATCGACCCAACAGGAAAGTAATAAAAAAGAAAAAATCGAATCGTCCTGATATAACGTTAATTCAAACAAAGGGAGAAGATGGAGGACCTGAAAAAACTGATACGTAACATACCAGACTTTCCAAAACCCGGAATTCAATTTAAGGATATCACTACGTTGTTTCAGGACAGTTTAGGACTGAAACGCTGTTTGGACATCCTGGAAGAGCAGTATAAGGGTAAATCAATCGCCAAAATTGCCGGGATAGAGTCACGAGGCTTTATCATTGGAGCGGCTTTGGCAGATCGCTTGAATTGTGGGTTTGTTCTGATTAGAAAAAAAGGAAAACTACCAGGTGAAACTGTCTCGGAAAGTTACGAGTTGGAATATGGTACTGATGAATTGGAAATCCATGTGGATGCGATAGCTGAAAACGAAAACATCCTTATTTTAGACGATCTGCTGGCAACAGGCGGAACCTTTGAAGCTGCGACCAATTTGGTGAAAAAGGTGAACGGCAATATTGTCGGTTTGGGTTGCATTATTGAACTGACAGGTTTGAATGGTCGATCAAAGCTGGGCGGGTACCCGTTTTTCTCCATGGTGTCATACGACGAGGCATAATCAGAAACCATACCCTGGAAAATGCTTGTTGGCGTTTTCCAGTCCTTCCTTGGAGCCTATATCTATCCAATAAACGTTGCCTATCTCCCACGTTTTTATTTTGATTCCTTTGGTAATAAGTTTTAGGTATTCATCTATTATGGAAAACTCTGCAGGGTGACCAAAATATCGAAAGATTTTGGAGTTGATTACATGGAGACCGCAAAAACCTACAGGTTCAGTTTCGCCTTTGGGCTGAACAACCAACTTATCGGTTTTCTCCTGTCTGATGCCCACGAGGTTTTTAGCTTCATCTATCAATAGCATCGAATCCGAAACTTCATAGTTCACTGCCAGGGTCGCCATTGCTTGCTGATTTGAATGAAATGCAAAGAAATCATTCAGATCTGCTGTGCAAAGAATGTCTGAATTGCAGAGATAGAAATCTTCGTCATTCCAGTAGTCCACCGTTTTGAATAGTCCACCACCAGTGCCCAGGATTGTTTCTTCATGTGATACAGTCACTTTGAAGTTTGATTGGTGTTGCTTGAGATGATGGATTATCCGGTCTGCAAGATAATGAACATTAATGATTACCTCATTAATGTGATAGTGCTGCAGTTGTTGGATAATCCAATCGAGTGCAGTTTTGTCTCGAATTTTGACCAGAGGTTTAGGAATGGTTTGAGTCAGTGGAAGTAAGCGCTTTCCATACCCTGCTGCGAAGATCATCGCTTTCATGAGTTAATCCCGGGCACGTTTAAATTCCAGACAAGGGTTTACTCGGAGCCTTGGGGATTTTCTTCTGATTCATCATCATCTCCGGTGGTAACAGGGAGATTGAACTCTTTGGATACGTCAATACGGAACCTGCCTTCCTGGGCGGATTTGAATTTCTCTTTGGATTTTTCAGATACCTCCTCCATATCTGATTCGTCACGAATCACTTTGGGAGTGAGAAAAACGAGTAAATTGGTCTTTCGCGTGGTTGAACTGTAAGTCTTAAATAACCAGCCAATAATGGGAATATCTCCCAGACAAGGGGTTTTTATTTCCTGTTCAGTGACATCATCGCTGACAAGTCCTCCAAGAACGATGGTTTGACCGTCTTCCACAACAACCTTGGTTTTTAGGGATCTGTTTAGTGTTGTGATCGCTCCTTGGTCCGATAATGCATCCACAGTTCCCGTAATGACGTTGCTTGTGGTTTCATCGATTTTCAGTTCGATGGTATCGTTGTTGTTAATTTGGGGAGTGATTTTCAAGGAAACCCCAACTTCCTTGTAATCAATGGTTGTGGTGGTATTGCCGTTGGTATCTGTTTTTGTGCTTCCAATGGTTGGAATGATGGAACCGACCTTGATTTCAGCTTCTTCGTTATTGAGTGTCAATATTTGCGGGTTGGAAAGAATATCAATTTCAGAGTCTTTTTCAGATGCTTTGACAAATGCGTTGAGAGAAGCGTACTGTGTACCTCCGTATGTAATATTTCCACCAATAACCCCTAATACTGCGCCGGCTGAATCAGTTGATTGCGTCGCTGCCGAAAGAGTTTTTGGTACTCCCGTTGAGCCAACTCCCCCGATTGTAACCAATGAGTCTCGTGAGTTGATCGGCTGGATATCGCTTGCTTGCCATTCCACACCTAAATCAAGGCTTTTATCCAGGGTGACTTCCATTATAATGGCTTGAATAAAAACTTGAGCCCTTTGGATATCGAGCTTGTTAATGACGTTTTCGAGGGCCGGGAAGATGGATTTATCTGCAAATATGACTAAGGAGTTTGAAGGTATATCGGGAATAATGGTTACCTTATCAGTAGTGGTGGCACCCTTTTGGTTTTTTGCCTTAAAAGTTCCGGAGATCTTCTGCAAAACCTCTGATACTGATTTTGCATTGGCACTCTTCAAAGGGTATACACGAATGTTCCCTTCATCTTTCTGGATTTTTTCATCCAATAGAACGATCAACTCTTTAATTTTTTCAAGAAATGGAGGCGGTCCAATTAAAATCAGGTTATTGATTCGTTGATCAGCAAGAATTCGTAGTTTGGCCTCTTGTCCTTTTTTTACGGGTGTAGCAAAGATCTTTTGGAGTAGTCCTGCAGTTTCATTGGCATCTGCATTTTTCAGAGGAACTAATTCAAGGTTTAGCATTCGAAAGCCTTTTTCCTCTCGATCTATCAATCTTACGATCTCTGCAAACCGTTCGGTATTTTCTTTGGTATCCCTGAGAATAAGGACATTAGAGTCTTCAATGGCTATCAATACTGCATCTCTGGAAATTAAAGGTGCCAGATTAGATCTAATTTTTCGGATTTGTCCATGCAGAATTGGAATAACCCTGGTTATGTAAGATCCCTGGTTTACTTTTGATTCCTCTTTATAGATAGGCGCTGTGGAAGTTTTTGCCTCTTTTCTTGTTACAATTCTGGTAACTTTTCCTTCTTCAATGGTGGACAGCCCGTTAATGGCCAGGACCGCTTCAAATATTCGATATGCTTCTTTGGGAGTAAACTGTTGATTGGATAACAGGGTTATTTTTTTGCCTTTTAATATATTGTTATTAAAAACAAAAGTCCTTCCTGTCGCCTGGCTCATCAATTTAATAACGCTTAATACTTCAACGTCGTTAAAATTTAGTTTGGTTTTTACCTGGGCAGTCGCGGCGTGGAAGGTAAATAATGTTAAAACAATGAGTTGTAGAAAAAGCAGTCTATTTTTCACAGTAGTTTGATTCTTGTTTTAAGCGAGGTTTGCAGATTTATTTAAGATTCTTGAGCCCAATATTCAATAAACCTGCCTAAGTGATTCAAAATCTTTGAATTTTCACCAATATCGATCCTGCATCAGTTGTCTTGAGAGATGATTGTTGAAACAAATTTTGCTTTTTGGCAATAAAAAACCCGATTATTTAGTCATAAGCTATCAGTAAGATTTAATAAAACCATGATGTTAATTGCCACCATGGTAATGCTATCGATCTCGAATACCGATTTGATTTCAGTGATTGATTCAATCCAGCTAGTCAATATTGAAAAAAGAAATGGTCGATTCATGAAGGAAAATAGGTGAAATTTCTTTGGTCATATTCAATGCAAGATTTTTCATTAAGTATGACCGTTCAAAATTGGTTTTTGGCTGCCTTGCAAGGACTCCAATCAATTCTTTGACAAATTCGGGATCTTCCTCTTCATGCACAAACAGGGCGTAGGTTACTCCTACGGTCTTTACATTCAGCTTACTGATGGAAAAGGTATCCAGAAACCAATTATACCTTAAAAGATGATTGGTGAAGGATAGATCGAGACTTGAAATCTGGTATTGACTACCTAGTTTATTTAATAACGAATTGTGAGGGCCGATCATTTCAAAAAACAAGATTCCCTCGAAGCCCTCGTTTATCAAACCTGCTACTGAACTTCTATCAACCACTTTTATTTTGTTTGCTTGAGGGTCGGATTCAGTTTCTGAATGATCTGAATCGTCACCAAGTCCAAAAATACTGAAACCCTTTTCTTCTTTTTCTTCAGTGGTGTCAGGAATGTTACTGTTTTTTGCACTTGGCGGCCAGTTAAGAGACTGAACAAAATCGACTAATTCTGGTTTCATATCGGCAGAGCTGTCAGGCAATACCGCTTGAAGTGTGTTGAAAAAAGAGGGAATAATCAAGGCATCTTCCGGAACCACCCAAACACGGTCATCGTACATTCCAACGTTATCACCTCCCATGCTTTCAATCGGAGTCAGGTACGTTTCCCAGAGTACTGCAACAATTTTGATCGGCATTTCAGCGATCGGTAGTTCTGAAATTGAACTCAATGGGGCAACGATGAGTTTGCACTTTCTATTGTTCAGGTTCTTAAATCGGTTAAAGAACCCTTTGACGTATCTTGGAACAAACTGACTTCTGAATTTCCGAGGTTTGTCACTTAATACCAAATTGCGCTTCCAGTATTCGGATAGTTGGTTGGTAAAGTGCCAGGAAGCACTTTTGGAATTTCCTGTCTGGATTTCGAATAAGGCTTCACCATATAGATTGAATGTGGAGGCGGAACTACAAAAAAATGCTATTAAAATTAGCTTGATTTTTAAGTTTGACATTGGATGCAATGGAATGTGCTTCGTTGATTCTGACGTTTTTTTTGAATAGGAGAAGAGCATATGGGACAGGGTTGCCCTTCCTTGCCATAGACTTGCAGGAAATTTTGAAAGGTTCCTTGTTTATCGTCAACCCTTCTGTAATCTGAAATGGAAGTTCCGTTATATTTTAAGGCTTCATTCAGTATGGATTTTGTCGATTCAATGAGTCTGGAAAGTTGAGCCTTGGTGAGTTTTCTTCCTGTTTTAAAGGGGCTAATCTTTGCGTTAAAAAGTATCTCAGCAACATAAATGTTACCAAGACCTGCAATTATTCCTTGATCCAGCAGTAATGTCTTGATGGTTGTGCTTCTGTTTTTAAATTTGTTGTGCAGGGCTGAAGGCGTGAGCTGTTTGTCCCAAGGTTCCCAGCCCAATTGATTTATCTTATCGTTGTTTTCCGGGGACGTTATTATCTCTAAAGTTCCAAAACATCTTACATCATTAAATATCATGGTTAACTGGTTATCCAGTTCAAACAACACCCGGTCATGCTTATGAGTTGAAACCGGGCTTTTTTGGACGACAAATTTGCCTGTCATTCGCAGGTGAGCTAACATCCAACTTCCTTCTTGAAGCTCAAAGAGAATGTATTTTCCTTTTCTTTTTACATTAAGAATCAACCGGTTTTTGATTGCTTTAACAAATTCAGATTTGGAATTTTGAATAATGGAGTCCCTAAGAATATTGACAGATTTAATGGTTCTTCCTTGAATTTGTTGATTCAATTCTGAAACGACTGTTTGAACTTCCGGTAATTCAGGCATTGGCAAGTTTTGAAATGATAGTTGTAACTACTAATTAATTAATTATTTCCAGCTGGGCAGAAAATCTTTTTGAAATGGGAAGCGAGCATATTTTCCTGTCACATATTTGAAATATTAAACTGCCATTGATTGAGTAAACTCCCGGTTTTTGATTGTCTTTCACTTTATACACCCGCTTTAACCAAAAATCGTTTTTGTGCACTTTCAAGCGTTCTCCAAATGCTTCATCTTCTACCCAAACAGTTTCGGATTCTGTAAGCGCTTCATGCACTGTCAGCGGACTTGTTTCTATGATTAACTGTGTCGGTTCGGGAGAGTATTCCCCTTGGGACCTAATTGAATAAATATGATAGTCTTCGGCAACCCTGCCCCATAGTTTTAATGCTACAAAGCTATTAGCCTCAGCACGACCGGGTACAAACTCAACAAACGCCTCAATCGACTCACCGGGAGAATAGGCTTTTTTTTCTATCTGATTGAAAAAGCCTGAAGTTTGTGCGTTAGTGATAGGTGTTAAAACATTGAGGATCGAGGCCAATATGAAAATATACCGGAAAGATTTACCCATGTGCTGAAAAGAGCGGGAATATTCTTTTCTTATAAATCGTCTAAGCATGAGCATTGGGGGAGATCAGTTGTATTTGTCTGTCATGAGGAATTGATTCCGATGAACAGGTTTTTGTTGTTAACGGAATTCAATCTGAAGTTTGGGAAGCAGCTTCTCTGCTGGACACTAACATAACCTCATTTGATTGCCAAGCAGGGCATTCGGGAAAGGACCATTCAAATTGAGTTGATTGTAATCTTGTTTTGATTAAAAAAAAACACAATTAGACTCAATCTGATCGAAGACTGGCGATTAACAAAGAAATCAAGGTTAACTTTTGTATTGACAACAGATTTGTATCTTTTGCCAATCAAACGATTTAACTCAGTGCATATTGTATCAAACGCAAAAAAAAGAAAATAGTTATAGCCGTTTGCATTTTTATTCTGTTACAATGTTCATAGTTCCACTCAGGTAAAGGCTCAGTTGAAAATCCCTGATGTTTGAGATAGTTGGGTGATTCAGATTGTAATTTTTACATTGATTTCAGCTGGGTAAAATTATAACCTTAACTATATATTTTTTATTGTTTTTTAAATAACACCAGTTTTGTTGCCTTTTTACATTACCTCATGAGAGCATATTCGGGAACGAATATTGCTAGGCTTTATACCGTTGAGGTGGAAAAGATTATTGGAGCGAAAAATGACAAGGATTAAGGAAGACATCATTCGTGATGTTATGACCAAAATAACTCTTGACAGGAAATGTGCAAAGAATCTTGTTGAATCGATACTGACGATCATTAAGAATTCTCTTGAAGCCAGTGAAGAAGTTATGATATCCGGATTCGGTTATTTTAAAGTTCGCCACAAAAGAGCCCGAATCGGTCGCAACCCTAAAACCAAGGTTCCATACGAAATATCGGAAAGAACGGTCGTAACATTCTATCCTTCCAAGGTATTTCGAAAGGAATTGAATCCTGAGGGCGGCAAATAATCTGTATTTCTACCGTTTTTCTATTATCGGTGTATCATATACGGAACATTCAAAGGTGAGCCTTTGACATACAAGTAGCCAAGTTTATGTCGTCTCATGTAAAAAAAATGCTGCTAAGCATATTTGCAATCGGATTCCTCTTTTCTCAGACACTCTCAACTTTTGGACAAATTCCGGATCAAGCTGCCCCCGAAGCGTTCAACCAGAGACCTCAACCCCCAATGGAAAACGTTTTTTTTAATGTTCTCTGGGGGTCATTGACAGGTGGTATGTTAATGATGGGATGGGCTACTCTGGATGATGACAAACCTGTCGATGAGAGATATACCACATCGAACATGACCAAGCAGTTTTTAACCGGTGCAACCTATGGTGGTTTGCTGGGCCTTGTTGCGGGTGTATATATTTCTTTTCAGGGAATTACTTTCGATGAAAATCTAACCAAAATTGCAATTATGCAACCTCCCAGCAAGGATCATTTTCCCTCAGCGAGATATAGTACTCAACCGCCTGGTACGCCTTCCCAGGATTTAAACATAGTGGATTTTCAGATCGATTTTTAAAACTTGCCGGCTCCTGGCAAGTTGTTTTTATAATCTGTTAACAAGATCACTCACATTTCATTGGCAACCGAACATCAGATTTTCCTGGCCATAGGTAGTAATATCGTTCCCAGAAAAAATTCTATTTTAAAAAGCCTGGTTGCTATCAAGCAGTCCTTTCCTGATCAATTTGAAGTCTCCAGCGTTTATTTGACAGATCCTTTCATGCAGGTCGCGCAACCAGCTTATTACAATTGTTGTGTAAGGTTTTCTGCTGACTGTTCAACGCAGGATTTGTTAACCTTTTGTGGAACATTGGAAACATCTTTGGGGCGGAAACGAAATGATAAGAAGTGGAACTCTCGACCCATTGATATCGATATTGTCTTGTTTGGTAATATGATTATCAACCGACCTGACTTGATTATTCCCCATTATGATTTGGCCAACCGGGATTTTTTTTTAAAACCTCTTTTGGAATTGAAGAGCGATTTGGTTCATCCGGCATTAAATGAACACCTGCAACAACTATTGTACCAAATACCTTTCGAGAAGAGGACGCATCCTCAGAGACTATTTAAACCAACCATCTAAATTTTTTTTGACGGAGGTGACATGTCTAGTTTGAAAGTCGAAATCATTCCTTATTTTGATGATAATTTTAGCTATCTTTTTTACTACAATGAAGATGGTCCAAAAGCACTGGTCGATTGTGGCGATGCAGGACCGGTTTTGGATTTCCTCGAACGAAAAAGCTGGAATTTGGACTATGTATTGGCGACTCATTCCCACTACGATCATGCAGCAGATATTCCGACACTCTTTAAGGAATTTCCCGGGTTAAAGGTCATCAAACCCAAGGGAGAAGATAGGATTTCAACTCCGGCAATTGAGGTAGCTGATGGAGATTCAATAAATTTTGACCAGGGAGAAATAAAAGCTATCGGTGTCCCGGCACACACGAACTTTTGCGTCTCTTACCATGTTTCTGATGCTGTTTTTGTAGGCGATGCCTTATTTTCAGGCGGGTGTGGAAGGTTGTTTGAAGGTCAGGCTGATGATTTGGTGGTGGCAATGGATAAATTAAGGTCCTTGCCAGAGCAGACCCGAATCTTTTTTGGGCATGAATACACTACTTCCAATCTTCGGTTCGCAAAATCAATAGAACCTTCGAACCAGGATCTTCTTAGCTATATAGATCGTGCTGAATCAATGCTCAAAGACGGGGAACATACCACCCCCTCGACTGTTTTTCTTGAAAAACAGATCAATCCTTTTTTTAGAATAGATGAACCAAGCATAATCCAAGCTATTGACCCTAATGGGGCGCTTTCGCGTACAAACCGTATGGCAGCTTTGAGAAGACAAAAGGACAATTTTTAATTATTTACATGGGAGATAACCGATTGATTTTAAACAGGTTGATCGGTGACTGTTCCACCGATTCAGCTACCCACCGAGGCTGGTATTGCCTAATTATAGCTAGAATTATTAGTTCAATTGTGTGATAATACACCCGTCTGCACAAGTTGATTTCTTCTTATTATGATCAGCTTCATTTTATCGCACATGCAAGTTAGCAATTCCTTAAATCTTTAGGAGGATTAGTATGGATGTGTCTATTTCTGCAAAACACATGGATTTGACAGATTCCTTAAAGACCTATGTTGAAGAGCGTTTATCACGAGTCAACAAATACACAGATTTTAATTTGAACGCGGATATATTTTTAGGCGTTGAAAAACATCGAAATCATATTCACGCGACCATTAAAGGTAACGGATTTTACCTGAACTCTGAGGCGGAAGATCCGGCAAATATGTACAAAGCAATTGACTTGTGTGTTGATAAACTTGAAAAACAACTGCGAAGAGGAAAATACACTTACTCAGACAAAAAGAAAGGCAAAGAGTTAGAGCGAGAGGCTATAATCTCAAGTCACCGGATTCTTGACAAAGAGATTAATCCTACCTGACCTTAAATCCTTCAGAATGGCTGCTCTCGGAAGACAGTCATTCTTCCTCCCCTTCTGCTTCAAAATAAAACAATCCAGTGACAATAAAAAATCGGGCACAAAATCAAATCAGAACAGTTATATCTGTATTTGAAAAGGTGCAGGTTGTTTTTAATCAAGGACAACCTGTTGATAACTGGCTTTCCAGCTATTTCCGGGCAAACAAAAAGCTGGGCTCTAAAGATAGAAAACGCATCGCAAACAGCATATTCGGATACTTTAGATGGTATGGTTGGATAGGAAGGCATAAAGAGGGTAACATCTCTCGTGCCCTGCTACTTGGATATACGCTTGATGACAATAAACCGGATCAGACGATTCAATTTTGGGCAGAACAGCATGACTTAGATATTTCGACGCTACGAAAGTTATCACTGGAAGAAAAGAAAACGTGGATATCAAATATCCTCCGACCTGTTGAATTTATAGATCTAAATCCGGATTTTGTTCCCGAACTGCCGCTAGATTTCTTGCAAAAACAGCAAAAAAGAGCAAGTCTTTGGATACGTCTGACGAATACTACAGATAAGAGTATTTTGGAGGAGTTAGATAGAAAAAATATCTCATATTCTGTACATCCCGAACAGAAAACCTGTATCGAAATCAATTCGCCGGTTAATCTGCATGAATTCTCACAATTTAAGAAAGGATTGTTGGAAGTTCAGGATATAGCTTCGCAAGGTGTGGGCTATATCTGTAAACCAAGGCCGAGCGAGGTCTGGTGGGATGTTTGTGCCGGTTCTGGTGGTAAGGCTCTTCACCTGGCATCGCTGGCAAATAACAAGGGGAAAGTGTATGCAACTGAAGTTCGTAAAGCTCGGTTTCATGAATTAACAAAAAGAATTAATAGGAGTGATTTCAAGAAAAGCATTGAAGCCATATATTGGGATGGGAAAAAAATACCTACATTCAGTAAACATCCAACCCACGCAATTGTTGATGCTCCCTGCTCTTGTTCCGGGACCTGGCGTCGATCGCCAGAACTACGATGGAGTATCACCAAAGATAAAATAGGTGAGTATTCTCACTTACAACTGGATATATTGAAAAGGGTGGCTCAAGTGGTCCCCACAGGCGGTAAATTAGTATATGTGACGTGTTCCATATTTGAAGAGGAAAATGAAATGGTTGTGAACAGATTTTTAGAAATTCATTCCGGATTTTCACTACAGCCAATTTTGTGCCCTTTTACGAAAAGAGAGTATTTTCAGGGAATTCACTTCCGGACTCCTGAAGTTGATGGAAATGCAATGTTTGCAGCAGTCATGATTAAACAAAACAATTGACTGTAATTTTCATACCTTTTTTATGAGTAATCACTTTATGGTGGCACTAAGGTTACTGATTTTTCTGGCTTTTATGATAACAGTCTTTGTTAACCCTAGCGTTCTAGCTACTTCAAAAAGCCCGACACTGAAATTTCTTTTTACTTCTGATCTTCACGGCTGGTTATCGACGTCCTGGATCTACCCGGAACGAAGGCATTCGGGATTACTGCATTTAAAAAAGCACATTGTTGATTTGAAAAAACAACACAAAGACCTGCTGATTGTCGATGCCGGTGATTTACTGCAAGGGGCGCCTTTAACGCATTTTTATCATCACGTTAATACCCTGGGAGTCTCCCAAAATCCTTTCTTGAAGCTTATCAACGAGCTTGATTACGATGCGGTGGTCGTCGGTAATCATGACTTGTTATTCAATCCAAGGTTTGAAACCGAATATGTACCAAACTCAAACTTCAGCTGGTTGGCAGCAAATGTTTATAGAAGCCGCAATAATGTGTTTGAACCATATCTGGTCGTTAAAAGAAACGGAATTAAGGTGGTTATTCTGGGATTCACGACTCCGGGCGCGCATATGTGGATGGGGCCAAATGAATTGCAAGGTATTCAAGTTGAGTCGCTTGAAAAATCAGTTCCTGAATGGATTCGGAAAGTAAGAACTGTTGAAAAGCCTGATTTTCTAATTGGAGTTTTTCATGTTGGACTGAATTTTTATCGTGATGATGAAAATTCTAAATTAAAGCGGCTTCCTCCTGCAAACAGTCTGAGAGCGGTTTTGGAGAAAAACAGGTTGTTTGATTTAGTAGTTTCTGGCCATGATCACAGGCTTTATCCATACAAAAAAGGGCAGAAAGCACGATTGATTTCGGGGATACCGGTGATCAGTCCCGGTCATTCCGGCCAGGCCGTTCATTATGTAACGGTTGATCTCAAAAGGCTTGAAAAGAAATGGAAGGTAAAATCACTCCAGGTGACAGTTAAAAAAGCCGAGTATAGCAGATCTGTCGCATCAAACTTGGAAGGTTTCACTTCCCGTCAATATGGTGATTATATAAATGAATCATTACCTTGGAAATTGAACCCGTCCTCCAAACAGAGAATTAAAGAATGTATAAACCATCTGCTCGCAATTTCGTGTGATGAGGATGCGTTGGATGGTACGTTTTTCCCGAGCATAAGTGTATTTAGAGTGAAACACCTTTATGGAAAAACCTTAAAACGAAGAGTTCTCTTTAAGTGGGTGCGGTATGACAATAAACCAGTTACGGTTAGACTGAACCAAAGGGATATCAACCTATTGTCCAATCCAAAACCGGAGTTTGGTTCTTATAGGGTACCTTATAACCGGAAACTGATACCTTGGATTAAAAGGCGTTATAATATTGAAGATGATAGCTTTCTACTTGCAAAAAACGATTTTAAAAAACGGTATCTGTTTAAAATCACTGACTACCATTTTTGGGGTGGAGGTGGTATTCGCTCTAAGCTCTTTCTTTCGGATAATGACAGGATAGCCTTCTCGAATAAATTCCAAAGGGATATTTTGTTCAATTTTCTTAAATCCGCTACATCCCTTCCTAAAATGTGTGATTTTCTGGAATACAAACCCAACTGACCAGCCTGAAAGCCCCAGATTGGTAGTTCGTTGAGCTGTTTGATTAGTTATTTGAAACAAAGGTTTTTGAGAGAGTTTAACGGACTTAATTCGTTGGGAAGGGTGCCTAATTTCCCAATTTGAGTATTCTTGATCACTTCAAGGTATTTTCCCCTAATATCAGGTCTTCATCCAAACAATATCAACCTTCAAATAGAAAACGTTGATCAGGCTTTTGGTTCATCAATCATTTCTGAAACAATTAGCCGTTGATTTTCGAAAAGATAATATGTAAGCTGAAAAAGCTTTTCGATCTTGATAATTATGCTTAGTTATTAGGATTAATCTACCTCTGCGTCTCTAAAAATGAACATTGACAATTGGTTTTCGTCGGGTAGTGTTGTATTTTGGTTTTGATATAAGCAGATTGAAGCTTAATATTTTGAAATTTCAGCGTTATTGTTTTTGTCCGGAGTAAGATCAATGAGTAAGAAAGAGCTTGTGAAAAACGTCATCGATGATTTGATCGGCCAAGGGAAAGATTTTCATGAGATTACACAAGGGACCTTGTCGCATGTTAAAGAATTGGAAAATGTCAGCAAAACGACGATAAAACGGGCAAAGAACGAGTATAAAAAAGAAAAGATAGTCGTAAAGAGCAATTATAAAGAGACGTTGATTAAGCGAAAAATCTATAAATATTTGGACAGATATCCCAAAACCACTCTAAGTGACTTACGAGAGGCTCTTCCTGAGATTCCACCTAAAAAAGTTAGCGAATATCATCTTTATTGGACCAGAAAACGTGACAAGACCAAGGCAGATAAAGCTCAAAAGGGGGTTATGGTCAATCCCCGAAAACTCAAGGAAATGGTTTTCAGCCACCTGAATGCCAACGAAGATGCAACTTGTGAGGATTTATTCAGCGAATTTCCTGACGCCAATAAAAGTTCATTAACCAGCTATTTTGGCCATTGGAAGAAAAAAAGGGCCAACCACGACAAAGGCAAAGAAGGAAGTCTTTATCAGGTCATTTTCAGATTTTTGAACAGTCACCCTGATGCTACAATAGATGAACTTCAAAAATCCTTTTCCGATGTACCACAGCGCTCTCTCGAAGTATATCACAATTTATGGCAGAAGAAGAAATCCGAAGAGCAGCAAACTAAAGCTGAAAGCCCAACTGCAAAACCGGGAAGAAAAAGAAAAGCGGTTGCGGTAGCACAAAAAATGCCCCGACAACAGCCACAACCAACCCAAACGCTCAAGTCTAAACAAGTGGCCAAATCTTCAGAGCCTGGTAGGTCAATTCAAAAGACTTCTGCTGAGAAGATGAATGATGCTGACGTGCCATTCATTGAAAACAAGAAGATTTCTGAACTCAAAAAAACTATCGAAGCTCAAAAACTGACCTTAACGGCCCTGGAAGTGGAAAACTCCATGCTCAAAGATACCTTTCAGTCTAAACTTCTTGAAGGATTCGAAACGATCAGTTCGGATGAGTTGAAAGACATTAAGGAATTCATCAAAACCTATGTCAAAGGTCTGGAAATTATTTGAACTTCCATTTTAGGACCTTCCTGCCAAACGTCTCCCAGTAATTATTCAAGAGTGTCTTTATCATTTGATAAAGACCTTAGGTCTCTTTAAATCTGTGATCTGGCAAAGACCTTTTCGATCTGCTTTTGCAAATATCTTCTAAATTCCTGCAAATATCGAAATTACATTAGCTGAATTGATCGGTTAAATTTGCCTGGTTCCAGTTGTTGTGTACATGTTTTGCATTTTGGTTGAAAAACTGAGATTGATAAGACAAAACTCTTATCCAACTAATAATTACAAGCCTTTAGGGAAATTCAGGTGACAGCCAAGCAAAAAAAAGCAACCCAAACTGATGCAGAATCCTTTCTTCAACAGATTACCAATCTAAAAAACGAGCTCATTCTGGAAAAAGAGCTTGTCAAAAAATTAAAACAGACCCAGGAAGATTGGGGGGATCTGATTGAAAAAGTGCAACCGACGATTCAAGCTCTTTCTGAGAAAATAAAAGAGTTAAAAATCAATTTACATTTGAAAAATCAGGAGCTTAACAATGTTTTGCAAAGTCTTTCCCATGGACTGATCGTGACCGACCTGAAAGGCAGTATCCAGACATTTAACAGGGCAGCTGTCTCCATGACAGGCATAACCAGGGAAGATGCCATAGGTAGTTACATTAACGATTTATTTGAGTTTACAGTTATCCCTGAAGAATCTGAGAAAAAGAGAATAGAGGCGATTGAAAACGAATATCAACAACAATTCAATTTTCGTCTCAGCCAAAAAGAAGAGAAAAGTCTAAAAAGCACCACAACCTTAATGAGGTCTGATGACAATGAACTTCAAGGTATTATCGTCAATTTGATGGATATTACCCAATTGAAACGGTTGGAAGAAGAAGCTGAACGTAAGAATCGGTTAACAGCAATGGGTGAGATTGCTATGCAGGTGGCTCATGAGTTGAGAAATCCGCTGGGTAGCATTGAATTGTTTGTTTCAATGATGAAAATGGATCTGGATGCGGATTCTGAGGAAATGTCACTGGCAATGCACATTAACTCTGCTACGCGTAGCATGAATCATATAATTTCAAACCTGCTGGAATATACAAAACCAAGACCCATAGTATTAGATGACATCAGCTTACATGAAATGCTTGAGGAGTTTGTAGAATTCTCTGAGTTTTCTGCTCAGCAACTGAATATCGAAATCATCTCTAAACTTAAGGCAAAGCCTGATGTGGTTCTTGGCAACAAAGAACTGCTAAAACAAGTTTTTCATAATCTATTTGTCAATGCATGCCAGGCGATGCCGGAAGGAGGGGAACTGGATATATCAACAAAGAGTTACCTGGAGAAAGATCCATTGGTTTTGCAACGTCTTAACAATCAAATCGAAAAAACCAGTATGCCTGCAATAAAAGTAAAGTTTAAAGATATTGGAAAAGGAATGACCGAAGAGATCAAAAAGAAGATTTTTGATCCGTTTTATACAACGCGAGAACAGGGCACCGGTCTTGGGCTTTCAATTGTCCACAATACCATGGCTTCTCATGGTGGTACAATTATAGTGAAATCGAAAATCGACAAAGGAACGGAAATCACATTGGTATTTCCGCGGCGTAATTAATCGATCTAATTCACAGCTACTGGGTTTGTTTTTATGAACCAACTTCCGGTTTGGACTCCCCATTCGAAGAATCATCAATTTAGATCATCTTTTTTGATAAGTGTTCGTCCTTTAAATCGCTTTTTTTCATAAGTGTCTTTCCAGGTCTCATAATCCATACCAAGCTTGGCTGCCTTGTTCATCCTGTATCTGAGCAGAAGTTTGCGGGTGATGAAGTATGAGATTAATGAAAAAGGAACGGCATAGCAGACACTTCCCATCAGCATGGGAAGACCGAGGTCTAAAATTAGAAATTGAGTGCTTTTCCAGACTACTTGAAAGAAACCAAGATCCGGGTTGTTTACAATGGCGGAAAATTGCTCGTAGAAGACACTGAAACTGAGTTCAATACCTTTAATTCCAAAGATTGAATAAATGGCCAATCCGGTAGCCAAAAATGCATAATAGAGAAAAAACATTGTGAATGGGTTGCTAATCCACACAATGGCTGTTCCAACGATTAAATCGAATCGAATTCGAAACAGGTATTTTGCAATCAGCCAGATTATAAAAACTATCCACATTTGAAGACCGACAGTTGGTGTCATCCCCACAAATATACCTATGGCCATACCCAGCGCCACCTCCTCAACGGGAGAAACGCTTATAACCAATGGTCTGACGACTTGATCATAAATTTTGTTGATCAGGTATCTAAAAATTTTGCGCATTTTATTGGACAATTCCTAGTTGCAGAATTCCGAAATAAGGGCTTCTGTCGGGCTATCAGTGTAGATTGCCATTCAATAAGTTGAAATTGCCGGATCTTTGTTTTTCAGAGTCGGACGGCATCCTCTACCGATACAAAATAAAGCTTAATCTGTAAATTGTGGGAACAGCTGAGATTGCAATGGGATTGTAGGAATGGGCTTTTAGGTGAAATCCCCTATCTGGCGGATTTCACCATTGGGATTAGAAAGGGAGCAATAGTCGGACTTCCTTGGCAAAAGCCAGGGAGAAAAGAAAGACAAATATCGTTATTCCCAGTACACAGAAAAATAATGGGGCTTCTCCGCTACGAACACTTAAAAAAACGGTACTCATTGAAAATTGATCCGACTTGGTCGCCATTCCCGGTTGAACTTCAGAAGGTCTGTTCTTGGCAATCAATTGTAATAACCCGGCTAGTACCACTGCTAAGATAAACCAGATGATCATTGATTCATGTATGAAATCCATAAGCTCTTTATTTTGATAGCGTTTTTTGATTTCAGAATTACAAAAGAATTTTAGGGAATTACAAGCACAGGTTACAGGTTAGCATGGTATGAAAATGCAAATTGTCTTCCATTGGCTGAGATTTGGTTATTGTTTTTTAAAAATATAATACATCCCAGAATACAACATTGTAAAACCAGGATCTGGCTTAATTTCTTTATGGAATTGCAAGTTAACTTTCCACTTTATTTGCCCACATCAAATTGGTATTTTTCGGACAAGAGCATACGTTTTGGATAGGTGTTTGCATTTTCGCAATGACGTTTATAAAGGCTTGACTATTAGCATAGTCTATAAACTCATAAAACAGTTGGACACACTATTGTAAAGGAAGCTGAATGAAAAGATTACTTATTGGAATAATTAGTCTATGTCTGGTTGCTTGGAGCAGCCTCGGTTTCGCCTATGATGAAGGTGATCTCAATGATTTGATCAACGAAAAAAAATGTGGCGGAACATTCACCTCCTGTGATCTAAGGGAAGTCAGGCTGGTCGATATGGATTTCTCGGGTGCAGACCTGGAAGGAGCAGACCTCAGAAATGCCTATATAGAAAACACCAGGTTTACCGGTGCAAATATGGAAGGCGTGGATTTACGAGGTGCAACGCTTAAATATGTGGATATGACCGGAGCTATTGTCGCGGACTCCGAGATGGAAGACGCTAAATTACTCTTTGTTGATTTGTCTGTTGCAGATATCAGCGACTCTGATATTGAAGATGCTTCGTTCATCGGTGTCTATTTGAGACGTGCCAAGTGCACGGATGTTGATTTTACAGAAATCGATACAAAACTGATCGATTTTACAGGTGCTACAGGCATTGAGAAAGGCCCCTGCGGAAAAGCTTCCTGGGGAATGTGCGTTAAATAATATTACTCTTGAAGCAATAATTCGGATATTTGTTTTGCCAGGGAATCGTGAGACGCGCCAAAGGTCGCCTTGACAAATCCCTCATAAATTGAATCCCGGTTGTTATAGATTTTTGTGTCGTCAATATTTAAAAATATATTGCTTAGAATAGCCTGATTGTATTTCTCCAATAGATCCGGAGTCGCTTTTACCTTCTCAAAATCAATTTTACTTATATAAACAAGTATCAGAGAATTTTGAGAACGCTGAGGCTTCGGGTTGTTACGGCAAATCAGTTCCTTATATTCACAAAGATCCAAAACTTCCTCTATGGTTAACGATGGTGGAAGACAAATGAACTTGTCCGACACATGCTTATGCCAGGTTTGAGAAATCCTGTTTTTTAATCCTTCATCTCCCTGAATTTCGATTTTCGCCATTCCTAATTCATCAGCTTTTACGTTTGCTACTGAGCACGATTTCTTGTGCCTTTCAGATAGATGCAGATAGGCTGCGTATATATTCTTTTCGGTATGATCTTTTGTGCCTTTGGTCGTATCTACACAAAAACTGCCTTTGACAAACTGGGAAAATCCATACCTCTTTCTAAAAAATGTATCCGTTAATCCGTCAATAATCTGTTTTTCGTTTGAGATGATCTCAGCGAGGAATTTGTTAACTCTCTCCATCATCGCTTTTTCTTTTTCAACCAGAGGAATGTATTGGGTTTTCAACAAAATCCTGGTTGAAGGAAGAGCTTTTGACATGGCTATCTTTTCCAATCCGGCTTCCTGGGTTTTTAAGTATTCCAGATCTTCAATTTCACCCCCTCTTTCCTTCTTGATGGCCTTGATTCCCTGACTGAAATTAACCAGCTCCTTTGTTATATCATTAATCTTTTCTCTTTTTTTACTTTCCAGTAAAAATTCTTTGTAATTGGCAATGCCTGCAAGTTTGTCAGGTGTTATGTTCTCCTTAAACGCTGTTAATGCTTTAATCAGAACAGCTCTCAAATCGCCCAAATGATTTTTGATTTCAGTGGGAATGTTTTCTGTTTGTTCTTCTAAAGCTTCAATTTCGTCAGTCGCTTCGGAATCCCTTCTTAATATGTTGAAAATTTTTAATGAGAATTCCGTTTTGGCGGATTTGAGTTGTTCCAGGACCAGCTCTTCCTGTTTCTTAAAAAGTTGATTCTGGATTTTGTTCATTTTTTGATAAGCAGTCTGCAGCATACCGACCAGGCGGGTCAGCCTGAAAGACTCATCCCTGTAAAACTCCAGATACTCAACAAGTTTATCATCCGGTGTTTTCGGATCTTTAAAAAGATCATTGGCTGGTATTTTGTCCAAATCGGTTAATGCATCCTGTAACCCCTTGATGAGTTGATCAACCTCTTTTTTGATGGTTTTTTCCTTTTCCGGATCAGCAGCAGCGGCTTCCAGCTCATTGATTTGTTTTTGAATGGTTTCCGGGTCAGCATGGTAGAATTTTTTTGCTTTTTCTTTTTGATCTTCGATCATCTTTTGATGCCGATGCATCCATAAAGCTTTTTGAAAAAGCGATGAATAGCTGAGTACTTTGTTAAAATAGCCCAGGGCTGAATTATGAAGATTCACATAGCTTTTGAAAACAGGTGCTGCCTCATTGAATTTTTCCTTGTGCTGAGCGATTATTTCAGCTTTTCTTTTTTCCAGTTTGTCTGGCACAGACGCTAAGAATTCATCCAGGTTAGCGTCATCAATGGTTGTTCCCATCAGTTTTTCCAGACTTTGCTTGTAAACCTGCAGTTTTTTTCGAACTTGTTCTTCCTCCGCTTTTAATTTGGCAATATTTTTTTCTTTGCTTTTCAGGTGCTCCAGATACATTTTTTTAATTTTCTCATAAAGCTCCTGATAAGCTTTTTCCTTATTTTCAGGTCGTTCCAGAAAATCCAGCTCCTCCTGAAGTTGGCGCAGTTTTTCATCAACCAAAAACCCCAGCTCAGCTAGCGTATGCTTGTATTGATGATGAAAGGTTTTGTTAAGTTCCCTTGCCTTTTGAAAAGTCTTTTGAGTGAAATCCCGCATGAATTTGACAAACTCAAGCTCATCGTTGTCATCTTTGTTTTTAAGCACACCGGGATCGATAACACTGGTTAACGACAGAGCTGGGTAAGATGCATATCGGTAGTTTTCCGCCTGAGATTTGTTATTGCTGTATACAATTAAAGCAGGCTCAAATTTTGGATTATCTGTAAACGGTTTTACGTTCTGACCATAGAAGATTAGCTTTTCGATCTTTAATGTTGCCTTTTGTACCAGGTCTCTTTTTTTAAAAAATGAGTAGTTTTCACTGATAAATTGCCTGGTTTTTTCGTCCAGCCGCGATTGATTCTCTTCAGACGCAATCTCCATCCCATCTTCCATGGATTCAAAGTCGGGAACCGTCTCGCATTCCAAGTCCTCTTTAAGGTCTTTGTAAAGGCTGATTTTGAAAAAATTGTCCATGTAATCAGTCAGTTTCTCCAATTCATCCAATAGCCGATCCCAGATTTTGGAATCAATTGTTGTGAAATCATGCAACGTTATGAAAGCTCGCATATTTTTGGATAAACGACTGAAGTTGTGTTCCGTAAAATCAGGTGATTGGGAAACATCGAGGATATTTTTAAACAGGTCTTGCAACGCTTTAATTTCTACATCAAACAGCGTTGAAGATATTTCGGGGTTCTTTATATCTTTGGGAGAATACCCCAGACATTTGGATTCAAAAGGTACCAATCCCAACAAGTTCATGGTGGAAAGGGTTATATGTGCAGTTAAATCACCAGCACATACATTTCGGGCGCTAAGCAAGCCTAATTCTCCCCTGGCGTTGAGAATTTGCTTGGCTTTTTCAAATTCAGTATAGCGGGAGGCAAAAAAAGTTTGAATCTGATCGAAGTTTGCGGCACCCCGATTAAAAGAAACTGCTTTGTGAATATACGCTGAGTCTTCGCCCCTTGATAGTTTTAATTTGTTAAATCTGGCTACATGGTATTCATCAGGTGCTATACCTCTCAGAAAAACCATCTGCTGAGTATCCAGATTTACTTCTATTTTGGTAATCTGCGATGGTTTGAGATCTGCCGGTTTTTTTCCAATCTTGAATGTAAAAAAATCCACGTCTTTGAATAATATGGACTTGAGACCTATATCATGGGTTATAAACTGTGCTGAAGAAATGTACTCTCCCTTATAGGAGAGACCTAACAACAATTTCGATTGGGAAGACGAAACCTTAAATCCCTGAATATCGCTGGGCTTGAAGAACAGTTTATTTTTTGAAGCAATAACTTCACCGCTTGGGGTTCTGTATTTATTGAAGTAGTTAATAACCGATTTTAATTTTCCGATGGAGCTTTCTATAAGTTGAGGTCTACCGCCTTTGGTGATATTTAAGTTAATGTCTGTAAAAAACGGTCGATCAAGAATAACAGGTTCGCGAATTGCCTTATCAACGGATTTTAATTCACTGGATCTGGTTATCGTTTTCCAGGCTTTTGGTGATTTATCATCGAAGACTTCAATAGATCGTTTGACACCATCTACCACACCAATGTTTAAAAATTCCGATAAATACTCAATAAGCTCATCGTACGAAAAGTGGGTGACTACCTGGGGTTTGAATTTGTAATCCGACCTAATCTCAAAAAGGATGTCTAAATAGTTAAATATATTTTTTGTTTGTATATTGCCTAACAGGTAACCAAATACATCACCCGGACTGCTATTGATCAACTTATCCAGATCATCGTTGAACTCTTTTTGAATTTTTTGATTCAAAGGCATGTTCTTGGTTGTCACCAGGGAATCCAAACCGCGTGGAACATATTGATCAGAAGCACTTGCATTAAAACAGATTAAGTCCATTTTGCTGGTCATCTCCGCCAGGTTCATGGGCTTCTTCTTCAGTTCGGTGCGTGCAGATCGCAACAATTCTGATAAAGCAGCATCATCTAATACAGTAGATTGATCAAAAAAATGCTTCATAACAGCCTGGTCTGGTTATGGTTAACAACATTTACAAGTACATCCTGTTGAAAAAAATCATGCACTAATATCTGGATTATCCGTATAGCGTTTGTGATAAAGATCTACAAACGTGAGAAAAATGGAGATAATCAGTGGACCATAAAAAATCCCGGGAATTCCGAATACTGCAAGCCCACCAACGATGCTCAGGAAAATCAATGTAGGGCTGATCTCAGCTCTATTTCCGACAAATTTGGATTTAAACCAATTTTCAACAAACAGGGAAATACCCGTGCAATAGAGAAACAGTATCAACGCTGTGATCGCCTTGCCTGTGATCAACAGGTATAAACACACCGGAATATAGACAATCGAGATTCCGACCAAAGGAATAAATGCCAGCACAATCATCAGAGTGGTCCACAATGTGAGTGATTCGATCCCCGCTATCCAGAAGCCGATGCCAGCGAGCAATCCTTGGATTAATGCCCCGATCCCATTTCCAATTAAGGTTACGAAATTTATCTGGTTGAATCGTTCGATAACCAACTCTTCCTCATCATCCGGCAGAGGGGAAAGTGCGAAAATGAACTTTTTAATTCGTTCTCCATCAACCAAAAGAGTATAAATCACAATGATCATAATGATGAAATGCAAGAAAAAAGAAAAGATATTGGTGATCCAGGAATTCAAAAGGTTGAATGCCGTTGAGCTGGCTTCCTTGGAGGCGTCCAGTACAATGCCCTTAAAGTTGGAAATATTGAAATCCAGGTTGATTGTTTCAAATAGTTCTTTCATGATTTCAGGGAAATATTTAAAGCCAAAGAGCATTTTTTCCAAGTCATCATCTGTTAACTGTGCTTTGATTGATTGATACAGATTACCGGCTTCATCCGTGAGCTGAACAATGATAAATATTGAAGGCAGAAATATTGCAAGAATGATGATCAGGCAGATAATGCCGGCAGACCATTTGGGTCTTTTGATTTTATTGTTAAGCGCTTTGTTCAATGGGTTAAAGCTGCCTGCCAGAATTCCGGCAAAGATAATCGATGACAAAAACGGCCATAGCATCAAACCGATTAAATAGAAAAGGACGATATAACCTACGAAAAAGACAATGATGGAGTGTTTGGAATCTTTCATCGATTCTTTCCGGGATGAATGGTTGTCATTCTTTGAGTTTGAAAGATCTACCGAGACAGAGTGGATCAGAGGTTATGGCTAAACTGTCTGTATAAATACAGTATTTTACCTTTTGGAAAAAAATTCTCCCATATGTCATTGAAATATACAATAGTATATCAGGAAGAGCAAAATGATCCAATTGATTCTCAAGCAGGAACAATGATTGTTCAATCTTGAAAATCAACACCGAAAAGCCGGGTGATCCATCAGTCCGGGGAGATACTGGCTGAATTCATTAATGGTATGCTTATGGTGCCAAAGCCAATGAACAATATGTTTGACTAACATCCGAACGGCTATTACTATTTGCCTAAGGTCAATTTATACCAATGTTCCTATCTACATTAAAAGCGGGTCAATACTATGAAAACACAGAAAAAACTGGTGATTTTGGTAGCCCTGTCAATGTTATTCTCTCCCGTCGTTATGGGAGCTGTTAAATACGGAAGGGCCACCATTCAAAAGGGAAATGTGGTTATCGTTCGTGAAGGAAGAATGTATCTCTATACGAAAACCAACAATCCGGTCACCTTGTACGAAAATGATACCATTCGTACATTGAAAAATACCTCACTGACTCTTTACAATCCCGATCAACATAAAGTCATGCTTGGCTCCAACGCCATTATGCAGGTAAGAAAATGGAAGAAAAAGAGACAACAAGGATTTCTCCGCATGTTGTTTGGGAAATTTCGAGCCAGGACAGCTTCCGTGAGAAAGAAAAGTTCTCTCTATCTCAATACAACAACAGCAACGATCGGTATTAAAGGATCATTAGGGGAAGGCGCAACCAATTCCGATTTTGCCATGCTGAAAAATAAGGCCGGTCAGATGTTTATGACAAACAATGCAGGGCGGACCCTCGACATTCCTGTCGGGCAATTCGGCTACAATATCGACGATTTGGATCAGGATTTTAGTCTGGAAGAGGATGAAGATTATGAACCCGGACGATCCGAAGACGATATGGAAACCACCGATACGGATCAGTTGGATACTGATGATACCAAGGAAGTGGATGTGCCACCTGTCATTGAGGATGCCATTGAAGACAACATCGTTGAAATAGCTGATGCCGGTGATGTTCCCGATGAAGAGGATGATTCAAACTTTAGTGATCTTCCGGATCCCACGGATGTTCTGGATGAAGTCCAGGAAGATGCGGCAAATGCCGGTGAAACAATTAATGCAACCATCACAATCGAAGATTAGTTGAATTGGATAACCCTCAAACCAAAAGGAGACTGTTTTGAAATTTTTTCTAGCTGCCTTGATAGGACTGGCTCTTCTGGGAGGTATCATATCTACTCCACTGCTCGCCCAGGAGGAGGAAAACAAAGAAGCTCCCGAAATTCTGACAACAGATTTAACCCGACGTCAGAAAGTGGATGCTTCACAATTAAATGTTAGTTTTGTGATTTTCGATGATGATGTGATTGCAGAAGTGATCATTGACGGAGAAAAACAGAAATTTATTAAGGCAAATACCCTGACAATCAATAAGCGTTTTATTTTTAGAAGGGGAATCAACGAGATCTTGGTTACAGCTATTGATGAAAAGGGTAATCAACGTACCAACAAATACCAGGTAGCATTTGGTGTAGATCTGGAAGAACTTGAGGAGCCATCGGACAGCACAGGGTTTGCCTGGAAGATCCTTGGAAACGTTCGCTATAATCATGACACTAACCCCAATAATGACCTGGGATTACCGGTCGATATAGAAGATGTATCGGTGGAAGGGCAAATTGCGGACGATGAACAAGCAGATACCCAAACGGCAGCCAGTCTGATGGCTATAGCGACCTGGGGACGATTAGCAGGGTTCGCGGGGTACTTGCAGAGCAATTACACCAAAGAGATTTATGAACCGTTGAATTCCCAGATTATCCTGGCTGGTCTTTCCTATGCTCCGAAAGCCAGTGAAAAAGGTTTGACGGGTCGCTATATGTTCCTGGATATAAACCGCGATGATGAAAATTATGCCCAATTCCATATTCTGACAGCCGGACTGCAAATCGGTCGGTTCGATAATGAAGATGGCACCACCAAGCACTGGCTGGGTGTGCTTTACAATCACAAGGAATTCGCTGATTCCAACCTAGATGCTGGTAATACCAGCCTGTTCAAATGGGAATACTCCAATCTGGATGCGGAAAAGCTTGATTTTTTCAAAAGCGTAATTGCTTATGGCACCGGGAACGATGGTTCAGAACGGACGGAATACACTACGGCAACTATGGATTTCGACTGGTCAAATAAATGGGAATCCGGCTTTTTGCAAGGAACCGGATTTGGGATTCATGCCAAGGAATACCCAAATCAACAACCCCTTTCATCAGATTTAGGCGATAGTAGGATAGATATTCCCATTCGGTTTTCATTTCACTTGGGGTGGGCGTTTACTCCAATCTGGTCTTTAAAACTGAATTATGAATACAAAGTGAATGTGTCCACCAAAAATCCTTCTTACAGAACTGTCACAGGCGTTCAGCTTGCCGGTGGTTTCTAACAGGATACAAGAAGAGGTAACGAAAATGAAAAAACTAATACTTCAAAGCACCATTGCAATAGCATTGGTAGGAATGCTGATCGGATTACTCAGTTGTAAGGACATGAATACCAATGAGGATTCTTCTAAAATTTCTGTTGATATTAGCGGATTGCTGGCTCAATTACCTGCGAATAATTCGAGTTCTTCGGCATCGTCACAATCTGTCTCTCAGTCCTCGCAGGTTTCCGGTCAAGTGGCTTCACCACCGGAAAACGATGCACAGTCTGCAGTCAGTACCTTAATAGTGGTTCCTCTTACTTATTCTAAGAATGGAGAGCCTTATTCAAATAGCGATTTTGATGAATCCAAAGAATCAAATCTGGAAGATGATGCAATAAACTCAGCCGGTTTTCTGCAGTTCATTCAATTACCAACTTCAAGCAGTACTGTTGAAATTGAAGTGCCAACGACCTCAGAAGGCTGGCAATTACTAGCCGCGGCCACAAAGGATAAGCTGGAATCAGCTGATGAATTTGAAGATGCTGTGATTTATTATATTGGTTTTACGGAGCAAGCATTTACAAGCGCGGATGATTTTAATGATGCCAATGTGACTTTGGAATTGAAAAGGCATTGTGATCAAGATGCGACAAATAGGCCAAAAGGCTGTGCGACATTTGATGGGAGCAGGAGCGCTATTGTTACTGATGCAGTTGAAATACATAGAGTGGAAATAGACGGATCTGCAGATACATCTGTTTCTTATCCTTTGGTAGTAAGAAGCAGTCCTGGTGCAGGTGACGTGAGTGCAGATTCAGCAAAATTATCTCTTGATGGGATTCTTGGAATTGGTGGTGCTTCAAGTATTACAGTGTACGCCACTCATCAATTGAGCGACGGAAAAAGCACAACTTGTAAGGACACCACTAACGATCAAGCCTTCAATATTTTTTCAGATAATTGTGGCATGCAAACATACACAAGAGACTATTAATGCAGGCACGAGAAAAAGTATTAAGGCATCAATCAATTTTAACTAATACCAAAACTACTTCCCATAACCATCCACCCTAACCTCAGCCAGGGGTCGGCCGTTTTCGTAGTAGATGACGCCTTTATAATGACCTCTGGCGCTTGAGCTGTAATATCTCTCTTCCTTAATCATCTCACCGTTTTTGTCGTGGTAGACGGCTGTTTTGTGGTATCCCTGCAACTCGGCCTGGCTTTCGGTGAAATGACCAACCTGGGCCAGTTCATTGCCAAACTCATCAAACTTTCTGACGACTTTAATAACCCCGGTTTTTAGAAGATACTCTTTTGACATTACCAGGGTTTCTGATGATTTTTTGTTATTCAAATCATAGGCAATTTGTGTTCGAGCGATACCTGTTGCCGCAGATTTTTTTGAATTGTAAACAAATTCTTCCATAGTCCTGCGGCCGTCCCTGTGGAAATGAAATATCGATTTGATAAAGCCTGATTTTTCGGCCTCCCGGGGTGTGTAGTACATCTCTACGTTGTCTTTCAATCCATCCGAGTCAAGATGCACGACCGACTTAACCACACCGGTCTCTGAAATCACGGATTTGGTAAAGAATCGTTCGACTTTTGTTTTTCTTCCCTTTTTGTAGTTGTAAACGGTCCTGGCATATCCGGATTGTTCCGACTGTTGTGGGTGGTAGGTTTCTTCAACCTTGGTACGCAACCCTTGCCCATCGAATTGGGTGATTCTTTGCTTGTAGCCAAGTAAGGTGGCATTGCTTGGAGAAAGAGTGGTGATTTCCTTGATTACCCTGTCTCTTTTATCCAGTATTCTTTCTTTAATGTTAAGATGCCTTTCATGGTTTGAAGCAAGAAGAACCAAAGGAAAACAGGATAAAAGGGAAACAATGATCGGAATGATCCGGCGCTTTTTCATAATCGGTCGATGAGAAATGATGCTTTCAAGATAGTGAAGAATCATGAATGCATACCGAATACGAACCCAGTTGTGAGTTGCGAATTGGTATACCAGGGATTATACCAATTTTCTTTTGGGAATAACAGTAAAGATTTTAATCGCGTAGTCCCTGCCGCTTTTTTTCTATGGATGTCTTAAACCAGGAAAAGACAGTTTCAAAAGGGATTTTCATGGTACCTTCTTCATCCAGATAATCATCCAGCTTTTCCTTTGAGGTGAGGAAATCTCTTAGTTCCACCATCATATCATCCATTGTTCCCAATCCTTCTTCTGCCAGAATTCCAGGCATCCTATCGACGATTTCCTCCATTTTTTCTTCAAGCTTTCCGCTGGTTACTTCGCTCATTAAGAGATCAAATTTCTTCAGTTGTGTCATTGTATCCTTATCCAAAAAAGTAATTTCGAGATGTTTATCTGATAATAGTGACTGCTTTACCTGCTTAACACGAATGATTCGAATCAAATAAACCGGGTAACTGTTTGTGTCTCAACAAGCAGAATATCTCCCGGACTATCCACACCGACCTTTGAACGAGGTAATTAAGACAAGTTTTGTCATTGATTCTTTAATACGAAGTTGTTTATCAAAGTATGATACGATCATTGGCGTAATAGCTATATTTTACCGTGAGCGGATTCTGTTATCAACGAGTAGATCACAACAACAATAGCAGCAACCGACTGTTTCGGTGAAACCGTCTCCATCATGATACAAATCCCATATTCTGGACTTTTTGATTGTAACAATCACCGAATAGAGATAAATAGTGAAGTTACAGGTTTATCCCAACCAATTCATCCCAGTTTTTATTTAACTACCTAAATTGGATTATGAAGTTATACCAACTGCCATTACATTCTCTGCACACTAAACGACTAACCGGCGAAACAACGACTCTCGAAATAGCTGAGGCTGTGGTGAATCGCATCACAGAAACCGAAGACAAGCTTCACTCATTTATCTCGACTAATACGAACGGTGTATTGGAGAAGGCGGCAGAGGTTGATAAAAAACTTCAAAACAAACAGCCAGTTGGTGTTTTGGAAGGTTTGCCTTTGGCGGTAAAGGATATTTTTTCCACCAGGGACATCAAAACGACCTGTGGTTCACGCTTTTTAGAAAACTACGTGCCGCCTTACGAGTCTACAGTCACTGAAAAACTAATTGCTACTAATTACAACTTGGTAGGAAAAACCAACATGGATGAGTTCGCCATGGGTTCATCCACTGAAAACTCTGCTTTTGGTGTTACCAGGAATCCCTGGAACCTGGATTGTGTGCCGGGTGGCTCTTCCGGCGGATCAGCAACTGCTGTTGCTGCCGGGCAGGCTGTCGCCGCTATTGGAACAGATACGGGAGGATCAATCCGCCAGCCGGCTTCTTTTAACGGTATAGTGGGCCTGAAGCCGACGTATGGCCGTGTCAGTCGCTGGGGAATTGTTGCCTATGCCAGTTCCTTTGATCAAGCAGGACCCTTGACCAAAGATGTGGAGGATGCAGCTTTGCTTTTAAAAATCATTGCAGGGTATGACAAGAACGATTCCACCTCCTTGAAAACAGACGTTCCTGATTATACCAAATCCCTGAATCAATCGATAAAAGGCTGTAAGATCGGCTTAGTCAAAGAAATCGATCTGGCCAGCTGCGATGCTGATGTCATTCGTGTTTTTGAGGAAAACCTGGAGCTACTGAAGAGTGAAGGTGCGGAAATAGTTGAAATCAGTATTCCAAACATCAAGCATGCTGTTGCAACCTATTATATTATTGCACCGTGTGAGGCCAGCTCTAACCTGGGACGATACGATGGTGTTCGTTATGGAAGCAGGACCGGTGACGCTGATAACCTGATTGATATGTATGAAAAATCCAGGGATGAGGGGTTTGGTAAAGAAGTAAAAATGCGGATTTTGATTGGAACCTTTGCACTTTCTGCCGGTTATTATGATGCCTACTATCTTCGCGCCCAGAAGATCCAAAACTTAATTCGCTCCCAATATGATAAGGCTTTCCAACAGGTGGATGCCATAGCAACGCCTGTTTCACCGATGCCGGCGTTTAAGATCGGTGAAAAAATGGATGACCCGTTGCAGATGTATTTGGTGGATGCCTTTACGATTCCTGCAAACCTGGCAGGTTTGCCGGGGATATCCGTTCCGGGAGGTTTTTCTTCTGGTAATTTGCCGATAGGGCTCCAATTGCTGGGAAACCACCTGCAGGAGGAGACCTTGATCAAATTGGCTCATCGCTTTGAACAAACATTGAATTTAAAGAAACCCGAACTTGCTTTGTAACTCTCATGGAAAAAGTATTTCAAGCACTTGAACAGGAATTTCAAAAAGTATTGGAAACCATCCATCAAATTAAAGACCTGGATTCGGTAAAGACAACCTTTTTGGGGAAAAAAGGCAAGCTGACCTCAATGATGAAACAATTGAGGGACCTTTCCAAAGAAGAACGGGCCGAAGTCGGCAAAAAAATCAATCACCTGAAAACCGTTTTTCAGGAAAAGCTGGATTCCAAACGAGCGACCCTTAAAAAAAGTGAGTTCAACCAAAAAATGGAGAAAGAGTGGATTGATATAACTATTGATCCAATGTCAGAAGATACGGGAAGCATGCACCCTATCAGCATGATGCAGCAAAGATTGGAAGATATCTTTGTTGCGATGGGGTTTGAAGTGTTGGACGGTCCTCATATTGAGACGGAATTTTATAATTTTGAAGCATTGAATATCCCTGAGCATCACCCGGCCAGGGATATGCATGACACTTTCTACTTTGAGGACGGCCATTTGCTTCGAACCCAGACATCTCCCATTCAGATCAGGGGCATGGAAAAACTGGAGCCTCCTTTCCGTATTGTTGGGCCCGGAAAAGTTTTCCGTTGCGAACGGACTGATGCCTCTCACGACTCCGTATTCCATCAATTCGAAGGGATGATGGTGGATAAAAACATTTCGGTGGCAAATCTGATCTATTTCCTGAAAACCATGTTGGGAGAAGTTTTCGAAAGCGAGGTGGAAGTAAGGTTACGACCGGGTTACTTCCCTTTTGTAGAGCCAGGATTTGAATTGGACATGCGATGTCTGCTTTGTGCCGGAGAGGGATGTAAATTTTGCAAGCAAGTGGGATGGATAGAATTACTGGGTTGCGGCATGGTACATCCCAATGTTTTAAAAGCAGGCAATGTGGATCCTGAAAAGTATTCAGGGTTTGCATTCGGAATGGGTATCGATCGATTGGCTATGCTTAAATACGATATTTCCGACATTCGACCATTGCATGGCGGAAACCTGAATTTTGCACGGGTGTTTTCCATAAAATAGAAGGATTTGATTGAAAACCTAAATTTTGTAACGTACGAAAAACGACTCTTGGTATGAAAATTTCGCTAAACTGGATAAAAGACTTTGTTGAAATAGATCCTAACCTTTCCGCTGACAAACTGGCCAAAACCATTACCCTTTCTGTTTGTGAAGTGGAAGGATTTGAAACAACCGGTGCTCACTTAAAGGATGTTCTGGTATCGGAAGTTGTAAGGATCGAACAACACCCTGATGCAGACAAATTGAGTTTGGTCACGGTTAATTATGGACATGGGACTGAACGGGTTGTTTGTGGTGCATCCAATTTCAAGATTGGCGACAAAGTCCCTTTTGCAGGAGAAGGCGTTGTACTGCCCAGGGATTTTAAAATTAAAAAAACCAAGATCAGGGGAGTCGAAAGTTGCGGAATGCTTTGTGCGGAGGATGAACTTGGATTTTCGGATGATCATGAAGGATTGATGATTCTTGAAAAACACCAGTCTCCGGGTATGCCCTTGTCCAAAGTATTCCCGGATCAGATTGATGTTGTATTGGAAATCGATAATAAATCGATAACACACAGACCCGATTTATGGGGGCATTACGGCTTTGCCAGGGAACTGGGAGCCATATACAAAAAGCCTGTTAAATCAATGGAGCTTGACAAACAATCATTGATAGGGACCGGGAATAGAATTACGGATGTTGAAGTAGTGGCAACAGATTTGGTGCCTCGATTCACAGGTTTATCGATCGACCGGGTTCAGATAGGTCCCAGTCCTGTCTGGATTCAGCACCGATTGTTGCGAGTTGGGCTTCGTCCGATAAATAATATGGTGGATTTAACCAATTATGTCATGTTAGAGCTGGGCCAACCGATGCATGCCTTTGATGCCAGTACCATTGCAGGAAACAGGTTGATTGTTTGCCGGGCCGAAGAAGGCACCAGGGTCATGACTCTTCATGGCAAGGAAGTCGAGCTGGACGAAAGGGATCTAACAATTTGTGATGACAATGGCGCTTCTGTCGTTGCCGGTGTTGTCGGTGGTGAAGATTCCGGTGTCAAAAATTCGACAACGACAATATTTCTGGAGGCAGCTAACTGGGACCCTGTAAACATCAGAAAAACATCAACACGAATTAATTTAAGGACCGACGCCAGCAAACGCTTTGAAAAATCCTTAGACCCTGAAATGACCTTGCTTTCCATTCAGCGTGCTGTGGAATTTATGAAACTGACCAGTCCGAACTTAACAATTTGTGGGGAACCGGTCGATATCGTCAGCAAGCAGAATGAACCTGTATATATAAACGTTGAAACTGAATTGATCTGCCGGAGGTTAGGTAAGGAGATCGAGGAAAACACAATCAAAGACATTTTGACATCCCTTGGTTTTTCAATTGAGGAAAACGGATCAGCTATGAAGGTTGGTGTCCCTTCCTATCGGCGTACAAAAGATGTTTCTATTCAGGAAGATTTGATTGAAGAAATCGGCAGAATATACGGCTTTAATAATATCGAGCCTGTAGCCCCCATGTTTCCTATCGACCGACCTGTATTCAATCTTCAGCATCAGTTTGAACGGTCAACAAGATCGGTTCTCAGTGGATGCCGCTACCATGAGGTTGTGAACTATCCATTGACGTGTCAAAAAGCGGAAGTGCCCTTTGGATTGAATTCGAATGGTGTGATGAAACTCATCAACCCGGTGGCAGATCATCAGGACCAAATGAGAACATCCCTGTTGCCTCATTTCGTACAAAGCATTCTTGATAATCAAAAGATAACCTACGATTTTAAGCTCTACGAATTTGGCAGGATATATTGGAAGGATCATTCAGGAGACCTCCGGGAACCCAATCGTTTAATTGCCGGTGTGTCAAAACAGAAAACATCAACTGGTGAAGCATTTTATCAATTAAAACACGACTTGTTGAATTTGTTTTCCAAATTGCAAATTGACGATCTGGGCTGGTCACCAATAAAATCAGAATTATTAAAAGAGTATCAACACAAATTTGTATCTGCCAGACTTGCCTCAGGTGAAACGGAGTTTGGAACGATATATGGTTTTAGTCCTGAATTTGTTGACATTCTTGGGATCAAAGAAGATGTTTGTGTGGCTGAATTGGATTTTGATCTAATGTTCAGCTATAACAAAAAACAATACCTGTATGAAGAACCGCCAAAATATCCTGCGGTGAATTTTGAGCTTTCTATTATGGTTTCTCAAAAAACTTTTTTCGAAACGATTCGGGATATTATATTTTCAGTCAGTAAGTTGGTAAAACAAGTTGAATATCTGGATACTTATCAATCCAAAGATTTTAATGACCTTAAATCGATGTCTGTTTCCATAGAGTTCAGATCACCGGATAAAACTCTGGAACCGGGAGAGGTAACTGAACTACAGGATTCGGTGGTCCAGGCGCTCGCCGATAAGGGATACAGACTACGAGAGGCTTAGTAAGGTTAAGTATGGACGAACAGGATATTTATACCATTACAATCGTCAGGAATATTGGTGTTCCCATTTCTTTCACTATAAAACGGTGGAAGGTCATGTTCCTGATGGGATTTTTTGCCCTGCTTTCTCTTTCGTTATTGGTTGGTTCAGTTGATTATTTCTTTTTAAGACTGAAGTCAGAGCAGCTTACTAACCAATTATCTGAAAATGTTAAGAAGTCTGATTTGCTATCCGAACAGATTGCACGGCTGGATCATGACAGATATTGGGTAAATTCCGCTGAAAAGACCAAAGAGATCACTAAAACGAAGGAAGAGATAACTGATCAGCCTGAGTTCTCTACAGAAGGTATCTGGATAACAAGCAGGCCTACCTTGGATGAGGAGGACTTTCAGGAGGGCCGATTTGTGGAAGTCGATACTTTCAGATCTTCTGTAAAAGGTGATTTGTTGAGGATGACTGTCAAACTTAAGAATACTTCCAATCCTGCCCAGGTGGTAGGGGGATACATTTGTATTACCCTGGTGAATAATGATCAGTCGCCCACTCTCTATCAATCGGTTACCGAGGGCTCAGTAAGCGAGAATGGATTTCCTTCCAGTTACAAATCGGGTAAGAATTATTATATTAAGAGAAAAACGAGCACCAGCAGACTAAATTTTAAACTGACCAAAGTAAATGAGTATTATACCGATGCCATGGTGTTTTTATATTCCTGGCAAGGGACTTTGCTAAATAGAAGTCAGTATGTTTTAGACAAAGAGATTTTCCTGGAATAAAGCAATCCCCAATGAAAGATAAAAAATCATACGATATTAGTGGTTTATTAGGTTCCGGAAGCCATTTTGAAGGACAGATCAACTTTGATGGAACCCTAAGAATAGATGGCTCCGTTTATGGTCAGATCATGTGCAAAAATAGCAGTCCCAGCATGGTTATCATCACTGAAATGGCGAAAGTGGAAGCGGACATTATTGCGGATGTTGTTGTGATATCCGGAACGGTTTCCGGTAACATCAAAGCCGTGGACAAGCTGGAGATTCATGCACCGGGGCGCTTGGAAGGTCTTGTTTATACTAGCGATTTCAGTATTGAAGACGGCGCTTTGTTTCAGGGTGAATGTATAATGATTCGACATTTAAGCGCTGAAGATAAACAATACTTGAAAATGGAAGGTTTCTACAATATTCATCATCATCAATTGATCAACGAAAACAGAAAGACCCTTCAAAGTCCCATAGACGATTCAACAATAATAGAGTTATAGCCATTATTTTCATTTGTTTTCCTGGCGGTAGGCAAGGGTTTTGCTTGTCTACATTCAAATCGATTTCTCATGAGGCGAATCAGGATAAACACATGGCAAGAGCACATTCCCCACTTCTTATTGTACTAACATTCTGTATTAGTACCTTTTTCCCCGCTCTGCCGTTAAGTGCGGCAGATAACCTGCTTGAAAAAATTACCCACACTGTTACCAATAAAAGTCAGTCCTCCATTAGCATTACCAGTCAGGTTAGACCAGACTATGAAGTGGTCGAGAATCTAAAGCGACAGGTGTTGATTTTAAAAATGAGAGGCACAAACCTGGGGAAAATTCCCACCCTGCAAACGTATCAGGATTCTGTGGTTTTGGGTTATCAGATCACCAGCATCAGCAAGGATGAGTATTGGGTGAAAATAAAGACCAGTATTCCCAATCTTAAATTTCGGGTCGTGGTTCCGAAATTTCAGCCAAATGTTTTAAACGTGTTGTTTTACACTCCGGAAAAAAAAGAGCCCTTGTTGGATGGTATTGAGATAACTAACATCCTGCGAGAGTTAAACCCGACAAATGAAATATTGTATATATTTTCCAAAAAGCCACTGCAACACGATTTGGTGAGGGATAAATCCAGACCTGGAAAAATCATGAAGATCCGATTGTATAATGCAAGACTTAGCAAAGGATTGATTGTACCAGGGGCACAAACGGATATGTTAAAGAGCATAAAACTTGAGGAGCAGGGCAAATACATCAATTTGGCAATAACCCCGAGAACCCATGCCCTGAAGATTTCAAAGCGGGTTGAAAGAGATCCGGTGCGCCTGATTTTCACCATAAGCGAAAACAAAAACGTTCTGGTGACTGATCCGGATGAAGAATTGATTCAGGAGAAAAAGAAAGTAGCTGAAAAAAAACTGGAGATCGAAAAAAGAGACAAGTTCTTGACAAGGCTGTTTACCGATGCAGAGAAGTTTTACAAAATCGGAAGATTTAATCAGGCAAGTTTAAAGTTTAAGAATATATATAATTTTGCACCTGATTCGGAAATTGGTGTACGTTCTGCCTTTCGTGCGGCAGATTCCTTGTTCCAGCAACAACGCAGAAAACCGGTGAAAGGAAACGAACATTTTGTTAATCAGGAATACAAGTCGGCAATCAGCGCTGCATTGATTGCGGATGTCGGATATGAAGATATTCCAAGGGCCTATTATAACATTGGCAGGAACCATTTGAATCTAAAATTTTATGAAGATGCGTTTAACCAGTTTGAAATTTTGGTTCAGAATTATCCGGAATCCCCATACGCTAAAAATGCTTTGTTTCATCAGGGAGTAATCCACTTGAATATGGAGCGATATAGCAAATCCGTGGAATTACTTGATAAATTTGTTGAGGAAAATACCAGTTCTCCATTGATCCACGCTGCCTATTATAAAATTGGTGAAGCACAATTTCAGTTAAAACGTTATAAAGATGCCAAGACTAGTTTTGAGAAGGCCTGGAGTTTAGATGCCGAATATATGAAGAAAGATCCCGAGTTGATGTTTCACATGGGTGAAGCATATTTCGAAAACCAGGAATACAACACGGCTCGAGCCATTTATGAGGAATTGATCGACCTCTACCCCAGGGAGCCTTTCAGCAACCTCGTAGCTATTCGAATAGGTGATTTCCTGCGGGAAGAAGAAAAATATGAGGACGCGATCAAGGCTTATGAAAAAGCGATTAATCGGTTTCCAAACGAATTGTTGCTCATTGGGAAGATGCGCATAGCAAATATTTTATCGGAGCGTCCCAACAGTGAGGACTATAAAAAAGCGCTTGATATCTATAATTTTATCATCACAAAGCATGTTCTTTCCGATCAATTGGAAGAGGCGACGCTTCGGCGAGCATTAACACTGTCCCTGTTTAATCACTACGCAGATGCCATCACCAGTCTGGAAACGTTTTGTGAAAGGTTTCCGGAAAATGTATATGTAAAGAATGAAATCATTCATGATCGGATTCTTGAGACTATTAAGGCCTATATTTCCGATTTTTATTTTCAAGGTAAACATCTGGATGCGCTGGGCGTCTATGAAAAATACGAGAAGCAGTACTTTTTGAGATCGGAATTAAGCGCCTGCTTTCATCCTATACCAGGTGAAAGGAGAAGGGAGACAGTGGCACGTTTATCAAAAAAAGCGCCATTGTTTCTCATAAGTGATTCATACTATCGGCTCGGTCTTTATGACAAAGCACTGGCCATAAACAAACACATCTTAAGTGACGAAAAAGATCCAATTGCCCCCATAGTTCTATTCAACCAGGGAAAGATATTTGATGCCAAAGACGAGTATGCAAAAGCTCAGGAAGAGTATGGCACTTTTATCACTCTATACCGGGAGCACATTTATACGCCTTTGGTTAAAAAAGCTTTGGGTGATTCATATTTCAAAATTCACAAGCCGGACAGGATTACAAGAGCCATTCGTATCTATCGCCAGACGATTCGGGATTACCAGGATTCGGATAATATGCTGGAAAGGGAGATTGTTCCCGAATGCTGGTTTGCTTTAGGAAACCTTTACCAGGGAATTGGTCAATATGACGACTCCATCGATGCCTACAAAAATGTATTAAATTTTTATGAGCATCCCCTGCAAAGTAAAAATGTTGATGAGTATGTTATGGATACCCATTTTATCCTGGGAAATCTCTATCTCGAATTGAACCAGTTGCCGGAAGCGCTTGAAACCTATAACAATGCAATTCGACTTTTTCCTGATTCCGATAAGACTCCCTGGGCGAAGTATTACAAAGGAGAAATTTTTGTCAAAAATAACCAGAAAGACGAAGCCCTAAAAATTTTCGAGGAATTGATTGAAGATGCTAAAAAGACTCCTGAAGCATTGTGGGGACCATTGGCAACAGAAAGTCATCGAACCATACTCAACGACCTGCAATTTGACAGATACCTGAATAGAACGCCTACAGCGGCAAATACCGAATAAGCGAAATCAAATTACAGTCTTTTCTTTAAATTCACAAAGTTTATTCAGGCAACAATCCTGGCACATCGGTTTTCTGGCTTTGCAAACATGCCTGCCATGCAGGATCAAAAGATGATGTGCTTTGGGTTTCGCCCAATCCGGTACATTTTTAAGTAGTTGTTTTTCCGTTTCATCAACATTCTTTGCTTTGACCAGTCCCAAGCGATTTGACACCCTGAACACATGGGTATCAACCGGGATTTCAGGTTTTCCGAAGGCAACATTCAACACCACACCCGCCGTTTTTCGTCCGACTCCTGGTAATCTTTCCAGCTCCTCCCGAGTATCTGGGATCGCAGAATTATGCTCCTCAACCAGAATTTTGCAGGTTTTAATAATGTTTGCCGATTTGGATTTATATAGTCCAATTCGTTTAATAAAACCAACCAGCTTTTTTTCACCCAAATCCAACATCGCCTTTGGTGTAGGTGCAACCTGAAATAGTGCCGGAGTTGCCTGATTGACAGAGACATCGGTTGCCTGGGCACTCAGAATGACTGCAATGAGCAACTCAAACTCACTGTTATACTCCAGCGCTGTAATAGGCTCTGTGATGGAATCCGTTAAACGTTTGAATATGTTGTTTATTTTTTTTGGAGTCATGTGTATTAAGCAGAGGAGTTTTTTTGACTAGTTTAAACCAGCATTTGATGAACCGCTTTGAGCGCCTTGTCACTGTCTTTATCTTTAATAGCGCAAGAAATGTTTATTTCGGAAGCTCCCTGGGAAATCACTTCGATATTCACACCTTCTTTGGCTAGTTTGGAAAACATTTCACCCGCAATTCCAAGGGTATGCTGCATGCCTTGCCCTACTAGGCTTAAAATCGCGAGGTTATTCCTAACAGTAACTTCACCCAGCTGTTTTAGCTCATTGATGACTGGTTTCAGATTTTGATGTTCGGCAATGGTGAGAGAGACATTGACTTCCGATGTGGAAATCAGATCGATCACAATTTCATGGCGGTTAAAAACATCAAACACCCTGGACATAAAACCATAAGCCATCAGCATCCTGTTAGACTGGATATTTATCAGTGTGACATCACGTTTGACGGTTACGGCAGTGGGACCTTTTTGAACCTCTTGCTTACCTTTGCCGGGAACAATCGTTGTTCCATCCAGGGTGGGATCAAAGGTGTTTTTTATACGAACCGGAATGTCGGCGTTTATTACCTGTTCCATGGTGAATGGATGAATGACTTCCGAGCCGAAGTAGGTGAGTTCCGAAGCCTCATCCGGAGACACACTTTTTAAAACCCTTGCTGAAGAGACCTTGTTTGGGTCAGCTGTGAAAATGCCGTCTACTTCCTTCCAAATTTGTAGCTCATTGGCTTTGACTCCTACAGCTATCAACGAAGCTGTAAAGTCTGTATATCCTCGTCCAATACTCTTTAAGATACCGTTTGGTACGAAACCGAAAAAACCGGTTACAACCGGAATGCGTGCACCGGATTTTTTAATGAGAGTACCCAATTTCTTTTGCAAATAGCTGCAAAATCGTTTGTCGATCTCCTTAAAAGGCTTATCAACCAGATTGTCCAGGTTGATAAAGTCGGAATCAATCCCCATACTGTTCAATAAAGCGCTGAAAATTCTGGCTGATAATTTTTCTCCGCTGCTGATGATCACATCCATGGAACGCTGGGAAATCTCCCCAATTACCTGAATTGCATCTAAAAATGATTTCAGTTTTTGTAATTCCTCCCGAATTTCATCTTCAAGCTGAATTCGGATCCTAAGATCGTTAATTATCTTATTAACAACATCCAGGTGATGGATTTCGATTTGATCAATTATTTTATAATAACTTCCTCCGTTGATCGCTTCACGAGCAGCGTTCATCAATCGACTGGTGGTGCCTTCTTTTTTCCCGCTGTCACTCATTGCAGATAATACGACGACTGGTTGCTCGCCGGATGCGATAGTAGTTTCAATAATGCTGGCCACATTTTTCATGCGGCTGGCACGACCAATACTGGTGCCACCAAATTTTTGAATGACGAATTCCATGGGGTTTGTTTGTGTCGATTGAGTTTGCTAAGTAATCCGAATTTGCCGGAAGCCAATTGCTGACTTATTTAAGATGAATTGGGAAGTGCACTGCTGAAGTCAAACATTCTCTCATACCTCACTTATAAGTAAAGCATCAAATTAGAAAAGAACGTTATATCAATGTTTTGTGGGCCTTGAGTTTGATTTTCTGTAAATCCGAATTCAATAGTTGAGTTATCAGTGATATGCCAGCGCAGTCCTGCTGTAACTTCCCGGATATCTTCTGCAATGTTGGATTTATCCTTGGGAAAGGGGCTTGTGTATTCCAAAAGCTGCAGGGTCACAATCCAATTGTCAGTCAGGAACCAATTGCCTCCTAAAAAGAAATAATAGATGGTTTTAGGTGACTTTCGAAGCAGTGAATCGTCCACAAAAGACACGGCAAACGCTGCGTGTAACGACGAGCTTTCAAACAGGGAAGAGTAAAACAATGAAAAATTGTAATCATTAAAGTTTTTAAACTCTTTATCCTCAGCATCAGATGTAGCTTCGTTAAACTCTTGTTCAATGTAATAATCTCCAAAATTAGAAGAGAACGAAAAAGAAATTGCTTCCGACGAGGTTTCTTTAACCCTGACTTTGACTCCCAGGGTCATCGATTGTTGCAGAAAGCTGGGAGACTCCTCGGTAACAATAAAGACATTTTCTTTGAGCTCGTTGTCATAAATATAGATTTCCAGTAAATCCTGGCCTGTTTGATGTCGTTCCTTGTTACTAAAATTGAAGGAGTCGTGAAAGTTTTCGATGGTGTCATCTATGGTTCCACCAAAATAACGAAAATCCCTGTAAGTAAACTGAAAATTAAACCAGTCGCTGATTCCGTAATAAGCCTTAAAGTAGCGATAGTCCATTTCACCATCAAAATAAACTGAATATCCTTTAGAATCGGTTTCATCAAATTCTGATGCTGAAGCATTTCTATCTTCTGCCTTTTTAGAATTATCGCTGTAAACATAGGCGTTCAATAAGGTATACGACGTGGAGAAGAAAAATTCTCCTGACTTTAATGAAAATGCTGTGTCCGGTTCAAAGGTGGTGCTGAGAAAAAGCAAAGGGTACTGGGGGCCGACTATCATTGGTTTGTCCAGCATCTGTCGGGAATTGGCCATTAAGGGCAGATTCGTAAAAGAAATTATCAATCCCGGGAGCAGAATGGTAAGTATGTTCCTATTGATTTGGAAGATTTTTCTTAAAAACATATTTCCAAAAAATGAAATTTATGGCTTCAACTCGGTTATCAAAAGGTTTACGGAGAATACCTTAAAAAGTGATGCAATATGTCAACCACTTTTATGGCTACGGCCAGTTATATAGGACGTTAAAAGTGTTTTATCTCAATAAGACAAGCTACGGAACTTTTGAACAGTCTTAGGTGAAAATTGAGTAATTTATCCTCTGGGGCGAGATATTGGGGATAATGCAAGGCTTTCATGAGAATTGTTGTAGAGAACAAACAGCGAAGTGCTCAAAGGAAAGTCAACATTCCGATTTTGGGCAAAATCGGAGGACAAATAACAAATGGTTGTTACAATTGCCCGAATGAAACCCTGGGAAATAGCAGGCTGCTATTCCCAAAAGGGGTTCGGGCAATATCACTAAGCTCGGGTCAAAGGAAAAGGTAGATCTCGGTTCTGGCTCAGCATGCTCGTTTAAGATTGATAAACCAAATTGTCTGATTTGTTCCAAGCCATAAAGGCAGGATGCGGCAATACTTGGTTTTTAGGACTTAAATCCAGTTCCTGCAGGCTTTCCCGCATCGTATTGATCACAACCAATTCTTCCAGATTCTCAGTCGATGCTTCGATCAGGTCAAGTGCTCTTTCCACAGGTATGTTGTACTGTGCTAACCTTTCCAATTCGTTTGAGATTCCTTTAACTATTTGATGTATCATGAGAACTCCTTTTTCCAGTTTTATGATTTTTATCAACGATGAAAATAGAAATTCAAATAACATACCAAGTTATTTAAGGGGCTGTTCTAATTGGGTTTATCTTGTTGTGGGGGAAGTTAGTGGTTTGGGCGAATATGAATTGCCTCGTAGTTGTGGCTGGCTTGCAAAATACTATTTAAACTTGAATTGTGAGGGCGAATTCCTTTTCCAAAGCGGCATTGATTGTAGGCTGAAAGTGATTCGTTACAAACTATTTGTCTGTTTTCCCAGCATTTAATACCTAATCTTTGAGATAGAATTCGAAATTCAGATTTCATTACCTCATAGAGTTCCCAAGCTAAAGTTTTGATTTCCCAGGTCGATTGCTCACACATCGCATCATCAAGAAAATGTTGCAACGTTTGAAAATCAAAAGCAAGAAGGTCCTGCGGCAATGAAACCATGGGCAGGGACAAGCCGGATTGGGCAATGGAAAGGCCCTGGCCGGTACAAAGATGAAAGAATTTGATGATCTCCTTATGCAGATGCTGCCATTTAGTTTTGACTTTATGATTAGACAATACTGCAGGAGGGACAACAAATCGCAGCCTACCAAGGTCAGCAGCTCTCTCCAGGTAGTCGCTAAGTTCAACAAACTTGCTGTATTCCGTAACCACCTTGTTGTAGGTGGTAATGCTGATATTTTTGACAAGGAATAAAAACTGGGCTTGGTCCAATTGTTTTGTAGAGGATTTACCGTTAAGTTTCTCTAGCTTGAACTTGGCAATGTCACCGTTTTGAATAGATTGCCACAATTGGTGGGGGTTTTCTTCATCATGTCGGATTTTTTGAGCAAGATACACAATTTCATTGGGGATAACGGAACATCCAAGAAATGATACTGATAATCGTTCTGACATCAATGAAGACATACTGAAAAGCTCAATTTATTCCGTTTTCAAGAAGTGGGGTCGCCAGGTAAAATAGACCGTTTTGTTCCACAAATTTGCCGATGTTCAGCAATGATTCCAAGTCGACAAGGGAGTCAAGAATTTCCTCTCTGCTGGTTGGATATACCAGGCTCATTTGCTCTTGGATATCCAGATCAAGTCTCATATGCTCTGCAGTCTGTCTGAAACTGGCAACTTCGTCGATCAACCCTGTGTCTTTTGCCTGGTTTCCGGTAAAAACTCTTCCGTCAGCAATTTCTCTTACTTTTTTGATATCGAGAGAGCGACTGTCCGCAACAGCTGTTATAAACTGTTCATGGGTATCTTTGACGACTTTTTCCAGCAGGATTTTCTCCGAAGGTTTCATTTGTCGAAACGCGGAACCGATGTCTTTGTTTTTTCCTGCTTTTATCACCTCAGATTTTATTCCCAGCTTGTCCATCAGACCCTCCACATTGAAGGTCTGGATGATGACTCCGATACTTCCGATCATGGAACCGGGATTGGCAAACAGTTTGTCTGCAGCGATAGCAATATAGTAGCCTCCCGAAGCTGCTGTTGAAGATATCGATACGTAGACTTTTTTCTTCTTCTTGAGCCTCAGAATTTCCGAATAGATCTCCTGAGATGGAGATACAGCCCCGCCGGGACTGTTAATTCGCACAATAATTCCCCGCACTGCCGGATCACTTTCCAGAATTCGAAGTTTTTTCACAATGGGTTCGGATTCCAGAATGACTCCGTTGACTTCAACGATTCCAATTCCCGGGGTAACCACTGCTTCTCCGAAAAACTGGTATACAATCAATAAACAGATAAAAACAACAAACGGAAACAATACAGGATGTCGTCTTGGTAACGATTTCTTCTTATCCTGTTTGGAAGAGAGCAATGAGAATGACATACGATGCGGAGGTTACGAATATTAAACAATTGCTGGGCTATACTTTTCCCATGAAATCATAAATCCATCTCACAAGGTTGATTATTACCAGCGATAATCCTTGCCAGCGTGCAACCTTCCAATTTGTGCGCATGAAAATAACAACCAGTACAACCATTGCCATCAACATATACATGCTGCTTTTTGCCTCCGGAGATACCATCAGGCCTTGTGGATTGATCAAGGCAGCAAGCCCCAAAACTCCTAAAAGGTTAAACAAATCGCTCCCGATCAAATTTCCGATAGCCATGCTGTGTTTGCCTTTCACCAAAGCCATCAAAGAAGTGGCCACCTCAGGAGCCGAAGTACCGGCTGCAACGATGGTAACCCCAATCACCCAATCTGAAACTCCAAAAAACCGGGCGATATTTGAGGCTGAATCCACAAGCAAGTGACCTCCGTAAACAACACAGGCCAACCCTAAAAGTAGCAGAATGCCGTCTTTCCAGCTCAGATTGCCATGTGCAACCTCTTCACTTCGCTCTTTGTCCTTTTTAACAAAAAGGACAATCAAATAAACAAAGAACAGAAGCAACAATACACTGCCCTCCATGCGGGTCATCAGACCGGGAGCTGAAACTTTCGGACTAAGAATATTGGTTCCGAAGAGAAAAAAACCCAAAAGAACAGTGACAAAAATCAAGAAAAATCCATCCCTGTAAACCACTTTCGGAGTGGTAGCAATTGCGTAAAAACAGGCAGTTCCTCCTAATATAAATCCCAGGTTAAAGATATTTGAACCCACAACATTACTAACGGAAATGTCGGCTTTGCCAGCGATAACTGCGCTAATGGTTACAGCAAACTCCGGTGCAGAGGTTCCAAATGCTACAATGGTCAAGCCGATGACAAGGTCTGAAACTCCCAGGGCATGGGCGATATTTGATGCTGACGAAACTACCCATTCGGAGCCTTTCCATAGCAGTAAGATGGAGATTAAAACTAAAGGTAGATTAAGCGCTAATACGCTGAAGTCCATAGTGTTCTGATTGAGAAGAAACTGTTAGCTTACAAAATATCGTTTTGGAATGATATTGTTTGATGATTGCAGACTCTTTATCTTAACTTTTTGAATCTTCAAACCAGTTGAGTCAATTAGAGCGATGCAAAGCAAAAACTTTACCAGCAAAACGGCAGGATTGAATAATTTAAGATTCTTAAAAAGTTTTCTAATTGTGAAACCGAAATTTAAAAAGGGCAAAGCTTTATTTTCTGATGCTGCGAAGAATGGATCCTTTTTTATAAACTCCTTTGAGTACACAATGATTAGGCATAATCCAGCATTTTGGCTCTAGAAGAACCAGCGGACAAAGCACTGCATTGCAGCCTGTTTCGCAGCCATCACCGATAAGTGCTCCAAACTTTGATATACCGGTGGCTATTCTTTCTCCCTCAACTTGAAGAAACATTTCAGGAAATTTTTCCTGTTTTTTTGCTTCCAATGACCTGAATTCCAGGTTGGAAATTTTTGTTCCCGCACCTAAATTCACATACGACCCGACAATCGTATCACCAATGTAGGCAAAATGCCCAGCTTCAACGTGTTTATTAAAAATACTGTTCTTAATTTCTGTGGTGTGCCCGACAACTGAATACTCACCAATATAGGCAAAGCCTCTCAAATAAGCACCCTGCCGAACTTCACAATTGTTCTCAATATAGGTGTGATTTTTAATGGTTGCTCCTGCCTCTACAAGAGTTCCCGCTTTAATGCAGATATTCAGTTCTTTATCAACAAAATCCCTTTGTAAAACCTCTGTCGATGTAATGAAGTAACTTCCTTCCTTGAGCGAGAAATCGTCGTGATACAACAGTTTTCGGTCAGCAGATAACGATCCCTGGCTTTTAAGTTGGCTGATACTGGTTTCAATTTGATCCTTGAGTTTTGCCAGGGGCGACCAGGGAAACTGGCTGTCCTTATAAAGTGAATTCAGGAAATCACCAGGCATAGAATCAAAATAATTATCGAGATTCTTCCAGGTCATAATATTTAGTCTGCTTTGATCGATTGGTTGATTAATGCTAACTGAATCAGGTTATAGATCGTCTGATTGGCAGGCACCGAAATTCCATGCTTGGAAGCCTTATTTAAAACGACACCTATCAGTGCCTCTATTTCCGGCATTCTGCCGCTTTCGATATCTTTAAGCATGCTGGGTTTAACATCAGCGAACTCAAGGTTGGCATTGAGCAATTCGTCGATGGTGCTATTGGGAATTGGCACTCCTTCTGCCTCTGCAACTTGCTGGACTTCGCTCATCATTTGTCGAATGGTAGGCAAAATTCCTTCAGACAGGTGAATTTGCCTCAATGTGGAATTGGTCAAGGCACTAATGGAATTGTAGGCATTGTTCCAGATAAACTTTCTCCACATCTCGTAATTAATTTTTCGAGAAATCTTATGGTTTATATCTGCGTGAGAAAAAACCTCCGAAAGCCACTCTTCTCGTTCTGAACCCTGGTGATCCAGCTCCCCGAAAATGATTTGACCAGGTGCCAGTTGAGTGACGGTCGCTTTGTTTTCCACAATGCCATTAAAATAGATTACCGAGCCCATGACCAGGTTCTTGCCGAGCAAATCAGAAAGAATCCTTTCATTTTCAAGCCCATTTTGCAACGAAAGAATGATGGTGGTTGGTTTTATGACTGGCAGTAAATTTAAAGCAATATCATAGGTTTGGAATGCCTTCACGCAAACCAGAATGATATCCTGAGCCGGAAGGTCGGAAACATCATCCACTAAGGTAGGGGTGAAATCATAATCCTTGGAAATATTGGAACGAATTGAAAATGTCGAGTCTTTGAGCTCATCGACCTTGTCTTTTGTATCCACAAACAGCACATTGAATCCGGCTTGAAATAGCTTCCCTCCAAAAAAGATACCGACGGCACCGGAACCGTAAATTAATACATTGTATTGTTCCATATTGATTTTTTATGTCGCATGAAAATAAAAAACAGCCATTTGTTCACTAAAAACGAGTCACCTTGCCTATTTAAATAACCCGAAGTCTTGCGCCGTGACTATCATGATCAATAGTAATAATAGTGAAAACCCCACTTTTTGAATTGACATGCGTAGATTTTTTGAAAGTGTTTTGCCTGTTATTGATTCAAACAATAAAAAGAAAATATGCCCTCCGTCTAAAGCAGGAATTGGCAACAAGTTAAAAATCGCAAACTGCAGACTGATAAATGCTACAAGCTTTAACAACTTATCAAAGCCTAAATGCGCAGCTTCACCCATCATTTGCACGATTTTTACGGGTCCCCCGACTGAGTCGCTCTTTTCTTTACCAGCAATTAAACGAGAAAGAAATTTAAACGTTCCGGTAAAATAGAAATAAGTTGTTTTCAACCCTAAAACAATAGAATCTTTTAAGTTCTCTGTCACATAGACCGTTTCAGGGCCAATGCCCAGGACCCAGCTTTGCTGGGAACTTTCCCATCGAGGCGAAACAAAGAATTCGATGAATTTATCATCTCTTAGCACTCTCACTTGAAGCAAATTTCCGTTGGCCTGGCTGACAAGAGGTGAAATATCTTTCCAATCTGAGACTTCATTCGAATCAATGTGAGTGATTAAATCGTTTGTGTTGAGCCCTGCGTTGTAGGCTGGTGAGTCCTGATATACATGTCCAATTGTCGGGGATATTTTGGCAAGCCAACCCACACCTCTGCTCTTTTCGATTTCGCTCAATGAAATTTCCGTTCTAAGTGTGTCGTTTCCCCTTTTAACAAGTATACTGATCTGCTCTTCTGAAGTATTTGTAACTGCCCTGTCTACCTCTTTCCAGTTGGCCACCTGCTTGTCATTTATTGACAATATAATATCGTCTTTTTGAATACCTCGAACAAAAGCCGGGCTTTCCTTTATGACACTGTCAACTTCAGGAGTGAGAAGATTGTAGGCAGAAATCTCGTAACCGGTAAAAAAGATCAATGGTAAAATAATTATGGTGACTAGAAGATTCATGGCTGCTCCTGCCACTAAAATCAGAAATCTTTGTGGTGCTGATTTAGACGCGTAGTTTTCCGGGTCTGTTTCGTCTTCATCTTCGATTCCCTGACCTTTTAACCTCACATAGCCGCCAATTGGAATCAGCGAAATCATGTATTCCGTTTTTCCAACAATTTTTGAAAACAACTTTGGCGGAAAACCAATGGAGAATTCCATTACGTGGACACCAACTTTTTTTGCTGCCAGAAAATGTCCCAGTTCATGAATAAAAACCAAAAAACTAAGCGAAATTATAACTGTAATAATGATTTCCAGTGATACCATTGTTCTTCCTGATGATTAATTAATTTACGACAGCTCGACTATCAATTAACTGTAATGCGAATTCTCTACCCCATTGATCCGCTCGAATGGCATCCGAGATTTCGAGCATTTCAAACAAAAAGGGGTTGTCGGAAAATTGCCTGTCTCTGTGGAAACCTTTTATAGTTTGCACCAAAGAACTCAGTATTTCAAATATCTCTGTGAACTTAATTTTCTGATTCAAAAAATATTCAACCAAAATTTCGTTCGAACCGTTCAAAGCAGCGGGGGCTCCGCCACCCATTTTTAAAACGTCATATGCCATTTGAATGGTTGGAAACTTTTTAAAATCAGGTGCTTCAAACGTCAACGCTCCAACTTCGGCCAAATTAAGAAAATCACTACCCGAAATGATACGATCCGGGTACCCCAGGCAATTTGCTATTGGTATTCTCATGTCAGGTGTTCCCATCTGGCAGATAGTTGAAGCATCTCTGTAGGTTACCATGGAATGAACAATGGACTGGGGATGAATCAAGACATGAATCTGTTGCGGTTCAATATCAAACAACCATTTTGCTTCTATTATCTCCAAACATTTGTTCATCATGGTTGCCGAATCAATGGTGATCTTTCTCCCCATGTCCCAGTTGGGGTGGTTCAATGCTTCCTGCAAAGTGATTTTGGAAAAGTCGGAAAGGTCCCAAGTTCGGAAAGGACCGCCAGAAGCAGTTAAAGTTATATATTCAAGGTGTGATTTTTTTTCGCCGTACAAAGATTGAAATACTGCATTATGCTCGGAATCGATTGGTAGAATGTTCACACTATGTTTTTTCGCTTCTTTTAATAATAGTGAGCCGGCTAGCACCAATGATTCCTTGTTGGCCAAAGCTATGGTCTTACCTGATTGTATCCCGGCAAGCACCGGTTCAATGCCGGCAGCACCGACCATCGCGGCAACAAGTTTTTGAGAGTCTGAGAATTTTGCCAGTTCAATATAGCCCTGCCGGCCTTCCAAAATTTCAACCTGATCTGCTTTTTTTCCAAGCAATTGTTTTAATTCTGAAGCTTTACCCTCTCCTGTTGCCACCACTTTAGGTGAAAACCGTTCAATTTGCAGGGCAAGTTCCTTAATACTATTCTGGCAGCTTAGTCCATCGACTCGGAATAGATCAGGATTTTGTTCAATGACCGATAGAGTGCTTTTCCCAATTGATCCGGTAGAGCCAAGAATGATAATTCCTTGTTTTTGTTTACTCATCTAATATTTTGAGAATTGATTTTAGGTTTGAAATGTAATGCTGTCTTCTGACCTGAATGGCTAACCAGACGATTCGATTGCAGATTGCCGGTCGATTTGAGCAGATACCGCTTATTGCCCTGGGATGGAATATGCCGAATATAGGAACTAAAAGAACGTTTTTTTGAATTGATTGTTCAGTGTTTGTCTTTATTGTTAAGAGTGTTGGGTAAATCAAATTGAGAGCAGATGTTGTCGCTCGGTCTCTTTTTAAATGATTCCAAAAATATATAGTAACCCGATGAATGTTGGTAATGCCAGCAAATAAGCGTCGATTCGATCCAACAAGCCCCCGTGCCCCGGAATCAAGTTGCTTGAGTCTTTGACACCACAAAATCGTTTGAATCTGGATTCGATTAAATCTCCGATTTGAGAAGATATCACAAGTATTATAATGATTGGGACGGCTTTCCACACTGGCAGCAGGTTGTTTAACCAGATTGTTGACATGGAAAGTCCGGCAATCAATCCTCCTGCGATCCCGAACAAGCTCCCTTCTATGGTTTTATTGGGACTAATCACTTTTGCCAACGGTCGCCTGCCAAATTTCTTGCCGCCAAAATATGCAAAAATATCGTTAAAAGCAGCCACCAGGATAATAAAAAAAATCAGCTGTGATCCTTGAGAACTGACCAGCTTAAATCTCAAAAGATAAAGGAGAGCTAGAGGTCCCATAATCCAGAAAACAGGGAACAGATACCATAAAAAAGCCTTTTGTTCACGGCCTGCAGGGGAAAGGAAGCCAGTCAACATCAAAACCGGTGTTATCCCTAAAAGTCCTAATCCCACTTTTGAATCACCACGGATGAGGAACCATAACGCCATAAAAACAAGGCATTGAGAAAGATATAAAATGGAGTAGTGGACGGGGATCTTTTTGATATGCAGGGAGTGACCAAATTCATAATATGCAATGACTCCTATCACCACAGTAATGGCGGAAAATACCATTTCATTTGCGCCAAATATGTACCAGCAGGCAGCAGCGGCTAAAGGTAATCCCGTCATTATTCGATGAGAAAGATTACGCGATATCATGATTAATCCCTGTAATTATTTATTATGATGAAAGAAATTTTAGAATAGCTTCCCTTTTAACCTTCCTTGATACAGAAAATAAACGGTGAAGGCAATGTAGCTTTTCAAACTTTTATGTTTAGTACGGTTGCCCATACCAGATTATGACTCGAACGAATCCTTGGAACGGCGACTGTAAAGGAATGTGTCCTGGACAAAAAAAAAACGGTTTCTTATAACCCTTCAGCTATAAGAAACCGTTTTGACTAGATGACTGCTATAAAAGTTGGATTGAGCAAGAATTTATGCAATTCCAAGATACGCTTTTTTAACCGCCTCATCATTTAGAAGGTTGGAAGCTTTATCTTCCATTGTGATGTAGCCGTTTTCCATCACGTATCCTCGATCCGCTATGTGTAGAGCAAGATTCGCATTTTGTTCTACCAGAAAGATGGTTACTTTGTTTTCCTTATTGATTTTTTCAATAATTTCAAAAATCTGCCGGATTATCAGAGGTGCGAGGCCAAGAGATGGTTCATCCAGAAGGAGGACCTTTGGATCTGCCATTAAAGCTCGGGAAATGGCCAGCATTTGTTGCTCACCACCACTTAGAGTACCTCCAAGCTGGCTTTTCCTTTCTTTCAATATCGGAAACAACTCAAAAATATAATCCAAATCTCGTTGAATATTATTTTTAGACTCTCTTAAATAGGCACCCATATCCAAATTTTCCTGGACGGTAAAATCCGGAAATATTCTTCGCCCTTCGGGTACCTGAATGATTCCCTTTTGTACGATTTGATCTGGTGAAATGCCATTGATCGGAGAGTTGTTAAATAGTATTTCCCCTTTTTTAGGAGGAACAAGACCTGAAATCGACATCAGGGTTGTTGTTTTACCTGCGCCGTTTCCACCGATCAGGGTAACTATTTCACCGGAATACAGCTCTAAGCTGATCCCTTTTAGCGCTTGAATATTGCCATAATAAGAATGAATGTCTTTTATCTCTAATTTCATTCTTCTCCCAAATATGCTTGAATTACTGCTTTGTTAGTTTGAATTTCCTCGGGTGAGCCGTGAGCAATTTGTTTTCCCTGGTTCATGACAAAGATGCGATCTGAAATCCTCATTACCAGTTTCATGTCATGCTCGATAAGTAGTATGGAAATCTTCTTTTCTTCCCGAATTCGTAAAATCAATTGATCCAATTCTTGTGTTTCCTGTGGATTCATGCCTGCAGCAGGTTCATCCAGTAGTAGCAGAAATGGCTCTGTTGCCAGTGCCCGTGCAATTTCCAATCGTCTTTGAGCTGCATAAGGCAGGTTTTCTGCCAGGTGATGGGCAAATTCCAATAGTCCGAAAGTTTCCAGGAGATCCTGTGAAAATTTGACGGTTTCACGTTCCTCTCGTTTAAACCTGGAACTTCTGAATACAGCTTCTAGAAAGTTATTTTTGGTTCGACAATGTCTACCTACCATGACATTTTGTAAAACCGTCATCTTCCCAAACAGGCGGATATTTTGAAAGGTCCTGGCAAGGCCAATTTCAGTGACTTTATTTGGTTTTTTACCTTTCAGGCTGACTTGTTGGTTTTCTGCTGGAAGGGCATAAACTTCTCCACTGCTGGGTCGATGAATTCCCGTAATACAGTTGAAGAATGTTGTTTTCCCCGCGCCATTGGGGCCGATCAAAGCGACAATTTCCCTGTCTTTTATATCCAAATTGATGGAATCCATCGCTTTCAATCCGCCAAAATACATGCAAAGATCTTTTGTCTCAAGGACTGTTTTCATACTATCTCAAGTAAACAAGTTAATACAAAATCTCAATTTGTTAAGCTTATGTTGTTGCAGGCTGTTGAGTTGCGGATTGCTTTTCCGAATCCTCTTCTTCGATCAGTTCATATTTGTGCTGAACATCGCTGATGAGTCCTTGAGGCCTGAAAACCATCATCACAACCATGATAGCACCAAATGTAGCCATCCGGTATTCCTGGAAAAAACGGAGATACTCCGGAAGCAATACCAAAATGATTGTTGCGAAAATCACGCCGCGAATAGATCCCATTCCTCCTAAAACCACAATAGATAAGATTATAGCGGATTCGAAAAATGTAAAACTGATAGGATTAATAAATGTAGCCTTGGATGCAAAAATGACCCCAACAAAACCAGCCCAAAATGCGCCTAGTGAAAAAGCGGTCAGTTTGGTTTTCATTTTGTCCACACCCATGGCTTGACAGGCAATTTCATCTTCTCTTAATGCCATCCAGGCTCTTCCAATTCTTGATATATGTAACCTGCGAACAACAATAATAGTTAAAATCATTAAAACAATTGTAATGAAATACAGATAAATGACCGGGCCTTGTAATCCTAGATCAATTCCAAAGAAACCAGGCTTGGGTATGTTGGGAATTCCTGAAGGTCCGTGGGTTACTTCATCCCAGTTTTCAAGGATCATTCTAATTATCTCGCCGAATCCCAATGTTACAATCGCCAAGTAGTCTCCGCGTAACCTTAAAACCGGAATTCCTAGAAGGATTCCCATGGTTGCTGCCAACATACCTGCGAGCGGGAGGCATGTCCAGAATCCGAATCCGAAATTACTATTTAGTAGGGCATATGTATAAGCTCCAGTCGCATAAAATGCAACATATCCCAAATCTAACAACCCTGCCATTCCTACTACTATGTTTAATCCTAAACCAAGGATAATATACATCATTGCAGTTATTAGAATTCCAGTTTGATAACCTGAAACCAAAAATGGAACGACTACTAAGACTGCCATGACCACGCCATAAAACCTTTTATCCTGAGTCAGATCATTGAGAAACCCCAACAGACTTCGTTGATGTTCATTTGAATTACTTTCAGTTTTTTCAATGTCTGCAGGTGCGTCTTTTTGTCTTGTCTTTTTAGTCTTTACCAAAAAGTAACGCCAAAAATAAGATATAATAAAACTTGCTAATGCGATCCCCAGCAGATTCCACCAACGAAATACAATTGTCTCATCGACTTTCAAGACAAGAATTGGGAAAGTTAAAATAGAAAACCATAAAGCCGTAATAAGGGATTGCTTTGTTTCCGCAACAGCATACTCTTTAAAATTTGGGTCTGAAACAGCATACATTGCTGCTTTAAATATTCGCAGTTCGCTTAACACAGTAATTTACTCCTTAAACTTTCTCTATTGTTTCCTTGCCAAGAATACCTTCAGGCTTGAAGATCAGAATCAAAACCAAAATGGAGAAGGCAAAAACGTCCTCATAATCACTGGATACATATCCTGTGGCAAAACTTTCAGTCAACCCCAGGACAAGCCCTCCCAAAGCAGCTCCACGGATATTGCCAATACCCCCGAGTACCGCAGCTGTAAACGATTTAAGCCCAACAATGAAACCGATATTGTAATTGATTTGCCCAATGTGTGAAGCGATCAGAATCGCACCGAAAGCTGCCAGTAAGGAACCCAGCATAAATGTCATGGAAATTATTTTATTAACATTGACGCCCAGTAACATTGCCATATTTCGATCTTGTGCAATGGACCGCATGGCCTTTCCAACTTTTGTTTTTTGAATCAGAAACACAAGGAAACTCATGATTATGATTGATGCCAAAATAATCATCAATTCGGTTGGTTCAATGAAGTTTCTGATACCTTCCATAAATTCAAAGGTTGGAATCAAGTTGGGAAAAGCTACAAAATCAGGAGTTTGAGCCAAGATTACATATTCACGCAAGAATAATGACATTCCAATGGCACTGATCAGTGGAGCCAGGCGGCTTGCTGCCCGCAGTGGTTTATATGCGACCCGTTCAATGGTGAAACCGTATGCAGCGGCATAAATCATTGCAAATGCCAGTGTCAAAAACAATATAGTTAAAAGGCTAAATCCTGTAATGGATAGAATACCCGCTACTACAAGCCCAACAAATGCTCCCACCATATATACTTCGCCATGGGCAAAGTTAATCAGACCAATAATGCCATAAACCAGGGTATAACCCAGTGCAAGTGTCGCGTAAATACTTCCTCTTGTTAGACCGCTACTGAACAATTCGATGAAATAGAACAGTATTTCTGTGTTTTCGGACATATGAGTTATTAACTAGTGTCTACACCTTTATCTGACTTTTGGGATAAATGAATTCCGACCGGACGCCCGTTCGGAAAACCCATTTCTCCGGTAAATCATTCAGGTATTTTATTTCGTGTTTTGAAGCGAGTCATTTTTATGTTGAATCCGGTGGCTCGCTGATCTGAGAACAAAATCTCAATTGATTGTACAAATAGACCTAAAGATGAGCGTGCAGGAAATGCTCATCTTTAGATTTAGGTGGGCTTACCAGTCTACCGATACAAATTCGGCGTTTTGAACCTGGTAAATAGCAAATCCGGAACCTACAACATCACCATACTGGTCGAATGAGATGTTACCGAGAGTTGTAGAAACATTTTCGCTTCTCAGCATATTACCGATGTCCTGGCCTTTTGTTGAGTTAGATTTTTCGATTGCATTGAATATGGCAATGATTGCTGCATGAGCTTGCAATCCAAAGTTACCAGGTTGCTGGCCTCTGGCTTTTAGTTCGTTAGTTACTTCAACTGTGGCAGGAATTGTGGAGATGTCAGCAGGTGAGGAAACATAGTAGCCTTCTACAAATTGGCCACCAATTTTGATGAGTGATGGATCTTTAAGGCCGTCACCAGAGATAAAAGCAGCCTTGATATTCTTTTTTCTCGCCTGGGTGATAATCTTGGAGCCTTCCGGGTGGTATCCACCGAAAGCAACTACATCAGGATTTTCCTTGGCAATTTTCCGAATCAGGGCGGAATAATCAACAGCACCAGGTGTTACACCTTCATACAACACAATATTGATTCCTCGCTTTTCCAGGCCTTCTTTTACTAAATTGGCTAATCCTTTTCCATAGTCACCTTTGTCATGAACGACAGCCACTCTTTTAGCTTTCAAATATTCGGCAATAAACTTGGATTGCAGAATAGCTTGGGCAGCATCGTGGGGAATTGTTCTAAAAAAGAGTGGGTTTTCACCTTTTAAGGTGATATCAGGATTGGTAGCGGAAGGAGAAACCACTGGAATGTTATTGTCTCTATATACTCCCATTGCTGCGATTGTTGCTCCGCTGCATACATGACCGATAACAGCAACGACTTCTTCGGCAACCATTTTTGAGGCTACGTTGGTTGCAACTTCAGGTTTACACACATCATCTTCTGCGACGATTTGTACTTTTCTTCCCAGCACGCCACCAGCTTCGTTGATTTTGTCAGCAGCAAGCATTACTGCGTTTTTAGGGGGGATACCGTAGGGCGCTAAATCACCACTGTGCGGACCGGCAACACCAATTTTGATTGCCTGATCCTTTTCACATCCAGAACCTAGAATAATAAAAAATACCATTGCTATGCCCAGCAGCATATTTCTTATTTTCATTTTAATATCTCCTTATTACGTTTTCGGCAAAGTTAGAACCTGCGTATCCAAACCGGATCCCTGGATTGCATTGAGTCTATACTCGTATATTACGTAGGAATATTGTTGAATACAGCGTTGTCTATGCTAAATCCTTACAAGAATCGTGAGCTTGTCTGCAGAACTAGGATGAAATTCAAGTCAAGGAATGGAACCATATATAGTTAAGTCACTAACTTAAAACAACAGGCTAATCCTAAGATAATGACCCGATTCCGGTCATATTCGTTGATTCATGAATATCAAAGTTTCTATTTATATGCATCACTGGGAGATTGTCAAAGGGAAATATGGTTTTTTTTGTCCAAATGGGCCGTGCATTAACCCAGGTTTTGCAATGTTGATGAAAACGTTACCATGGGGTGTGTTTTTGTTGACTAAGGATAATTAATTTGTCAGAAAAACGCGAAATTCGTCGTTCTTATCTATTGATTAAACGTGGAGGGTATGACTGAGCATTGTCGACTTGGCATCAGGCACCGGAATGAGTATTATCGTCTTTTTACCAGAAATTTCGTTGGACCATCCCAATAAATATTAAGAGAATACATGCGCATTTATGTTTTTGTAGCAATTCTGTTGGTTGGTATCGATCAATTGATCAAACACCTTGTCCGTCTCCATCTAACGGCAAGTTCCTATATCGAGATCATACCCAATTTTATTCATCTTACTTACCAGGAAAACCAGGGAATTTCATTCGGGTTTTTATCCCGTTTGCCGGACAATATACGAGTACCGCTGATTACCGGTGTTTCAGCCGTGGTTATAATTGGATTAACTATATATGTAGTGAAAAATCATCGTGACCTGGCGAGATTTGAAAAATGGGGGTTTACCCTTATTTTGGCGGGAGCTGTTGGGAATCTTATTGACCGTGCGTTTAGACAACAGGTAACGGATTATATGTATTTTCACATTTTTGATTACAGTTTGTTTGTTAACAATTTTGCCGATGATATTATCAGTATAGGTTTTGTAATGATCGTCTGGCAGAGTTTTAGAAAAAAGGACGGGAAAACCAGTGGCAGCTAGATCTACCTTAAGATCCACCCGTGATTTTCTGGGCGTTTTAAGCAAAGAAAACCAGCTTTGGATAGTTGAAGATGAAGTGGACCCAAACCTGGAACTTGGTTGCATACAGAGGTTGGTTTGTGCACAGAAAGGGCCGGCAATTCTCTTTACAAATGTTAAGGGTACCAAATTTCCTGTCGCCACCAACCTGTACGGTTCCAACCGACGTCTGAACCTGGCGTTTGGAGATATTCCGGGTAATTTTATTGCCCAGGTCGCAGAACTCGTACAAAACATTATGCCACCTTCGCTTTCAAAGTTGTGGCGGGCCAGGAATCTAGGGTGGCAGGCACTCAAAATTGGTACACGGAATCGATCCGGTGGTCCTGTGTTAAGGAACAAAATTGATCCTGTTGATTTAGGACAGTTGCCTCAGATTAAAAGCTGGGAAAAAGATGGAGGTGCTTTTGTCACGCTTCCCCTTGTGTACACGGAAAGTCCCGTGACAGGAAAAAACAACCTCGGCATGTACAGGGTTCAGTTATTTAATAAGAACCAGGCGGGGATGCACATTCAAATCAACCGGGGAGGAGGATTTCATTATCATGAAGCTGAATCCAGGAATATGGCATTACCAGCTTCAGTCTTCATTGGGGGACCGCCCGCGCTTACCATCGCAGCCATAGCCCCCCTGCCGGAAGATGTTCCCGAAATTGTTTTTGCCTCGCTACTGATGGGCGGAAAAATCGATGTTTGGAAATCCGGGGAGCTGGGTAAAACCCTGTTGCTGGATGCGGATTTTGCTATTTCAGGCACAATTCCCGCACACCAACGAAAGTCGGAAGGTCCATTTGGTGATCATTACGGATATTATTCCCTGCGTCACGACTATCCCTACCTGAATGTCCAATCGATCCATCACAGGGACAAGGCGGTTTTTCCGGCGACAATTGTTGGACGTCCCCCCCAGGAAGATCATTATATTGCAGAATTTCTCCAGGACATTTTAGAGCCGTTGTTTCCCATCGTTTTAAAAAACGTAAAAAAGGTCTGGGCCTATGAGGAATCAGGCGTCCATTCTCTTGCCGCAACAATAGTCAAAAATCGCTATTATAAAGAGGCATTCACCGCAGCGCTAAGAATATTAGGGGAAGGTCAGCTTTCACTAACTAAATTTCTAATGGTCACAGACCAGGATTGTGAGATTAAAGATTTCAAGGCGCTCTTTCTTAAGGTGTTGGAGAGAGCAGATTTTAAAACGGATCTCTATATATTATCAAACATTTCCCAGGATACCTTGGACTATACCGGCCCCAAGGTTAACAAGGGAAGCAAGGCCATTTTAATGGGCATCGGGGATAAAAAAAGAGATTTACCAACGAACTGGACAGGTGAGTTTACAAATCCGGCATTTTCCCAGCCTGTTGTTTTTTGTCCGGGGGCACTGTGTGTGAAAGGAGATTCGTATAAAGACAGTCCGGATCAGGCAAGCGAGTTGTCCAAGGAATCCACTGTTCAAGGATTTTCGATGGTTTTTCTTCTGGATGAACCCAAGGCTGCCTGTAAATCCAGTTCCGATTTTATCTGGCACGTGTTCACGAGGTTTGAACCGGCTGCCGACATGGTTGGTGAGCAGTTTGTCGATCGAATGCATATCGGGTTTCAAGGACCGGTGGTAGTGGATTGTAGAATGAAACCGTGGTATCCAGAAGCTTTGATCGAAGATGAGGAATTACTAAAATCTGTTTTGGAAAAATGGGGTGGGCAGATAGATAAACAATGCAGCAAGCCGGATTGATCTAAAATCCGGTTACCTCCTTTTCCGAGTTTTGACATGTTTTTTGCTTTTTTTGAGTATTTGAGGATGTAAAATCATAACAAACTCTTTTTTAGGAGGCTTGGGTCCCAGCATTTTCACCAAATCGCCCATCGTGCCAAATAAAACCTTTTCATCCGGTTTGGTTAGTGACAAAGCGAGTGTCACTTGTCTGACACCGGGTAGTTCAGCTTTTAGGTCTGTTATCAAGGCGCTGAGTCGATAGGGTGCATCATAAATAATAACTGGGCAATTAAATCCAAGAAGATTTCTGATCTCTTTTCTACGATCTGAGGTGTTTCTAGGAAGAAAACCGGCATAGTGAAATTGGTCGAGCCGGACACCTGCTACCACGAGAGCGGCCATTAACGAAGACGCACCAGGAATAGGAATGACCTTGATTCCGGTTTCATGGCAGCGTTTAACGAGCAAACTGCCAGGATCGGCAAATAAGGGCGTGCCACAATCGGAAAAAAGTGCTGCTTTTTTCCCTTTCAGCAACTCTTGAATAATCTCTTCCGTGCCGGTTTCTTCATTATGCTCGTTGAGATTAAACAGCTCTTTTTCGATGTTTAGCTGTTTTAGCAGTTTTCTTCCATTTTTAAACTCTTCACAAATTAGAAAATCAGCATCCTCAAACGTTTTTACAGCGCGCAGCGTAATGTCGCCAGGATGTCCTATCGGGACGGAAACAATATACAAGGCCATAGGGACTAAAATATCAGGACAGGGTTTCTTGCTTAAAGTAGACCGATACTATATATTACGGTGTATGTACGCCGTTGGTAGCCTGGAAGAAAAGCTGCAAGAAATATAACAAATCAAAGAATCTTACCTGTAGACTAAAAACCATAAAATTAGAACAAAACGATCAAAAACTAAAGAGCAAACTCAATGAAAATGATTTCACACAGGATCGATTTTAAATTTTCAAATCACCCCACTTTCTTGTCTGTGCTGATACCTGTATTTTTTCTAACAATGTTGATTGCCATACCATCAAAAGTTTATAGCTTTGATACCTTGCAGCTATCAAAATTGATTGCGGTTTCCTTGAGTGAAGTTCCTGGAAGGAAATACGGTACGATTGCATTTTCCAGAATTCAGGGAAATCTGGATAAGGCTGTTGTTAATGAATTAATCGATTATACGGAAAATGAGATTGTTCAAAAAAGAAGATTCAGAGTGATCGATCGCTCTAAACTACAGCTAATTCTGCGAGAGCAACGATTTAATCTCTCCGGCATGGTTTCTTCCGATACCTACAAGGAGCTGGGAAAACTGCTGGGTGTGGATCTATTTGTTTATGGGCGTTTTTATAATGATACCATTGTGTTAAAGGCTATTGATGTTGAAAGCTCTGCCTTGGTGTGGGCGGATATTTTTCAACTGAAAAGCCTTGAAAACAACACGCAGCTAATTCGAAACCTGGCTTTAAAGACAAACAATTATATCAAGGCAGATCTTGAAAGATTGAAAGCCAACAGAATTAACCAGATCAGTTTCTGGAGTATCAAAAGCAATTTCGATTCAAACAAGCTCATTGATTACCTTTCAGTCGCTTTGACCAAAGATGGGAGTTTCCAGGTGGTTGACCGGGAAAATCTGCAGTTGATTCTGGAAGAACAGAAGCTCAATATGGAAGACTTTATTGATGAGCAGAAAGCAAAACGTATGGGTGAATTGTACGGAGTAGACGCTTTTGTCTACGGAAGAATAACAACCCGCAATGGGAAAAATATAGCTTCTCTCAAAATGCTCAATATATATAACGGTGTTATTGAGTGGGCGAAAACGATCTCAATTGAATCCAATGATACACCTACCAGAAAAACAGGAACCAAAGTCTCAAAAGCAGAAAACAAAATGGTTCTAATACCTGCCGGGGATTTTGTGATGGGATCAAACGATTCAAAAGAAATCTCTTTTCCCGCTTTCAGAGTGCCTTTGAAAGCCTATTACATCGACAGAACAGAAGTTTCAAACGGGGACTACGAAGCATTTGTAAAGCGATATAAACACAGAGCTCCCAAATCCTGGCCTGGTGGAAAAATGCCGGTTGATAAAGAAGATCAACCTGTTGTTATGGTTAACTGGAAGGATGCTAATCGATACTGTAAAGTCCAAGGAAAACGGCTGCCAAAAGAGGTAGAATGGGAGAAAGCTTTCAGGGGAGTCAATGGCAGGCCCTATCCCTGGAACGGTAAAAAGTTTTACACAGGTTTTGCCCAGACACTGGAATCTGGCATGCTGGGGCCCGTTTCAACTTCAACCCCAAACAAAGATGTTTCTCCATATGGAGTCAGGCATTTGGCGGGTAATGTCAGAGAATGGGTTGACAGTTATTTACGACCTTACCCGGGCAGTCCGTTCAGATCAAGGCAAGTCGGCAGGAATAAGGTTATCCGAGGTGGCTCTTGGGCGTTGCCTGCAACTCATTCCATCGGTTGGTATCGAGACAGCAGCGATCCCACCTATGGTTGGAAAGATGTAGGCTTCCGCTGTGCCAAGTCAGCCAAGTAGTGATTTATAAGACCCTGCTGACAATATCGTTAGTGAAAATGACTTTTCGACTGCTATAAACCCATTCCAGCTTGGTGTCGTTTTCAATCAATTGTTCATTCTCTGGATTGCCCAAGGCAAGCCTGACCTGTTCTTTGGTGAATCCGGTTTCAACCTGCCCATTCAACACTTTATCCAAAACATCCTTTTTAAATTGCTTGGAAATAGCTGCAATGTAAGTGTTGTTAAGCCAGCTTGCATTTTTGTCCGGTCTGTAAATACCGGCCCATTCCGGCACCCAGACATGTATGGGTGCTTGGGTTTTGTAGTTTACCGCCTTCCAGGTGAGCTTGGGAAAGTCCGGTGACTCTTCCTGCCTGCCTGTAAATGACAGTTGGTTTGAAGGCACAAGTTGGAATTTTGTCAGATCACTTTTTCTGCTAGGTTTTTCTGCATAAACCTTAACTTCGCTAAGCCCCAATTCTTTTAACTCGGATTCGGTTTCCACAATGAAACCGGAACCATTAATGGCTCGTGTCTTTTTTGTGAATTCTATTTTGAACACCATAGTACCATTTTTGGGGACGTACATATCCATAACCTGGTAGGCTTGACGGTCTCGAGTCAAGATTTTCCTGCCGGTTTGATCCTGGTTTTGAAACAGGTAAGTCGATTTTAACACTAAAAAAGACCCATTTTCAGCGATACAGTCAATAGCTATGCTAAACATAACCACACCGATGAGTAGAACTTTCATAATCTGCCTTAATTTAGAATTTGAAAAAACTCAAGTTTGGTAGAGCCATATGCTTTTTGTTGAAAAAGAGCCAAGCATTCGGGTGCAATAAGAGTTTTCTTTTTTGATGACTCCACTACAACCAGGCTTTCCTGTAAGAAAGCTGCGGCTTTTCCCAGTTCATCCAGTACTTCCTGCGCCAAATCGGTCTGATAGGGTGGATCAATTAAAAACAGATTTAGCGGGTAATCCCAGGTTATACCTGATAACCAGTGAATTGCATTATCTTTATAAACGATTGTTTGGTCTTCCAGGGAAAGTTTTCGAATATTTTGCTTAATAAATTCGACATGTGGCTTGCTATTTTCTACAAATATCGTCCTTTTTGCCCCGCGACTAATTGCCTCCAGTCCTAATGCGCCACTACCTGCAAACAGGTCGTAACAGTCATAATCAGTTAGCTCGTAACGGCTGGTAATAACATTGAACAATGCCTCTTTAGTTTTACCGAGAGTGGGACGAAAATCGTTCCCCTTGGGAGTGGAGAGCCTGATACCCTTGAATTTTCCGCCGGTAATATTGAGCAAAATATAGTTACAAAAAATGAGTTAAATGTTTAATGACTTGATGGTGATTCCCAAGCAAAATGGGGGATATATTCAATGCTTGCCCCTGTTTCTTGAATGGCTGCCTGTTCCGGAATCTTCTGATCTTTGAATTGTTCGCCCTTTACGACAATTTTTGGTTTCAGTTGTTTTATTAAATCCGATGCGTCATCGTCTTCGAAAACAATGACGTGTTGCACGTTCTCCATACTTGCCAGTAATCGTGCTCTATCCATTTCCTTTAGAAGCGGAAACGCCCCCTTTTGCCGCTTGATACAAGCATCGCTGTTTATAGCCACTACCAGGTTACCTGGAAGTTTATCTATTTCCAGCAGGAATCGAAGATGTCCGGCCGATATATTGTCAAAATATCCGTTTGTAAAGATAAGTGAAGTGCCATTTCCGGTTTTTAGATCGGCTAAAAGCTTTGAGATGGTGGTTATTTTTCGGCTGAGTGAATCTCCTCCGATATGATTGATGATCTCTATCCAGGGTACAGGAACAACCCCTACATGAGATGTTTCCAGACCGGCAGCAATATTCGCGATGTAGGTTGATTGAAGTGGAGAGACATCATTTGCCAATAAAACGGAAAGGGTACTGATCAATGTATCACCGGCACCTACAACATCAAATACTTCCGGCACATTCGAAGCTAAGAAGCTGTAATCACTGTCATCCTTGTAGTAAAGAATGCCGTCTTTATCCAGACTGACGGTCACAAACGTGGAATTACAGATTTTCTTTAAGCTGGCAGCCGCTTTTAAGACGGCTTCTTTTGAATCCAGGGTCAAGCCTGTGGATTGCTCCGTTTCGATACGGTTCGGTTTGATAGAAGTAATGCCTTTGTAATCATTGAAATCAACACCTTTGGCTGGATCGCAAATGACTGGAATTTCCTTTTCATGAGCCAGAGTGATGATGGCAGCGATCAACTCCCGACCTAATACCCCCTTGGCATAGTCGGAAAGAACCACGGCATGTATTTCAGGCATGAGTTTCTCAATTTTCTTTTGCAAAGACTGTTGTAGTGAACTATCGGGTCTTAAACTTGATTCGTAGTCAATTCTCAACAATTGTTGCTGGGCTGTGATTGCTCTCTGTTTTACGATCGTTTGAAACGACTTGTGCCGCACAATACCTTCCGTTGAAATGTCCAAATCTGCAAGGATTTTCAGCAATTTGTCTCCGGAGTGATCCATTCCCACCAATCCTACCGGAAATACCGAACATTTGAGATGCTTGATATTAACGGCTACGTTTGCGGCCCCTCCAAGTCGGAATTCCTCGTCGTCGACCCTGAGAACGGGAATTGGACCTTCAGGAGAGATACGTTCCACGTTTCCCCAGATGTATTGATCCAACATTAAATCGCCAACGACCAGAATATTTTTTGGGGAAAGGTTATTTAATAACTGAATCAGGGTATTCCCAGACAATGTATCCATTGATCAATAGAAGCTTTATGGTTAATTCGGCAGGATCTTTGCTTTTTACTTTCTATCAGTAAGCAGAAGATACTAATCGTCTAATTCTGAAATCATAGAGTTGTGAGCTTTCCATGTCAATTAGAGTCATTATGCATTCAACGGGAATCCAATTAAGCGATTGTTGTATAGTTGACCGAATTTCTATTATGAGTTAACAATGTTCCAACAACAGATTGAAGGATAACATATTGAGATTTAAGAAATAATCATGGAATTAAATCAGTATTTGCTGGGTTTGCTACAAAAAAAGCAGAAAAACTATATAACATTGCGTTTTATCAGGGACACAATGCCTAAAGCCCTTTTGAATTCGCACCGATTAACAAAAAATTCCGGCTTAAGAATGGTTCGAAAAGCGTTTGAACCGTATCTAAGTGAAGATTTAATCTGCTTTGAAGGGCGAAGAACCGTTTATTTGGGACAAAACCTTGGTGTAGATGAGATAATTTTAAACAAACTTTGTCAAAATCCACATCTTTCCTCAAAACAATTACAAAATCGACTACCCTTTAAAAGCGCGGACTTCATTGGCGGGTTAAACAAACTATTGAAAGAGCAAAAAGTTACATGCGAGCTTCATTCTAAAACACATACTCCAAAATTGTTTGCCCTTAAACATGGTTCTCAGAAATGGGAAAAGCGAAATACTGATAGTGATGAAGCCCTGTTTCGAGCGGCTTTTCACACGGTTGGACAAGGAAGACAATTTGTAAGGATCCACGAAATTCGTGATTTTCTTAATTGGCCTAAAGATCATTTCGACAGCACACTTGAGAGGTTGAAATCTAATTTGGCCATCCAGCTGCAAGGAGGTGATCCCAAGTTGTTGACCAAAGAGGAACTGGAAAAATCTTATACCGACACCAAGGGAAGGCTCAGAATTATAGTTAATTGGATTGACAATGGATAATCAGCAAAAAATTGACCTACTCAAAAAAAACAATCCATTTCTTTCGGCGAGTACCAGTGATCCCTGGATGAACCAGTTTCCGGATGTAAAGAGTGTCAACAAGGAGGTATTCGATTTTATTTTCAATACCATTTCACAAAAAAGTAAGCATCCGGGTGATGGTATGGCATGTCTTGTACTCGGGGAAGCAGGTGCCGGAAAAACTCATTTAATATCAAGAATCCATAAACAACTGGTTACCGGTTCCAGAACGGTTTTGTTTTCTTATATCCAGCCCATTGAAGACCCCGGGCAAACCTTTCGTTATCTTTTACGCGAAATCGTAATCAATCTCTGTCGACCCAGATCAGGCACGGATAACATGACCCAGTTTGATGTGCTGCTGGGTAAAGTACTTACTGATTTGCTAATAAAAAAAATTCGAATTAAACAGATATCTGTAGCTGATCAAAGAAAGCTTATTAAAAGCTTGAAAGAAGACCCAACCTGCTTTCGCCGTTCCAAAATTTTGCAAAAAGTCCTTGCCAGCAAATCTATCGAAAAATACGGTGCGGATTTTCTGCTTTCAGAGTTCCCTGATCTGGATGAACAATTTTTGGCTGTTTTTTTAAATCTCAGAATTAATCGACTTCGGACTCCCGCTTTAAGCTGGCTGAAAGGTGTGATTCTGGATGAAGAAGACGCCGCATTGCTAAAGGTAGGAACCAGGTTCAGTGCCACGGATTCGTACCTTGAACAGGAATCTCGCTCGATTCTGTTTTCGATAAGCAGGCTGCTCGCAAAGTATGGTCAGCTATTACTGGTTTGTTTCGATCGCATGGAGAATCTGGAAAGTCCTTCCCACGTGACCGCGTTTGGGAAAATGCTGGAGTTTCTGGTAGACAGAGCCCAAGCCATGCTTCCTGTAGCCTTTTATCGGGGCCAGCTCTGGGAAGAACGATTCAGGAAGGAGTTAAACAGCCATGTCGTCAGCAGACTTGAATCAAACATTTCCATACTTAAAGGCTGTGATACCGCAGCCGCATTAAGCATTATCAAAGCCAGACTTTCACAAGTATATGGAACGCTTGTTAAGAATGACTATTTTCCTTTTGACCGTGAAGATTTGATAAGCTGTTTTGATGCTGAGATATTAAGTCCCCGTGAGGTCATTATTGAAGCG